>NZ_CP128846.1:3736000-4040000 GCF_030388665.1 Streptomyces flavofungini | reverse complement strand
TTTGAGAGACACCCAAGTAGCACGGGGCCCGAGAAATCCCGTGTGAATCTGGCGGGACCACCCGTTAAGCCTAAATATTCCCTGGTGACCGATAGCGGATAGTACCGTGAGGGAATGGTGAAAAGTACCGCGGGAGCGGAGTGAAATAGTACCTGAAACCGTGTGCCTACAAGCCGTGGGAGCGTCGCTATGCAGCTTGCTGTGTAGTCGTGACTGCGTGCCTTTTGAAGAATGAGCCTGCGAGTTTGCGGTGTGTTGCGAGGTTAACCCGTGTGGGGAAGCCGTAGCGAAAGCGAGTCCGAATAGGGCGGTTTAGTAGCGCGCTCAAGACCCGAAGCGGAGTGATCTAGCCATGGGCAGGCTGAAGCGGAGGTAAGACTTCGTGGAGGGCCGAACCCACCAGGGTTGAAAACCTGGGGGATGACCTGTGGTTAGGGGTGAAAGGCCAATCAAACTCCGTGATAGCTGGTTCTCCCCGAAATGCATTTAGGTGCAGCGTCGTGTGTTTCTTGCCGGAGGTAGAGCACTGGATAGGCGATGGGCCCTACCGGGTTACTGACCTTAGCCAAACTCCGAATGCCGGTAAGTGAGAGCGCGGCAGTGAGACTGTGGGGGATAAGCTCCATGGTCGAGAGGGAAACAGCCCAGAGCATCGACTAAGGCCCCTAAGCGTACGCTAAGTGGGAAAGGATGTGGAGTCGCAGAGACAACCAGGAGGTTGGCTTAGAAGCAGCCACCCTTGAAAGAGTGCGTAATAGCTCACTGGTCTAGTGATTCCGCGCCGACAATGTAGCGGGGCTCAAGCGTACCGCCGAAGTCGTGTCAATCCAGCATGTAGGGCCAACGCCCGCTCGGGTTGGGTAGGGGAGCGTCGTGTGCCGGGTGAAGCTGCCGCGTAAGCGAGTGGTGGACGGTTCACGAGTGAGAATGCAGGCATGAGTAGCGATACATACGTGAGAAACGTGTGCGCCGATTGACTAAGGGTTCCTGGGTCAAGCTGATCTGCCCAGGGTAAGTCGGGACCTAAGGCGAGGCCGACAGGCGTAGTCGATGGATAACCGGTTGATATTCCGGTACCCGCTGTGAAGCGTCAAACATCGAATCCAGTGATGCTAAGGCCGTGAAGCCGCCCTGGAGCTCTTCGGGCTGAAGGGGAGTGGTGGAGCCGCTGACCCGATCTGGTAGTAGGTGAGTGATGGGGTGACGCAGGAAGGTAGTCCAGCCCGGGCGGTGGTTGTCCCGGGGTAAGGGTGTAGCCCGAGCGATAGGCAAATCCGTCGTTCTTGTGGGTGAGACCTGATGCCGAGCCGATTGTGGTGAAGTGGATGATCCTATGCTGTCGAGAAAAGCCTCTAGCGAGTTTCATGGCGGCCCGTACCCTAAACCGACTCAGGTGGTCAGGTAGAGAATACCGAGGCGTTCGGGTGAACTATGGTTAAGGAACTCGGCAAAATGCCCCCGTAACTTCGGGAGAAGGGGGGCCATTTCTGGTGATGACACTTGCTGTCTGAGCTGGGGGTGGCCGCAGAGACCAGCGAGAAGCGACTGTTTACTAAAAACACAGGTCCGTGCGAAGCCGTAAGGCGATGTATACGGACTGACGCCTGCCCGGTGCTGGAACGTTAAGGGGACCGGTTAGTCACTCTTCGGGGTGGCGAAGCTGAGAACTTAAGCGCCAGTAAACGGCGGTGGTAACTATAACCATCCTAAGGTAGCGAAATTCCTTGTCGGGTAAGTTCCGACCTGCACGAATGGCGTAACGACTTCTCGACTGTCTCAACCATAGGCCCGGTGAAATTGCACTACGAGTAAAGATGCTCGTTTCGCGCAGCAGGACGGAAAGACCCCGGGACCTTTACTACAGTTTGATATTGGTGTTCGGTTCGGCTTGTGTAGGATAGGTGGGAGACTGTGAAGCGGGCACGCCAGTGTTCGTGGAGTCGTCGTTGAAATACCACTCTGGTCGTGCTGGATGTCTAACCTGGGTCCGTGATCCGGATCAGGGACAGTGTCTGATGGGTAGTTTAACTGGGGCGGTTGCCTCCCAAAGGGTAACGGAGGCGCCCAAAGGTTCCCTCAGCCTGGTTGGTAATCAGGTGTTGAGTGTAAGTGCACAAGGGAGCTTGACTGTGAGACTGACGGGTCGAGCAGGGACGAAAGTCGGGACTAGTGATCCGGCGGTGGCTTGTGGAAGCGCCGTCGCTCAACGGATAAAAGGTACCCCGGGGATAACAGGCTGATCTTCCCCAAGAGTCCATATCGACGGGATGGTTTGGCACCTCGATGTCGGCTCGTCGCATCCTGGGGCTGGAGTCGGTCCCAAGGGTTGGGCTGTTCGCCCATTAAAGCGGTACGCGAGCTGGGTTTAGAACGTCGTGAGACAGTTCGGTCCCTATCCGCTGTGCGCGTAGGAGTCTTGAGAAGGGCTGTCCCTAGTACGAGAGGACCGGGACGGACGAACCTCTGGTGTGCCAGTTGTTCTGCCAAGGGCATGGCTGGTTGGCTACGTTCGGAAAGGATAACCGCTGAAAGCATCTAAGCGGGAAGCCTGCTTCGAGATGAGGACTCCCACCTCCTTTGAGGGGTTAAGGCTCCCAGTAGACGACTGGGTTGATAGGCCAGATATGGAAGCCCTGTGAGGGGTGGAGTTGACTGGTACTAATAGGCCGAGGGCTTGTCCTCAGTTGCTCGCGTCCACTGTGTTGGTTCTGAAACCACGAACAACCCCATGCCATGGTGATGGTGTGGTGCGGTCGTTTGAAAAGTTTCATAGTGTTTCGGTGGTCATAGCGTGAGGGAAACGCCCGGTTACATTCCGAACCCGGAAGCTAAGCCTTACAGCGCCGATGGTACTGCAGGGGGGACCCTGTGGGAGAGTAGGACGCCGCCGAACTAATTGTAGAGAAAACCCCCGTGCCGTTCGGCACGGGGGTTTTCTGCGTTTAAGGTCGAGGCATGCGATACGAATTGATCATTTTTGATAATGACGGTGTCCTGGTCGACAGCGAGCCGATCTCCAACACCATGCTCGCCGCGTACCTGACGGAACTCGGGCACCCCACCTCGTACGAAGAATCCCTGCGGGACTACATGGGCGGTGCCATGCACCGTGTGCACGACCTGGTCCTGGAACGGTCCGGCAAGCGGCTGCCGGACGACTTCGACGAGACCTTTCACGAGCGGGTCTTCGCGGCCTTCGAGCGGGATCTCGAGCCCATGGCCGGGGCCGTGGAGGTACTGGAGAAGCTCACCGCCGAAGGGGTGCCCTTCTGTCTCGCGTCCTCCGGCAGCCACGAGCGGATTCGGGTCGGGCACCGGAAGACCGGGCTCGACAAGTGGTTCGACGACGGGCGGATCTTCAGCTCGCAGGACGTGGGGCGGGGGAAGCCGGCACCGGATCTCTTCCTGCACGCGGCGGAGCGGATGGGTGTCGCTCCTGACCAGTGCGTCGTGGTGGAGGACAGCCCGCTGGGAGTGCAGGCGGCACTCGCGGCCGGGATGGACGTATACGGCTTCACCGCCATGACCCCGGCGGAACGGCTTCGTGATGCCACCCGGCTCTTCAGCGAGCTGGGCGCGCTGCCTGAACTGCTTGCGTGAGACAGAGCTCGCTGAGCGGGTGGGGAAAGTCGTGAGGTGATCTATCTACCCACGGGTAGATCGGGGATCTACGCTTCGCAGCCATGACGGAAACGCTGCGGCGTGGCAGAGCCTCCCTCGCGCTCGGATTCCTGGTGCAGGGTGTGGCGTTCGCGCTGCTCGTGACGCGGATACCCGCGCTGCAGGACCAGTACGGGATATCCGACAGCCTGCTGCCCGTCTTCCTGGCGGCCGTGCCGATCCTGGCGGGGGCGGGGAGCGTGTGCACCGAGCGGCTGGTGCGGACGGTGCCGCCCAGCCGGGTGCTGCGGTGGTCGCAGCCCGTGGTGCTGCTCTCCCTGCTCGGCGCGGGTGCGGGCGACGCGGTGTGGCAAGTCGCCGTCGCGCTCGGCGCGTTCGGGCTCGCCGTCGGGGCGTTGGACGCGTCGATGAACATGCTGGGCGTGAGCCTTCAACGGGCGTACGGGCGCAGCATCATGCTCGGCTTCCACGCGGCGTACAGCCTGGGCGGGATCGTGGGAGCCTCGCTGGCGTGGGCGGGCGCGCACTGGGACCTGTCGCTGCTGGTGTCGTATCTGCCGGTGGTCGTCGTGCTGCTGCCGGCCGCGTTGGTGGGGAGCCGGTGGTACGTCGACGCGGGTGATGGTGAGGAGAGCGGTGCAGGGGGCGCAGGGGGTGCAGAGGGTGGCGCGGGTGCGGAGAGCGTAAAGAGTGCTGGTGGGGGAGTTGGGGGAGTTGGGCTCAGGGTCCTGTGGCCGCTGTGTCTCGTGATGACGTGTGCGTACATCGGGGACTCGACCGTCTCCAACTGGAGCGCGAAGTATCTGGAGGACGTGCTCGGGAGTTCGGAGCAGGTGGCGACGGTTCCGTACAACGTCTACATGGTGATGAACCTGGTGGGGCGGGGAGTCGGGGACCTGGGGGTGCGGCGGTTCGGGGCCGTCGCCGTGGTGCGGTGGGGTGCGGTCGTCGGGGCGGCGGGGTTCGGTGTGGTGGCGGTGGCGCCGGGGGCGTGGACGGGGATCCTGGGCTTCACGCTGGTGGGGATCGGGTTGTGTGTGATCGTGCCGCAGACCTTCGCGGCGGCGGGGCGGCTCTTCCCGGGGGCTTCGGACACGGCGGTGGCGCGGCTGAACGTCTTCAACTACGTGGGATTCCTGATCGGTTCGCCTTTGGTGGGCGGGCTCGGGGACGCGTGGAACTACCGCGGGGCGATGGTCGTTCCCATGGTGTTGGTGCTTGTGACCTTCTGGTCGGCCCGGTCGTTCGCTCCCGGACAGGACCGATACGGTGACGGACATGAGCGGCCGCGCACAACTGATGTGGGACGAGGCAGTCACGGGCTATGACTTCGGTCCAGAGCACCCCATGGACCCGGTCCGGCTCGCGCTGACGAGAAGCCTGATCAACGCCTTCGGTCTCGACCGCGACCTGGACGTGGTCGCGGCGAAGCGTGCCGGGGAGTCGACGCTGGGGCTCGTGCACCGCGAGGACTACGTCGACGCGGTGAAGGCGGCCTCCGCGGACCCCGCGTCGGCGCGCGGGGCGTATGGGCTGGGGACCGAGGACGACCCCGCCTTCGCTGGCATGCACGAGGTGTCGGCGTTGATCGCCGGGCAGTCGGTCGGTGCTGCCGAGGCGGTGTGGCAGGGAGAGGCGCTGCACGCGGTGAACTTCGCCGGTGGGCTGCACCACGCCATGCCGGGGAGCGCCGCGGGGTTCTGTGTGTACAACGACGCGTCGTTGGCGATCGCGAGGCTGTTGGAGCTGGGCGCCGAGCGCGTCGCGTATGTGGATGTGGACGTGCACCACGGGGACGGGGTGCAGGCCACCTTCTGGGACGATCCGAGGGTTCTGACGATCTCGCTGCACGAGCATCCTCGGACGTTGTTCCCGGGGACGGGGTGGCCCGAGGAGACGGGAGCGGAGTCGGCGGCGGGGAGCGCGGTGAATGTGGCGCTGCCCGCGGGGACGGGGGACGAGGGATGGGTGCGGGCGTTTCACGCCGTCGTGCCGGAGCTGTTGGCGGAATTTCGGCCGCAGGTTCTGGTCACTCAGCACGGGGCTGACACGCACTTCGAGGATCCGTTGGCGCACTTGGCGGTTTCGTTGGACGCGCAGCGGGCTGTGCAGGTGGCCTGCCATGAGTTGGCGCATGCGTACGCCGATGGGCGGTGGGTCGCCCTTGGTGGGGGTGGCTACGCCGTGGTGGATGTGGTGCCCAGGTCCTGGACGCACCTGGTCGCGGTCGCCGCCGGACGGGAGATCGAGCCTTCGGTCGAGGTGCCTGAGGCATGGCGGCGGGAGGTGTTCGCCCGGACGCGGACGCTCGCGCCCGGGCGGATGACCGATGGGCGGTGGCCCGTGAGGTGGCGGGCGTGGGAGGAGGGCTACGACCCCGCGGATCGGGTGGACCAGGCTGTGCTGGCCGCCCGGCGGGCGGTGTTTCCGTTGCGGGGATTGTTGGCCTAGGGGTGTTTCCTCGGGGGAGGCGGGAGCCGGGGGCCCTCGGAGTTGGAGAGTGGTCCTTCGAGGGCGAGGGCGAGTGGTCCTTCGAGGGGAAGTGGGTGGGGTTAGCCCGAGTGTGGGGTGTTTTCTGGGTTTTCGGGGTTCCGTGGCGGTATGTGCGGCAGCATCGGGGCGTGTTGAGCACCGGAGCGTTGCGCGCGCATCTGCTGGCGGCCCGGCTCGCCGGGCCCGTGGCCACCTCGCGGGAGGAGAGCCTGCGGAGCTATCGGCTCTTCGCGGCGCGGGATCCGCGGATACTTCTCGGGCTCGACCCCGAATGGAGCTGGGGCGCGGGAGACTTGCTGCGGTTGATGGCGGACAAGTGCGGGGTGTCGGGCGACCCTCGGCACACCACGGGGGCCGATGTCATCGACCCGGAGCGGACGTTGGCGGCGCTGGACGCGTTCGCCGAGCGGCTGCGGGAGGCGGCCGGGCGGCGGGTTCCCGTGCTGCTCGGGACTGGACACCCGCATCGGCTCCTTGGCTTCTACGCCGCGTTGGCCGAGGCCTTGTCGGCGGCGGGATGCACGGTTCTCACCCCCGCGCAGGGTTGCCGTGTCGACATAACGACCCGGTTCGGCCTACGCACGTACAACCTTGACTACGTACAAGGCGTCGCGCTGGTGCGCGAACCAGGCGTGCGTCCCACCGGGAGTGAGACCGGCGCGCACAGCCATTCGCCACTCCCGGTTCGGCGGGCCCTGACGGCCCAGGCGGACTCCGGCGGGCCCCTGCCCGAGTTGGTCATCGGGGACCACGGCTGGGTCTGCGGGGCAGGTCAGCTGGGGTTTGAGGCGATCGGTCTGGCGGATACGGACGATCCGGCGCTGTTCGTCGGCGAGGCCGAGGGGCGGGTGTCCGTGGTCGTTCCGCTTGATGACGCTGTGCGGTCTGATTACTACCGACCGCTTACTCGCTATGTACTCAATCGAGCGTGTCTGTCACAGTAAACGGCCGATGGCAGCTCCTCTTCCCCACTCGCATCACCCGCCCCTACTCTGGGGAGTGAGCGCACAGCGACGAGGAGTCACCGGAAGGGGAAGCCGGTGCGCGTCATGTGCGGAAGGTTCAGGTGTGTCATGGCTGCTGACCAGAGGCCTCTCAGCGAGGTTGCGTTTCTGACCGTGGCGGAGGTCGCCGCGGTGATGCGAGTCTCGAAGATGACCGTGTACCGGTTGGTGCACAGCGGTCATCTGCCCGCAATCCGGGTCGGAAGGTCCTTCCGGGTCCCGGAGAACGCGGTTCACGAGTACCTTCGCGACTCTTATGTGGGGGTGGAGACAGCCTGATCGATGTCCCTCGATTACAGGCTCGGCGCCAGGGCGGGTAGGCTAGGCCGACGTAGGTCGTGTGGGCCCAGACGCCCCGCACCGATGTCCCCGCGATGTGGGGATGTTCCGAGAAGTGAGCGAGGGTAGTCGTGGGCTCTGTTATCAAGAAGCGGCGCAAGCGGATGGCGAAGAAGAAGCACCGCAAGCTGCTGAAGCGCACGCGCGTTCAGCGTCGCAACAAGAAGTAAGCGACCGCTGACGTCAGCGAACGCAAGTGAACGTACTGCGGCCCTCCCATCGAACGATGGGAGGGCCGCAGTACGTTCTGGCCAGAACTTTCCGGGGCGGGTCGGGCTTGTCGTTCATGGGGGATTCAACAGTTCAAAGTCGGGCGAACGGCTTGATCTTTGCGTCCAAGTGTGTCCGTCGTCACTTCGCGCGTCCCGCGGTCATCACAGCGCAACATCCACCCGCTAGCGTGGGGCCACGGACGTAGTGCTCAGACGTGCCGCGGGGCGAGCGCATGCTGACGCCTCGCGGGCTGGGGAAAGGCGGCGCTGATCTTGGGCAAGGTCGTGCTCGTGACCGGGGTGGCCCGGCAACTGGGCGGCAGGTTCGTCCGCCGTGTCCAGCGCGATCCGGAGGTCGACCGGGTGGTCGCCGTCGACGCCGTCCCGCCCGAGCACCATCTCGGCGGCGCGGAATTCGTCCAGGCCGACATCCGGCAGCCCACGATCACCAAGGTCCTCGCCGAGCACCGCGTCGACACGGTCGTCCACATGGACGTGACCGGCACCGCGCTCGCGGGCGGCAGCCGAGGCTCGGTCAAGGAGACCAACGTCATCGGCACGATGCAGCTGCTCGGCGCCTGCCAGAAGTCGCCGACGGTGAAGCGCCTCGTGGTGAAGTCGAGCACCAATGTGTACGGTTCGGCGCCCCGCGACCCGGCGGTGTTCACGGAGACCACACCGCCGAAGTCGCTGCCCAGCGGCGGTTTCGCCAAGGACACCGTCGAGGTCGAGGGGTATGTGCGCGGTTTCGCGCGGCGGCGGCCCGATGTCGCGGTGTGTGTGCTGAGGTTCGCCAACATCCTCGGTCCTGCCGCGGATTCGCCGCTCGCGGAGTACTTCTCGCTGCCGGTCCTGCCGACGGTTTTCGGTTACGACCCGCGGTTGCAGTTCGTGCACGAGGACGACGCCGTCGAGGTGCTGCGCCTCGCCTCGCACGATCCGCGGCGGGGCACGCTGAACAGCGGCACGTTCAACATCGCGGGCGAGGGCCTGCTGTTGCTCTCGCAGTGCGCCCGGCGCCTCGGCCGGCCGACGCTGCCGGTGCTGCTTCCGGCGGTGACGTGGGTGGGTACTGCCCTGCGTACGCTCGGTGCCACGGACTTCTCGCCGGAGCAGATCCGGCTGCTCACCCATGGCCGGGTGGTGGCCACCCGGCAGATGCGCGAGACACTGGGGTTCAGGCCCAAGTACACGACTGCGGAGACCTTCGCGGACTTCGTAGGCAGCCGGGGCCCCGGCCTGCTGCCCCCGGAGGCGCTCGCCAGGGCCGTCGAGAGGATCGCGGCGCTGCCGTTCGCGGGGGGCGGTTCGAAGTCCGGCGGTGCGGAACCCGGTGGTACGAAGTCCGGTGCCGGGGGCGGCGCCGGACGCGGAGCCGACAGCAGTGCCCACCACAGCGCCAACTGAGGAGATCGTCAACGATGGCGGACGCCAAGGTCATTCCGTTCGACGACGACCGGTCGCGCGGGGGCGGCCAGCGGCCGGGGCGCCGCAGGCCAGGGCCGCGTCGCCCTGGCGAAGGGGCGAAGGTGCGCGAGGTCAAGGCGGTCCCCGGCCGGTTGCACGGGGATGTGCCGGAGGGCGCCGCTCCGGGGGCGGAGCCGCTGGACGCGGGGGCCGTGGGGCCGGTCGACGCGGTCGCGCGGCCCGACGGGCCCCGGAGCGCGGGGCAGGGCGCGGCGGAGCGGGCTTCGGCGCCGGAGCCGCGCGGTGGGGGCGGCGGTGGCTGGGACCGGCGGATCGCGGGTGGCCTGGCGTTCCTGCGGCGGCGGCTGACGGGTGAGTATCACGTCGACGACTTCGGGTACGACGAGGAGCTCACCGACCAGGTCCTGATGTCGCTGTTGCGGCCGTTGTACGAGAAGTACTTCCGCGTCGAGGTGAAGGGCATCGAGAACATCCCCGCCGACGGTGGGGCGCTGATCGTCGCCAATCACTCCGGGACGTTGCCGTGGGACGGCCTGATGATGCAGGTGGGGGTGCACGACAACCATCCGCACGGGCGGCATCTGCGGCTGCTCGCCGCCGATCTGGTGTTCATGCTGCCGGTCGTCAACGAGTTGGCGCGCAAGGCGGGGCATACGTTGGCCTGCGCGGAGGACGCCGGGGCGCTGCTGGAGCGCGGGGAGCTCGTCGGGGTGATGCCCGAGGGGTTCAAGGGGATAGGGAAGCCCTTCAGTGAGCGGTACAAGCTGCAGCGGTTCGGGCGGGGTGGGTTTGTCTCCACGGCGCTGCGGACGGGGTCGCCGATCGTGCCCTGTTCGATCGTGGGGGCTGAGGAGATCTATCCGATGATCGGGAACGCGAAGACGTTGGCGCGGGTGTTGGGGATTCCCTACTTCCCGTTGACGCCTACGTTTCCGTGGTTGGGGCCGTTGGGTGCCGTGCCGTTGCCCACGAAGTGGACCATTCAGTTCGGGGAGCCGATTCCTACGGACGGGTATCCGCCTGAGGCCGCTGAGGATCCGATGTTGATGTTCAATCTGACGGATCAGGTGCGGGAGCAGATTCAGCACACGCTGTACAAGTTGCTGGTGCAGCGGAGGTCGGTGTTCTTCTAGGGCGGTGGGGGCCCTGCGGGGCTTTCCCCAGTCCCGCCCCTTCTCCGGTCCCGGGGCTCTGCCCCTGGACCCCGGGGGTGGGTGTCCCCTTCGGGTGGGACAGCTGCCCCCGATCGGCGCTTCGCGCCTCGTCCTCAATCGCCGGACGGGCTGAAAACCTCGCCGAGGTGGGCCGGAGGTGTACCGGGCAGGCAGTGCGGGCCGCTTCGGCCGAAGTGATGCGGGGCGGGGGGAGAGAGGCCGTCCGTCGGGCTGGGGAGAGGTGCCCGACGGACGGTGGTTGGGGGAGGGGTTACTTCTGGTCTTCGCCCTCGATGCCCAGTTCCGGGAGGAGGCCGGGGAGCAGGGGCGGGAGGGTGACTTCCGGGCTTCCGGGCTTGGGGTGCTTGGTGCTGGGGCTCTTCTTGTCCTCGTGGGTGTCGGAGGGGGAGGAGGGGGCCTTCTCGGCGGGCGGGTCGAGGAGACCGTCGGTGACGCCGGGGAGGAGGCCTTCCTGGCTTTCCTTGTGGCCGGACGAGGACGGCTTCGGCTTGTGCGGGGACTGGTCGCGGCCGGAGTCGTCGGAGTCGCGGGGGGTGGGGCCCTCGCGGTGGGTGCCGGTGGAGGAGCCCTGGCGGGGGCCCTGGTCGGGGGAGCCGCCCTTGTCGGGCTTGCTGCTGGGCAAGAGGGAGCGCAGCGGCTCGACTTCCTGCTCCATGGCGTCGAAGACGGAGCTGACCTGCTCGCCGACGTCGCCGAGCTGGACGGGGAGCTTGTCGCGCAGGGCGCTCCAACTGCCGCGATGGGACTGGGTGAAGGCGGACAGGGCCTGGATGGGGCCGAGTGAGCCGTCGCGTTCGTACGCTTCGAGGAGGAGGCGGTGGCCCTCGGCGGCGTCGTGGCGCATGCCGGAGAGGGCGCGGCGGACCTCGCCGACGGATTCGTGGTCGAGGTGGCCGGAGCGGGAGCGCTCCATCAGGCGGCGGGCCTCGTTGAGCCGGGTCGAGGCCTGGTCCAGATAGAGCCGGCCGCGGTCGGTGTCGCTGTCGGCCATGCCGAGCTTGAGGTCTTCCATGCCGCGCTTGAGGCCGTAGAGCGAGTCGCCGGGGAGGGCGTCTCCGCTCGCCGCGGCCACGCCGCCGAAGGCTCCGGCCGCGACGCCCACGGTGAGTCCGCCGGCGGCGATGCCTTTGGACAGCCGGGTGCGTGGCTTGAGTTTCCGCAGGGGGCCGGCCCGGTGGGCGCCCTTGGCGCCTTTTCGGGAGCGCTGCTCCGGTACGGAAGGGCCTGTGCCGTCGCCCGCCGCCGTGCCCTCCGCGAACATGGCTTCCATGGCGGCCACCAGCTGGGCCCGCTGGACCACTTTGACCTCGGGGTCCAGCTGGGGCGCGGGCAGCCGTGCGAGTCCGTCGGCGAGCGCGAGCATCCGGTCGCGCTCGGCCGCGCCGGGGGGCGCGGTGTCGGCTCGGGCGGCCACCGAGGTCGCGGCGGAATCTTCGGGCTGCTCGGCCGCCGGGTCCTGGTCGGACTGCTCCTCCAGGGCCTGGGCGAAGGCGTTCGCCCGCCGGTGTGCCGATACGTTCGCGATCACTGGCGGCACCTCCTCTCGTCATGACGGTCGACTCCCCAGGGGGTCCTGAGGGTTGCACGCCCTGAACACTTCCACACGTTCGAGTGAGCGCATGGGGTCTCCCTCCGCTCTCGGGGAGCTCGGGGAGGGTCAGATCGCAACCACAGGGAGCCTGCATCCCGCACAACGAGCGTCGCGGCACTTGGGTTACGGACGAAAGATGATCGGACCGCGAAGGGCTCGGCAAAGTCCGTGACGGCCAGCAGGCCGTCACGGATGGTGAGTTGGGCGTCACGTCGGGTCGCGGGACGCCGTGCGGGCGGCGCTAGCGGGCGTCGTCCGGGAGGAGTCGGGCGAGGGTGCGGACCGCCCGGTACTGGAGGGTCTTGATCGCGCCTTCGTTCTTGCCCATGACGCGGGCGGTCTCGGCCACGGAGAGGCCTTGCAGGAAGCGCAGCGTCACGCACTCCTGCTGCTGGGGGTTGAGGCGGCGGACCGCGTCGAGGAGCGCGGCGTTCGACAGGGACTCCAGGACGGAGTCCTCGGGGCTGCGCTCGACCTCGTTGGCGTCGAGCATCTCACCGGTGGTGACCTCGAGGCGGAAGCGGCTCGACTTGAAGTGGTCGGCCACGAGGTTGCGGGCGATGGTGACGAGCCAGGCGCCGAAGTCGCGGCCCTGCCACGTGAACGTACCGATCCTGCGCAGGGCGCGGAGGAACGTCTCGCTGGTGAGGTCCTCGGCGGTCGCCTTGCCGCCGACGCGGTAGTAGATGTAGCGGTAGACGGTGTCGCTGTACTGGTCGTAGAGGCGGCCGAAGGCGTCCGACTCGCCTGCTTGGGCGCGCTCGACGAGTTCCATCATGCGGGCGCTGTCGCTGTCCGCCGCGGGGCGGCGGTGGGTGGTCGTGGCGGCGGCGGAGCGCGTCCGTCTGGTCACAGCCGCACCGCCGTCCGCCAGGGCGTAGCACGGCCCGGCGGGTGCCGGGACGGCGAAGGCGGGGACGGCGTACGCGGTGGGGACGAAGCCGCGCAGGCGGTCCACGACCGTCGCGCGCAGCGTAGCCAGGCCCGAGGCGTCAACCCCGACGTGTGGGTACACGGGACTCCCAGAGGCAGAGCTTCCATCACTTGCAGTACCGAACCGTTCACCCGTCGTAGCGATGTGCACGGTCCGTTATGCGTCTGAGGAGAATAACGCTTCGTACAGGCAGCGCTACACCCAGTTGCTCAAATCATCGATTACGTCGCTTCTGTTACCGATCGGCGGTCGATCAAGCACCGGTTATTGAACGGTTGTTGATCGGATTAGCGCGCATTCGGGGTGGGCGCGGGGCGTGTTGTGGCCGAGTTGAACGAACGGGACTGGCGGGGGGCGTGGCGGGTAAGACAGAACGATTGCCGTCGTTTCCGCGCGCGGCGAGGCTGCGGAGGCCTAGGTTCCGGGGCCTTCGCGCGAGATGGTCACTGTGAGTGGTCGCCCTGGGGAGCGGTGTGCCGTCAGTGGCGGCGGCGGTGCAGGGCGATCGCGGCCGCCGTGCCGCCCGCGAGGGCGCCGACGCCCGCGGCGGCCGGGATGCCGACCTTCGCGGCCTTGCGGCCCGTGCGGTAGTCCCGCAGTCGCCATTCGCGGGCGCGGGCGTGCTTGCGCAGCTTGGCGTCGGGGTTGATCGCGTAGGGATGTCCGACGAGCGACAGCATCGGGATGTCGTTGTGGGAGTCGCTGTACGCGGCGCAGCGGGCCAGGTCCAGACCCTCGGCGGCGGCCAGGGCGCGGACGGCCTCGGCCTTCGCGGGGCCGTGCAGCGGCTCGCCGACGAGCTTGCCCGTGTACACGCCGTGCACGGACTCGGCGACGGTGCCCAGGGCGCCGGTCAGGCCGAGGCGGCGGGCGATGATCGTGGCCGTCTCCACCGGTGCGGCCGTGACCAGCCAGACCTTCTGTCCGGCGTCGAGGTGGGCCTGGGCCAGGGCGCGGGTGCCCGGCCAGATGCGCTCGGCCATGTACTCGTCGTAGATCTCCTCGCCGATGGACATCAGCTCGGCGACGCGGTGGCCCTTGACGATGGACAGGGCGCTGTCGCGGGCGTCCTGCATGTGCTCGGGGTCCTCGATGCCCGCCATCCGGAACCACGCCTGCTGCCAGGCGAACCGGGCGAGCTCGCGGCGCTGGAAGAACTTCCGCTTGTACAGGCCGCGGCCGAAGTGGAAGAGGGCGGCGCCCTGCATCACGGTGTTGTCGAGGTCGAAGAACGCGGCGGCCTTCTCGTCGCCGGCGACCGGGAACTCGGGGGCCTCGGGTGCAGTCTCGTCGGGCGGGGCGTCCGCTGCCCGGCCGTGGAGCTCTTCCAGCTCCTGTGACGACTTGCGCGCTGCCTCCGCCGAGGCCTCGCCTGCCAGGACGCTGCGCGCGGTGGCGGAGCGCCTGCGGGGGTGGAGCCAACCGAGAGCGGCCATGCCGTCGAGCATAGCCACTCTGTTCGGTCCCCCTGTGAATGGAGGGATTCGAACCCGTCAACGATCCGTGTCGCGCTGGTCACACCGGGGCGCGGTGCGGGCCGGTGCCGGCGCGCGGAGCCGCGTAGGAAGCTTGGGGCATGAGTCCTCTTTTCCGCCGTGGTGGCGGCACAGCGAAGAAGGTGCCCGGCGACCGCCTGGTGACGTTGATCGGCAAGCCCGGGTGTCACCTGTGCGACGACGCGGAGGCCGTGGTCCAACGCGTCTGCGGTGAGCTGGGCGTCGCCTGGGAGAAGAAGGACATCACCGTGGACGAGGCGCTGCACAAGGAGTACTGGGAGCAGATTCCGGTGGTGCTCGTGGACGGGGAGCAGCACACGTTCTGGCGGGTGGACGAGGGGCGGCTGCGGCGGGAGTTGCTGGGGTAGTGCGGTGCCGTCGGTCCTGATGGCCGGTTGTGACGTCCGGAGCTGTCCGGAAAGTCGTTTAGCATCGGGGGTCGGTTTTGAGGTCTCGGGGGCGAGGATCGTGAGGAGTGTGTGCGGTTTTGCCCCCGTCGGTTGAGTGTCGTCGCTGGCCGTGCGCCGGTTCCAGGAAAGTGCGCCGGGGGTGCGTGACCCCGGTCACGTTGGGCGGGCAAATCGGACACCATCTTTGTGCACGCGTTCACAAAGACATAGCCTGCTGTCGACGGGGCGGTCTTGGGACGCGACTTCGGGTGCCAGCCCGCCTTCAGCCCCGCTCTACCCGCAGGAGCACCGTGGCAACTGGCCGAACTCACCGACCGGCGACCCGCAGCCGAGGGATTCCCGAGGCCACCGTCGCCAGGCTTCCGCTGTACCTGAGGGCTCTGACCGCGCTGTCGGAGCGCTCGGTTCCCACGGTCTCCTCCGAGGAGCTCGCGGCCGCCGCGGGGGTCAACTCCGCGAAGCTGCGCAAGGACTTCTCCTACCTCGGGTCCTACGGGACGAGGGGTGTCGGCTACGACGTCGAGTACCTCGTGTACCAGATCTCCCGTGAGCTCGGCCTGACCCAGGACTGGCCGGTTGTCATCGTCGGTATCGGTAACCTCGGCGCCGCGCTCGCCAATTACGGTGGGTTCGCCTCGCGCGGTTTCCGCGTGGCCGCCCTCATAGACGCCGATCCGGCGATGGCGGGCAAGCCCGTCGCCGGGATGCCGGTGCAGCACACGGACGACCTCGAGAAGATCATCGGTGACAACGGCGTCTCGATCGGCGTCATCGCGACCCCGGCGGGCGCCGCCCAGCAGGTCTGCGACCGGCTCGTGGCCGCGGGCGTCACGTCCATCCTGAACTTCGCGCCGACCGTCCTGACCGTCCCCGACGGCGTCGACGTGCGCAAGGTCGACCTCTCCATCGAGTTGCAGATCCTCGCCTTCCACGAGCAGCGCAAGGCCGGTGAGGAGTCCGCCGCCGACGGCGCCGACGCCGCGGCCGGGCCCGCCGTGGCCAAGGACAAGCACCGCAAGGGACCCGACGGGGACGTTCCCGCCGTGATGCCGGCATGAGTCTCCTCGTCGTAGGCCTCAGCCACCGCAGCGCCCCCGTGAGCGTCCTCGAGCGGGCCGCGCTCACCGTCGACGCGCAGGCCAGGCTGCTGCACGACACGGTGGCCGCCGAGCCCGCGGCGGAGGCCGCCGTGCTCGCCACCTGCAACCGCATCGAGCTGTACGCGGACGTGGACAAGTTCCACGCGGGCGTTGCCGAGCTGTCGACGCTGCTCGCCCTGCACAGCGGGGTCGGCCTGGAGGAGCTCACTCCTTATCTGTACGTCCACTACGAGGACCGGGCCGTCCACCACCTGTTCTCGGTGGCGTGCGGGCTCGACTCCATGGTCGTCGGCGAGGGGCAGATCCTCGGCCAGATCAAGGACGCGCTGGGGCGAGCGCAGGAGCTGCACACCGCGGGCCGCCTCCTCAACGACCTCTTCCAGCAGGCCCTGCGCGTGGGCAAGCGGGCACACTCGGAGACCGGTATCGACCGGGCCGGGCAGTCGCTCGTCACCTTCGGCCTGGAGCAGCTGGCCGGGCGCGAGCCCGTGCACGCCTGGGCCAAGGGCAAGCGCGCCCTGGTGATCGGCGCGGGCTCGATGTCCTCGCTGGCCGCGGCGACGCTCGCGCGCTCCGGCGTGGACGAGGTCGTCGTCGCCAACCGCACCCTGGACCGGGCCGAGCGCCTGGCCGAGATCCTCACCGAGGGCGGCACGGGAGTGCTCGCGCGTGCCGTGCCGATGGCCGAGGTGGCCGGGGAGCTGACACGTGCCGACGTGGCCGTGTCCTGCACCGGCGCCACGGGGCTCGTCCTCACGGCGGCCGACGTCACGGCGGCGGTCGCGGGACGCGTCGGTGCCGCACGGGACGACGTACGGGATGACGCACGGGACGGCGGGCGCGCCGGTCACGACGGCTCCGCCTGCGATGACGACGACTGCGTGATCGCGCCGCACACCGGCACCGACGAGCCCGCGGGGACCGCCGTCCCGGACGCGGGCGGCTGCCCCGTCGGTTCGCACGTCGGCGACGAGACCGCGTACGAGCAGCACGCCGCGCTCGTGGACAACAGCCCCGCCGTGGGCGGCCCGGTGCGGGTGAGCCGTCCGGCGCCCGCCATGGTGCCGGCCGCCCGCGCCGCCGCGCTGTACCTGCTCGACCTCGCCATGCCCCGCGACATCGACGCCGCCGCGCACCGCCTCACCGGCGTGCGCCTGGTCGACATCGAGTCCCTCGCGGACGCCTCCGCCGACGCGCCGATGGCCGCCGACGTGGACGCCGTGCGCACCATCGTGTCCGACGAGGTCGCCGCGTTCGGTGCCGCCCAGCGGGCCGCGCACATCACGCCGACCGTCGTCGCGCTGCGCACCATGGCCGCCGACGTCGTCAGCGGCGAGATCGCCCGGCTCGACGGCAGGCTGCCCGGACTCGGCGACAAGGAGCGCGCGGAGATCACGCAGACCGTGCGCCGCGTCGTCGACAAGCTGCTGCACGCGCCGACGGTGCGGGTGAAGCAGCTCGCCAGCGAGCCCGGCGGCGCCGGGTACGCCGACGCCCTGCGCACCCTCTTCGACCTCGACCCCGAGACGGTCGCCGCCGTCTCCCGCGCCGACCTGCTGAGCAACGCCGGCGGCCAGCACAACCAGCTCCACGAGAACGACGAACCCAAGCGAGGCCGCGCATGACCGAGAAGGCACTCAGACTCGGGACCAGGCGCAGCAAGCTGGCCATGGCCCAGTCCGGGCAGGTGGCGAGGAAGGTCACCGAGCTGACGGGGCGGCCCGTCGAGCTCGTCGAGATCACCACGTTCGGCGACACCTCCCGCGAGCACCTCGCGCAGATCGGCGGCACCGGTGTGTTCGTCACCGCGCTGCGCGACGCGCTGCTCGCCGGTGAGGTCGACTTCGCCGTGCACTCCCTGAAGGACCTGCCGACCGCGCAGCCCGAGGAGTTGACGCTCGCCGCGGTGCCCGAGCGCGAGGACCCGCGGGACGTGCTGATCGCCCGCGACGGCCTGACGTTCGCGCAGCTCGGCGACGGCGCCCGCGTCGGCACCGGCTCGCCGCGCCGGATGGCGCAGCTCAACGCCTACGCGCGCAACCACGGCACGTCCATAGAGGCCGTCCCGATCCGCGGGAACATCGACACCCGCATCGGATACGTGCGCGACGGAAAGCTGGACGCCGTCGTGCTGGCCGCCGCGGGACTCAACCGCGTCGGCCGGATCGACGAGGTGACCGACTTCCTGTCGGTCGACACCGTTCTGCCCGCCCCCGGCCAGGGGGCACTGGCGATCGAGTGCGCCGCGACCCACGCGTCACTCGCCGCCGCGCTCGCCGAGCTCGACGACCCGTACACCCGGGTCGCCGTGACCGCCGAGCGATCCCTGCTCGCCGCCCTGGAGGCCGGTTGCAGCGCACCTGTGGGTGCGTTGGCCGACCTTCTGGCCGACGGGCAGGTTGTCAAGGAAATGCGCCTGCGCGGCGTCGTCGGTGCCACCGACGGCTCGACGCTGGTGCAGCTGTCCACCACCGGTCCCGTGCCCGGGACACACGACCAGGCGCTGGCACTCGGGCGGGAACTCGCCGCCGAGATGCTCGCCAAGGGCGCGGCCGGTCTGATGGGGGAGCGAGCACTTTGAGCCCCACCTCGAACCTTCCCGGCCTTCCCGCACACGGGCACGTCACCTTTCTCGGTGCCGGACCCGGAGATCCGGGACTGCTGACCCTTCGCGCCGTCGAGGCGCTGGCCCGAGCGGATGTGTTGATCGCCGAGCCGGATGTTCTCGATGTCGTACGTGTGCACGCCCGAGGGGGTGTGGACACACCTCTCCCGCAGGCCGCTGACGGCACGTCAGCGGGTGGCGACGGGCCTTCGGCCTCAGCCGCGGCCAATCTTGTCATGGAGGGCGCGCGCGGCGGCAGGCGGGTCGTGCGGGCGGTCAGCGGTGATCCGGGCCTCGACGCCTACGCGGCCGGGGAGATGCTGGCCTGCGCCGCGGAGGGCATCCCCTTCGAGGTGGTGCCGGGCATCGCGGCCGCGGTCGGTGTGCCCGCGTACGCGGGGGTGCCGCTGCGGGACGCGCAGGGCACGGACGTCCGGTTCGTCGACGCCCGTACGGCCTCCGAGCGCTGCTGGGGGGAGGTCGGCGCGTCCGACGGGACCGTGGTCGTCTCCACGTCCCTGGACTCGGTCGCGGCCGCCGCCGGTGAGCTGGTGTCCGCCGGGCGCAAGCCCGACACCCCGATGACGGTGACCGTCGCCGGTACGACGACGCGCCAGCGCACCTGGACCGCGACGCTCGGCACCATCGCGCAGGTCCTCAAGCAGGCCAAGGTGCTGCCCTCGCCCGACGGCGGGCAGGCCGTCATAGCCGTGGTCGGTGAGCGCTCGGCCGCCGCGCAGCGCGAGCAGCTGTCGTGGTTCGAGTCGAAGCCGCTCTTCGGGTGGCGCGTCCTCGTACCGCGCACGAAGGAGCAGGCCGCCTCGCTCTCCGACCAGCTCCGGTCCTACGGCGCGGTGCCGCACGAGGTGCCGACGATCGCCGTCGAGCCGCCGCGGACGCCGCAGCAGATGGAGCGCGCGGTCAAGGGCCTGGTCACCGGGCGCTACGAGTGGATCGCCTTCACGTCGGTGAACGCGGTCAAGGCCGTGCGGGAGAAGTTCGAGGAGTACGGGCTCGACGCCCGGGCCTTCGCCGGGATCAAGGTCGCCGCGGTGGGCGAGCAGACCGCCGCCGCGCTGGTCGCCTTCGGCGTGAAGCCGGATCTCGTGCCGAGCGGGGAGCAGTCCGCCGCCGGCCTCCTGGAGGACTGGCCGCCGTACGACCCCGTCTTCGACCCGATCGACCGGGTGTTCCTGCCGCGCGCCGACATCGCCACGGAGACCCTGGTCGCCGGGCTCATCGACCTGGGCTGGGAGGTCGACGACGTGACGGCCTACCGGACCGTGCGGGCGTCGCCGCCGCCGGCGGAAACCCGGGAGGCCATCAAGGGCGGCGGGTTCGACGCGGTGCTCTTCACCTCGTCGAGCACCGTGCGGAACCTGGTGGGCATCGCGGGCAAGCCGCACAACGTGACCGTGATCGCCTGTATCGGGCCCGCCACCGCGAAGACCGCGGAGGAGCACGGGCTTCGGGTGGACGTGATGGCTCCTGAGCCTTCCGTGCACAAGTTGGCCGCTGCGCTGGCGGAGTTCGGGGCGCGGCGGCGCGCTGCCGCGCTGGAGGCCGGGGAAGCCGTCACGCGGCCGAGTGAGCGGCGGCCGGGGGCGCGGCGGCGGCGGGCGGCGGCGCCGTAGGGTGCCCTGCGGGGCCTTCCCCGATCCCGCCCCTTCCCGATCCCGGGGCTTTGCCCCTGGACCCCGGGGTGGGTGTGCCGTGGCGGGTGGGACGGTCCGCCCCCGAATCGGCGCTCCGCGCCACGTCCTCAAGCGCCGGACGGGCTGATGTGTCCCCGGGGCGGGCCGGAAGGTGGCGGGCTGTTGCTCAGCACGTTGGAACTGTGGGCGGGTGGGTGGGAGAACAGCCCGTCCGGTGAGGTGGAGTTCAGGCAATGAGTACGTACGGTTCGTTTCCCGGCTCGCGGCCCCGGCGGCTGCGTACCACCCCCGTGATGCGGCGCATGGTCGCCGAGACGCGGCTGCACCCGGCCGATCTGGTGCTGCCCGCGTTCGTGCGGGAGGGCATCGGCGCGCCCGTGCCGATCGACTCGATGCCGGGGGTGTTCCAGCACACCCGCGACACCCTGAGGAAGGCCGCCGTGGAGGCGGTCGAGGCGGGGGTCTCCGGGATCATGCTGTTCGGTGTGCCGGAGGAGTCCAAGAAGGACGGGCTCGGCACCGTGGGCACCGACCCCGACGGGATCCTGCAGGTCGCGCTGCGTGACGTGCGGGCCGAGGTCGGGGACGACCTGATCGTCATGTCCGACCTGTGTCTGGACGAGTTCACCGACCACGGCCACTGCGGTGTCCTGGACGAGCAGGGCCGGGTCGACAACGACGCGACCCTGGAGCGGTACGCCGAGATGGCGCAGGTCCAGGCCGACGCCGGGGCGCACGTGGTCGGGCCGAGCGGCATGATGGACGGCCAGATCGGCGTCATCCGCGACGCCCTCGACCAGACGGGGCACGAGGACGTGGCGGTCCTCGCGTACACGGCGAAGTACTCCTCGGCGTTCTACGGCCCCTTCAGGGAGGCCGTCGGCTCCTCGCTCAAGGGCGACCGCAAGACCTACCAGCAGGACACGGCCAACAGCCGTGAGTCCCTGCGCGAGTTGGCCCTCGACCTCGAAGAGGGCGCCGACATGGTGATGGTCAAGCCCGCGGGCCCCTACCTCGACATCCTGGCGAAGATCGCGGAGGCGTCGGACGTGCCCGTGGCCGCATACCAGATCAGCGGCGAGTACGCGATGATCGAGGCCGCCGCGGAGCGCGGGTGGATCGACCGCGACAAGGCGATCATGGAGTCGCTGCTCGGCATCAAGCGGGCGGGGGCGCAGATGATCCTCACCTACTGGGCCACCGAGGTGGCGCGGCAGCTCTAGCGGCAGCTTCGGGCGCCCGTTTCGGGCGTGCGCGCGGACGGAGGCGGCCGCGGTTCACAGCGGTTGGAGTCCCTTGACTTCAACCGCTGTTGAGGTTCGAGAGTGGGGGCATCGAATCGATCCCACGTCCGGGAGGACCAGATGCACGCCGTTGTTCTTCACGAGTTCGGACCCGCCGCGAACCTTTCGTACGAGAGCGTGCCCGACCCGGTGCCGGGGCCCGGGCAGGTGCGGGTGGCGGTGCGGGCCGCGGGGGTGCACTTCATCGAGACCGTGATGCGGGCGGGGGCCGCGAGCGATCTCGCGCCGCCGCTGCCGGAGCTGCCCGCGATCTTCGGCGGCGAGGTCGCCGGGGTGGTCGACTCGGTGGGGCCCGGGGTGGGGCAGGAGTGGCTGGGGCGGCACGTGGTGACGTCCGGGGGCGGGCCCGGCGGGTACGCGGAGTTGGCCGTCGCCGAGGTGGGGAAGGTGCACGCGGTGCCCGAGGGCCTCGGGTTCGAGACCGCCGTCGCCATGATCGTCACGGGGGCCACCGCCATGGGGCTGCTCGACGTCGCCGAACTGCGCCCCGACGACGTGGTGTTGGTGACGTCCGCCGCCGGGGGTGTGGGGCGGCTCGTGGTGCAGTACGCGCACGAGACGGGGGCCACCGTGGTGGGCGCCGCCGGTGGGCCCGCCAAGGTCGCAGCCGTGCGCAAGCTCGGGGGCCGAGGCGGTGCCGAGGTGGTCGGTGTCGACTACGACGAGGACGGGTGGGGCGACGAGGTGCGCGCCCGGATCGGCGGGCGCCGCGTCAGCGTCGTGCTCGACGGGGTGGGCGGGGAGAAGGCCGCCACCGCGTTCGAACTCCTCGCCGACGGGGGGCGGTTCGTCTCCATCGGGTCCGCGTCCCAGGTGGAGTTCGTGCCGGGTGCGGACGTGCTCGCCGAGCGCGGCATCACGTACCGCGACGCGCTCCTGGAGCTCATCGGGCACCCCGAGAGGCGGCCCGATCAGGAGCGGCGCGCCCTCGCCGCCGCCGCCTCGGGGCGGCTCACCCCCGCTGTCCAGTCGTTCCCGCTGGCCCACGCCGCCGAGGTGCACGCGGCGCTGGAGCGCCGGGAGACGACCGGCAAGGTGGTGCTCGTCCCGTGATGCCGTGGCGGCTCGGCGTCTTCCTGCCCTACGGGGTCCTGACCGGCTCGGGGGACTTGAGCAGGTCGACCATCCGGGACAGGCCGTCGGCGCCGTACCCCTGCGCGACCGCGCGCTCCAGGAGCGGTGTCAGGGCCGCGAACAGCTGGTCGCTGACGCCCTGTTCGGCGAACGTGGTGGTGAAGTTGGGCAGTACCGCCAGGTTCATCTCCAGGTTCGACACGTCCGTGAGGTGCTGCCCGGACTCGATGGCCTCGGCGGTGCCCGGCACGATCCCGTGGGTCATCGCGACGACCCAGTCCGACAGGAGCGGCGCGAAGTCCTTCGCGGACACGCCCGCGCTGCCGATGAGTGCGTAAGCCTGGGCGACGCCCATGCCCATGCCGTACATGGCGGTGAGCAGCGCCAGGTCCCACAGGGCGGCGAGGCCCGCGTCGGTGCCGACCCACCGGGTGTCGGCGAGGGCGGCGAGCGTGTCGCGGTGCCGCGTGTAGGCCTCCTCGTCGCCGCTGTAGAGGATGTACGCGCCCGGGCCCGCGATCATCTGCGGTACGGCCATGATGCCGCCGTCGACGTAGGCGATGCCGTGCTCCTGCGCCCAGGCGGCGAACTCCCGTGCCTGGGACGGCGTTCCGTTGGTGAGGTTCACCAGGGTGCGGCCGCGCAGCTCCGCGGTGAGCGGGGCGAGCAGTTCGCGCACGCTGTCGTTGGTCGTGAGGCAGACGATCACCAGCGGGCTCGCGGTGACCCCGGCCGCAGGGGTGTCGGCCGGGGTCGCGCCCTGCGCGACGAGCGGTCCCGTCTTCGCCGCCGTACGGTTCCAGACCGTCGTGGGGTGGCCCGCCTTCAGCAGGGCGGAGGCGAGGGCGGAGCCCATCAGGCCGAGGCCGAGGACGGAGACGGGGTGGTCGGAAGGGGTGTGGTCGGTGGCGGGCACGGGGCTCCTTCGAGGGCGGTACGGCGTTTCGAGGCGTTCCGAGGAACACCTCGATCCTCGCCGTGCCCGCACGGACCGACAAGTACCGACTATTTTGTGAGGTACTCACCAAAAGGTAAGTGAGGGGCGGTCGTTCGGCGTCGGCCGGGGGTTACCAGGCCAGCGCGTCGGACGCCGTGGACTGCCAGTACGTGACGAACGCCGAGTCGTCCACGTACACGCCCCCGGTGGGCAGCTTCGGGTGGGTCATGCTGCCGGCGCCGCCGTTCATCGCCCGGTTGGCGAACAGGACCCCGAGCTTCTTGGTCCTGAAGCCGTCGGTGCCCTCGGGGGACTCCGTGCGGATGCCCGCGTACGCCGACTGGCCCGGCTCCAGGGTGACCACGGCCTGCGGCACGCTCTCGCGGAGCACGGCGGTGGCGGCGTGCGACTGGCCGAAGCGCAGGTACGGGGCGTGGTAGGCGTAACAGGGCTTGGTGCCGGTGTTCTTGGCCCGCAGGAGCAGGTGGTTGACGGGGCGGTCGACCTTCTTCACAGTCACCGTGGTGTGGGCGGCCGTGCAGGTGACCGGGGTGGCCTCGGCGCCGGTGCCGCTCGCGGACGCGCTGCCCGCGAAGGCGGCCAGGGAGAGGGTCGCGGCCAGGGCGAGGGTGGTGGCGGTGGTGCGGGTGCGGAGGGTGGTGCGCATGGGTGCCTTCTTCTCTTGGGTGGTGGGTGGACCGGCCGGGTGTGTGCGGCCGGTGGGTCCTGGTAGGTGTGGCGGGGGGGGGCGTCAGGACGTCAGCGCGTCCGCCGAGTCGCTCATCCAGTACGTGACGCGCAGCTTGTCGTCGACGTGCACGCCCTTGGCCTGCAGCGCCGCGTCGGTGAACTTGTCGCTGCCCTGGAAGCCGACCTGGAGGTTCTGCGCGGTGTAGCCCTCGCCGCCGCTGCCGTCGCCCGCCGAGAGGATCGCGGCCGCGTAGCCCTTGGCGCCCGGCTTGAGCGAGGTGACCGCCTGCGGCTTGCTCTCCTCGATGACCGGCGGCACCGACTGGGCCTCGTCGAACTTGAGGATCGGGTAGCCCTTCAGGTCGCACATCTTGTCGCCGGTGTTGGTGATCGTGATCAGCATGTGGTTGAGGGGGCGGGACACCGGCGCGGCGGCGACCGAGGTGTTGTCCGCTGTGCAGGGGACCCGGTTCGCGGGGGCGTCGGGGTCGGAACCCGTACCGCCGCCGGAGTTCTCCCGGGCGCCGGACGAGCCGCCGCTGCCGGAGCCGGCGCCCGAACTCTCGCCGCCCGCCCCGTCGGTGCCGCCGGCCGCCTCCCCCGACGCGGTCCCGCCCTGGCCCGCGGCGGAACCCCGGGCGCTGGAGGAGGACTTCGCGGCGCCTTCGTCCCGCGTTCCGGACGCGTCGTCGTTGCCGCAGGCGGTGAGCGAGAGCGCGGCGAGGGCGAGCGTCACGGCGGCGAACAGGCGGGTACGGGGGCGGCGGACGGAGGCAGGCATGGGCGATCTCTTCCTTCGGAATGTGACGGGAGCGACGTGCGCCGCGCCGAGGACCTGGCGGGGGCGGCGTGCTTGGATGACTTCAGCTTGTGCGGCGTGTCGTCCCGGTGGCCAGAGCGGCCGGACAACGAGGGACAGTGGAACGCTCGTACCGGCTCTGACCTGCGGGAACAGGGGTTCCCTGGAACGGTTGGCTGGAATGGCGGACAGGGGTGAAGAAGCGTGGGGTCGGGTGATCTCGCGGCGTTGCTGCGGGAATTGAAGGACCGGTCGGGGCTCAGCTACGGAGTCCTCGCCAAGCGGCTGCACATGAGTACGTCGACGCTGCACCGCTACGTGAACGGGACCGCCGTGCCGACGGAGTTCGCCCCGGTGGAGCGCCTCGGCAGACTCTGCAAGGCGAGCCCCGAGGAGCTGGTGGAGCTGCACCGGCGGTGGATCGTGGCGGACGTGTCGCGGGGGCGGAAGGCGGAGGCGGCGGCGGAGTCCGCCGCGGGCGCGGAGACTTCTGGGGCCGCTGAGTCGGCCGAGGCCACAGGGACCGCTGAGGCGGCTGGAGTTGCCGGGGCTGCCAGGGCTGCTGCGGCTGCTGTGGCTGGCGGGGACACCGGGGCTGCCGAGGCGCCCGAGTCCGCCGAGCCCACCGAGGCCGTGCCCCCGTTCCAGCCCGACCCCGACCCCGCCCCCCGCCCGGAAGCCGCCCCCCGCCCGGACTCCGAACTCTCCCCGGTCTCCCGCACCCCCGCCCCCGCCCCCGCCCCCGGCGCCACCGCCGTCCGGGCACGTCGAGGCGGCCGCCTGTCCCGCCTGCGCCGACGGCAACTCGCCGTCGCCGGTGCCGTCGGCGTCGTCCTGGCCCTCGGCGGCACCGCCCTCGCGCTGCAGAACGCGTCGGGTGACCCGGACGACGGCCGGGACAAGGCCGTCGACCGCGCCGTGCCCTCGGCGGATCAGGCCCCGTCCGGCACGGGGCGGAGCCAGGACAAGAACCCCTCCGCCACACCTTCCGCCGAGGACGGCCAGGACGACAAGGGCAGGAAGGGCAAGAAGGACAAGGAGAAGGGGAAGGGCGAGGGGAGCGAAGGGGACGGCGAAAAGGACGAGGGCGGCACGTCCTCGGGCGGCGGCAAGGCCGGCGCCGGCTCGTCCGGCGCCACGAAGGGCACCCCCGTCACCGCCCGCGTACGCCCCTTCCCGTACTACCCGAACCCGTGCGCCCAGAATTTCCTCATCGACCGGGAGCCGGGAGAGGTGCTGCAGCCGCCCTCCGAGCGGGAGGCGCCGACCTGGGTGCGGGCCATGGGCGGCGTCCAGGCCGGCGGCGGGTTCGTCGAGGTCACCCTCCAGGGCACCGGCGAGGACACCGTCGTACTGGAGCGCATCGACGTCGACGTGCGCCGCAAGAGCGCGCCGCTGAAGTGGAACAGCTACCAGTCGGGCAACGGCTGCGGCGGCCCCGTGGGCGTCAAGTCCTTCCGCGTCGACCTGGACACCGCCCAGCCCACCGCCGTCCCCAAGTCCGGCCAGCGCAACTTCCCCTACAAGGTGAGCGAGTCCGACCCCGAGGTCTTCTACTTCGAGATCGACACCAAGAACTACGACGTGCAGTGGTCCCTGAACCTGCAGTGGTCCACCGGCGGCCGCACCGGGGTGCTGCGCGTCGACGACGCGGGCAGGCCGTTCCGCACCAGCTCGGACGCGGGGCGCCCGGAGTACAAGTGGCCGAACGGCGCCACGAAGTGGAGCAGGGAGGAACCGCAGCCGCCCGACCAGGGCTGAGGCGGCCCCGCCGGGCCGGGGGAGACCGGGACGGCGGTGGCGGCCGGGCGGTGGTGGAGCTTCGCCGTCCGCATACCGAAAAGGGTGTCGCGGGCGGCGCGCCCATGTCTACCCTGCCGGGACGCACGTACCGGAAGGGACCCTCGATGACCGTCACCAGCCGCGCCACCGCCACCCCCACACCGCCGCTCGCCGCGCGTGCCGCCGCCATCGAGGGCTCGCCGGTGCGGGACATCCTCGCGGTCACCGCCAGGCCCGAGGTCATCAACTTCGCGGGCGGTCTGCCCGCGCCCGAGTTCTTCGACGCGAAGGGCGTCGCCGCCGCGTACCAGGCCGTCCTCGCGGACGCGCCCGGGCGGGCCCTGCAGTACTCCACGACCGAGGGCGAGCCCGCGCTGCGCGGCGCCGTCGCCGGGCGCTACACCGCACGGGGCCTGGCGACCGGCGCCGACGACATCCTCGTCACCACCGGATCGCAGCAGGCCCTGTCGCTGCTCGCCACCGCCCTCGTCGAGCCCGGCGACACCGTCCTCGTCGAGAACCCCTGCTACCTGGCGGCCCTCCAGGTCTTCGCCTTCGCCGGGGCGCACGTCGTGCCCGTGCCCGGGGACGCCGACGGCCTCGACCCGGACGCCCTGGACGCGCTCGTCGCCGAGCACCGGGCCAAGCTGCTCTACACCGTGCCCACCTTCCAGAACCCGACCGGGCGGACCCTGCCCCTCGGGCGGCGGGACGCCCTCGCCGAGGTCGCCGCCCGGCGCGGGCTGTGGATCGTCGAGGACGATCCGTACGGGGAGCTGCGGTTCGAGGGGGAGCGGGTGCCGTGGATCGCGTCCCGGCCGGGGGCCGAGGACCGGACCGTGGTGCTCGGGAGCTTCTCCAAGGTCATGGCGCCGGGCCTGCGGCTCGGGTGGCTGCGGGCGCCGGCCGCGCTGCGGCGGGCCTGCGCCATCGCCAAGCAGGCCGCCGATCTGCACACGCCGACCGTCAACCAGCTCGCCGCCGCCTGGTACGTGGAGCGGTACGACCTGGACGCGCACGTGGGGCGGGTCGCCGGGGTGTACCGGGAGCGGCGGGACGCGATGCTCGCGGGGCTCGGGGACGCGCTGCCCCCCGGGTCGGAGTGGAATCGGCCCGAGGGCGGGATGTTCCTGTGGGTGCGCTTGCCCGAGGGGTACGACGCGACGGAGCGGTTGCCGGGGGTCGTCGGGCACGACGTGGCGTACGTGCCCGGGGCGCCGTTCTACGGCGGCGCCCCGGACCCGAGGACCCTGCGGTTGTGCTTCGTGACCCAGACGCCCGAGGAGATCGCCGAGGGCCTGCGGCGGCTGCGGGCGGGTCTCGCCTAGGAGTTACAGGCGTTCCGGGGTGCGGATGCCCAGGAGGGACATGCCCCGGTGGAGGGTGCGGGCCGTGAGGTCGCAGAGGAACAGGCGGTTCTCGACCTGGGCCGGGGTGTCCGCCTTGAGGACCGGGCACTGGTCGTAGAACGTCGTGTACAGCGACGCCAGTTGGTACAGGTACGCGGCGAGCTTGTGCGGGGCGTACTCCGCCGTCGCGTCCGCGAGCACCTCGCCGAACGCGTCCAGGTGCAGGCCCAGCGCCCGCTCCGCCGGGGCGAGTTCGACCTCGGCGTGGGCGACGGGGCCGCTGCCCTCGGCCCGGCGCAGGATCGACTTGATGCGGGCGTAGGCGTACTGGAGGTAGACCGACGTGTCGCCGTTGAGGGAGACCATCTGGTCCAGGTCGAACTTGTAGTCGCGGTTGGCCGAGGTGGACAGGTCCGCGTACTTCACGGCGCCGATGCCGACGTACCGGCCGTTCTCGATGATCTCCTGCTCGGTCAGGCCCACCTTCTCGGCCTTCTGGCGCACGACCGCCGTGGCCCGCTCGACGGCCTCGTCGAGGAGGTCCTCCAGGCGCACCGTCTTGCCCTCACGCGTCTTGAACGGCTTGCCGTCCGCGCCGAGCACCGTGCCGTAGCCCATGTTGTGCGCGGTGACGTCGTCGTTCAGCCAGCCCATCCGGCGGGCCGCCTCGAAGACCATGCGGAAGTGCAGCGACTGGCGTACGTCCACGACGTACAGCAGGGACGTCGCGTGCAGCCCGACGACGCGGTCGCGGATCGCGGACAGGTCGGAGGCCGCGTACCCGAAGCCGCCGTCGGCCTTCTGCACGATCAGCGGCACCGGCTGGTCGTCCTTGCCGCGGATCTCGTCGAAGAAGACGACGAGCGCGCCGTCGGAACGGACGGCGACACCGGACTCCTCCAGGAGGCGGGCCGTCTCCGGCATCATGTCGTTGTACGCGGACTCGCCGACGATCTCCTCGTCGCGGACCTCCATGTCCAGCTTCTCGAAGACCGAGTAGAAGTAGACCTTCGACTCGTCGACGAACCGCTGCCACAGGTCGAGGGTCTCCTTGTCGCCGGACTGCAGGGCGACGACCCGCTTGCGGGCCCGCTCCTTGAACGCCTCGTCGGCGTCGAAGACCGCGCGCGAGGCCTTGTAGACCCGGTTCAGGTTCGACATGGCCTGGTCGCCGTCGGTGTCGGTCTCGGGGGACAGCTCGCCGGGGTGCTCGATCAGGTACTGGATGAGCATGCCGAACTGGGTGCCCCAGTCGCCGATGTGGTGGCGGCCGATGGTCTTCTCGCCGGTGAAGTCCAGCATCTGCCGCAGGGCGTCGCCGATCACCGCGGAGCGCAGGTGGCCGACGTGCATCTCCTTGGCCACGTTCGGCTGGGCGTAGTCGATGATCGTCGTGCCCGGCTTGTCCTTGAGCGGGACGCCGAGGCGGTCGCCGTCGGCGGCGCGGGCGGCGAGGGTCTCGGTGATCGCCCGGTCGGTGACCGTGATGTTCAGGAAGCCGGGCCCGGAGACCTCGACGTCGGCCAGCAGGTCACCGCCTGTGATCTTCTCGACGACCTGCGTGGCCAGCTCCCGCGGGTTGGCCTTCGTCTTCTTCGCGAGCGCGAGGATGCCGTTGGCCTGGAAGTCCGCCCGGTCGCTGCGTCGCAGCATGGGGTCTCCCCAGCTCGCAGAGCTAGGGGAAGGGTCCGCGGCGCCGCCCGACGTCTCCGACGCCATCGCTGCCGAGAGGGCGTCCGCGAGACGCTGGTGGACGGATGCGGCGAGGGACGTGACCGGGGCCATGAGCTTCCGTTCTGGTAATGGGCGTGCATCAGGGTGAGCGTCAAGTGTCCCATGGGGAGGGGCACCGGTTCGCCTCGATAAACGCGACCCGGCGGCCGGGGCGGACGCGACCGTGCCGCAGCGGCCGGAGCAACCCCGGACCGAGTCCTTCCGTCTGGGACAATGGCTTACGCCAGATTCCCTGAAACCCGAGGAACAAGAGGACGTGCCGATCGTGGCTCAGAGCACCGATACCACCGACTGGGTCTCCCGCTACGCGGACGAGGTCATCGCCGAGTCGGAGCGTCGTGCCCCGGGCAAACCCGTCACGGTCGCCTCGGGCCTCTCCCCCTCCGGCCCCATCCACCTGGGCAACCTGCGCGAGGTCATGACCCCGCACCTGGTCGCCGACGAGATCCGCCGCCGCGGCCACCAGGTCCGGCACCTGATCTCCTGGGACGACTACGACCGGTACCGCAAGGTCCCGGCCGGGGTCCCCGGCGTCGACGAGTCCTGGGCCGAGCACATCGGCAAGCCCCTGACGTCGGTGCCCGCGCCCGCCGGTTCGGCGTACCCGAACTGGGCCGAGCACTTCAAGGCCGCCATGGCCGCGTCGCTCGCCGACCTCGGCGTCGAGTTCGACGGGATCAGCCAGACCGAGCAGTACACCTCGGGGGCGTACCGCGAGCAGATCCTGCACGCGATGCGGCACCGCGCCGACATCGACGCGATCCTCGACCAGTACCGCACCAAGAAGGACCCGGCCAAGGGCAAGAAGCAGCAGAAGCCCGCCGACGAGGCCGAGCTGGAGGCCGCCGAGGGCTCCGGCGCGGCCGCCGAGGACGACGGCAGCGGCGGCACCGGCGGGTACTTCCCGTACAAGCCCTACTGCGGCCAGTGCGGCAAGGACCTGACCACCGTCACCTCCTACGACGACGACTCCACGGAGCTGGCCTACGTCTGCACGGCCTGCGGCTTCGAGGAGACCGTGCGGCTGAGCGAGTTCAACCGCGGCAAGCTGGTCTGGAAGGTCGACTGGCCGATGCGCTGGGCCTACGAGGGCGTGATCTTCGAGCCCAGCGGCGTGGACCACTCCTCGCCCGGCTCGTCCTTCGTCGTCGGCGGCCAGATCGTCCGGCAGATCTTCGACGGCGTGCAGCCCATCGGCCCGATGTACGCCTTCGTGGGCATCAGCGGCATGGCCAAGATGTCCTCGTCCCGGGGCGGCGTGCCCACCCCGGCCGACGCCCTGAAGATCATGGAGGCGCCGCTGCTGCGCTGGCTGTACGCCCGCCGCAGGCCCAACCAGTCCTTCAAGATCGCCTTCGACCAGGAGATCCAGCGGCTCTACGACGAGTGGGACAAGCTCGCCGCGAAGGTCGCCGACGGCTCCGCGCTGCCCGCCGACGCCGCCGCGTACACGCGCGCCGTGGGCACCGCCGCCGGACCGCTCCCGACGACGCCGCACCCGCTGCCGTACCGCACGCTGGCCTCCGTCGCCGACATCACCGCCGGCGCCGAGGACCAGACCCTGCGCATCCTGTCCGAGCTCGACCCGGCCGACCCGCTGGCCTCCCTCGACGAGGCGCGGCCCCGGCTCGACAAGGCCGAGGCGTGGATCAACACGCACGTCCCGGCCGACCAGCGCACCGTCGTGCGGGACGAGCCCGACATGGAACTGCTCGGCTCCCTCGACGAGGAGGGTCGCGAGTCCCTGCGGCTGCTCCTGGACGGCCTGGACTCGCACTGGTCCCTGGACGGCCTGACCCACCTGGTCTACGGCGTCCCGAAGGTCCGCGCGGGCTTCGCCGCCGACGCCGGGCCCAAGGAGCTGCCGCCGGAGATCAAGACGGCCCAGCGGACGTTCTTCGCGCTCCTGTACCACCTGCTGGTGAGCCGGGACACCGGGCCGCGCCTGCCCACGCTGCTGCTCGCGGTGGGGGCGGAGCGGGTGCGGAAGCTGCTCGGCGCCTAGTCGGCACGCCTGGGAGGGCTCAGGCACGGCGTGAGGGGGGCGGGTCCATTCCGGGCCCGCCCCCCTTTGCGCGCCGCCGCCGGGTGCATCCTTCGGACTACCCGGGTTTCGGCCCCGGGCAGGACGTTCCGGCCGGTCACCGGCCTGATCCTGGACCCATGAAAGAAATCATCGCCATCGTCGGCTGGGTCGTCGGAGTGCAGGGCGCGCTCGGTGTCGCAGGGAATCTCTTCGGGGACGGCCCCTGGGGCCTGATCCACAAGTGGTGGGACGTGCCCGGCGCCGGATACGTCGTGCTGGTCGCTGTCGGCGCCGTCCTCGCGTTCTACGGGGAGCAGGGCAGGGCGCGGGCCCGGCGCTGAGGCGCGGGCTGCGCGGACTGCGGACTGCGGGCTGTGCGGACTGCGGCCGCGGGCTAGCGGGTCGCCGGTGGGACGAGAGTCCTCGCCGCGCCGAGCTTTTTGCCGGTGTCGGCGTACAGCGTGACCTCGCCGTCGCTCCAGCGGACGATCAGGTCGTCCGGGCGCCCGTTCGCGCTGTAGGCGCCCGCCGTCATCGCCTCGGCCTGCTTCCAGCGGGCGTTGGGCCCCTGCATCCGGGTCTCCTTGCCGAGGCCGGACGCGCTCAGGTCCTGGTACAGGGTGCGTTCGCCGTCGGACCAGCGGACGACGAGGTCCCAGTTGCCTCTGCCCGTGAAGTCGCCGCCGGTCAGGAGCGTGGCGTGCTTCCAGGTGCCGTTGGGCTTCTGGAGCCGGGTCTCCTTCTCGTAGCCGCGGCCGTTCTTGAAGGCACGGCCGTTCACCTCGCTGTAGAGGGTGACTTCACCGTCGCTCCAGCGCACGACGAGGTCGTCCGTCCGGCCGTTGCCGGTGAAACGGCCCGCGGTGAGCAGCGTGGCGTGCTTCCAGGTGGAACGGGCGGGTGCCAGCTCGACCTCCGCGCGGAGGCCGGCGGCGCTCACGTCCGGGTACAGCGTGACCTCGCCGTCGCTCCAGCGCACCATGAGGTCGTCGGTGCCCCTGCCCCGGGTGAAGTCGCCGCCGGTGACCGTCGTCGCGTGCTTCCAGGTGCCGTTGGCGGACTTCAGGCGCCGCTCCCCGCTGAACCCGCCCTTGCCGTTGCCCGGGTGCAGGGTGACCTCGCCGTCGGTCCACACCACGAGGAGGTCGGCCGTGCCGTCGCCGGTGTACTCGCCGGACGCCAGGTGCCTGGCGTGCCGCCAGGTCTCGCCGGAGCCGGGGGAGTACGGCAGCGGCGGGCGCCGCACGGTGGCGACGCCGTCGATCGCGTCCCGGTAGAGCTTGAACACCTCGTCGTCGTAGTACGGCGCGTACGAGACGTCGTCGCTGGCCCCGCCGCCACCCGCGCCGCCGAGGTTCCCGACGACCTGGCCGGTCCCGGTGCGCTCGTCGAAGTTCCGCAGCCACGGGCTGCCGGACGTGCCGCCGTGGAAACCGCCGCACTCCATGCGCAGCTGTCCGTACCCCGGCAGCCGGGTCGTGTTCGCCCGGCACTTGATCGCCTTGTCCACGGGCGCGTTCCTGGCCGAGGGGTAGCCGATGACGGTGACCTGGCCGCGGTAACCGGGCGTCCGGGTCAGCTTGTTGGCGCCGGTGACCTGCTCGATCTGGCGTCCGCGCCGGTCCGGCTTGACGGTCGTGAAGGCGAAGTCCAGGTCGGAGCCCGGGCCGTACGTGGTGCGCCGCGGGTCCTTGAAGACGCGGTCGACCGCCCAGATCCCGTGCGGCTGGCGCGCGGCGCTCCTGCCCGTCCGGTACTGCGGCACGAAGGCGTACTTGCTGCCGTTGGCGCAGTGTCCTGCCGTGAGGAGCAGATTGCCCTTCGGGCTGTGCACCACGCTGGCCGTGCAGTTGTGGGAGGCCATGCCCTTGTCGACGAAGTACAGGACGCCGACGGTCATGGTGCCCTTGTAGACCTTGGCTTTGGGCTTGGGCTTAGCTCCGGCCTTGGCTTTGGGCTTGGCTCCGGCCTTGGATTGGGCCTTCACCGGGACTGTGGCCGTGGCGCGCTGTTCCGCGGGAACGGCCCGCGCGCCGGGATAAGCGGTCGCGACTTCGGCGCCGTCCGAGCCATCCCCTGCACGCACGCCATCCGTGGCACGCACAGCACCCCTGGTATTCGGGGCATCCGTGGTTTTCGCGGCCGGGGGCGGGGCCGCCGACTCCATGCGCCGCGCGGTCCAGAACTTCTCCGCGTCCGCAACCGTCCAATTCCCCTTGTCCGCAGCGGGAATGACCGTGCTCACGCGTTCCACCGCGACTTCGGGGACAGCGTACGCCGAGACGGAATTCACCGAGACGGCGAGAAATATGCCGCTCACCCCCACCGCCACTGCCCTGGCCCCACGAGAACTGCGCACAACTGCCCTTCTGAAGCAAACGGTCGACCAAACCCCCTGGGTACGATCGCGGGGAAAACATCCCCACCGCCGGAATCGACCCCGGCTGTCCGAACCCCAGGACTGCACCTTATGACACGCATTCGCGCCGCCGCCGCGGCCGGAGTGATGACCTGCGCCGCGGCGCTGACGGCCATTCCGAGTGCGCAGGCGGCCATTCCGGGCGCACCGGCGGGCCCGGGAGACAATGGCGAACTGGTGGTGTCGCCGGACGCGGTACGCCCCGGCCAGTGGGTCGGGCTTTCTGCCGTGAACACCGAACTCGACGAGGACAACGCGGTCGTGGAATCCGAGGTGTTCACGCGGTCGGTGAGACTCACCAATCCCGGCAAAGTCAGATGGAAGGGCCGCGCGAAGGTCCGCTGCGACGCCGAACCCGGCACGTACGAAGTCCGCTTCACCGAGTCGATCCCGCCCGACGACGCATACGGCGCGAAGGTACGGGTCGAGACCGGAGGCCCGGCCAAGAACTCCGGGTGCGCGGCGAGGGGCGGGGGCGAGCGCGGCGCCGACGGAGACGACGGAGACGACGGCGGCGTGAACAGGGTGGCGCTGGGCCTCGCCACGGGGGCGGGCGCCACGGTCGTCGTCGCGGGCGCCTTCCTCGCCGTACGACGCGGGGGGCGCCGCGCCTAGTTGTTGCTGGACATGAGGTTGCTGACGCCTGAGTAGTGGTTATGTCCAGCCGGTGATGATGTTGCGCCCTTGCGGGATGACGAGGTCGAGGAGCCCGGGGAAGCGATTGTCGAGGTCGGTACGCCGGAGCCGATTCAGCCGCCTGGTCCCTTCGTCTCGCTGGTAGATCACCCCCGCTTCGCGGAGGGTCTTGAAGTGGCCGCTTTGGGTTGACTTGCTGACGGGCAAGGCGAATGTCGTACAGGCCAGTTCACCTTCGGGTTCGACCTGGGCTAGCCGCGCAACGATGGCCAATCGGACCGGGTCGCTGAGCGCTGCCAGCACGGTCGTGAACTCCAGCTCGCCGGGGGCGGGGTGCACGAGCTTGGTTGCAGTCCTACTGGCCATGGCTCCCACTGTACCGAACATGTTCGGCGTGCACGAACATCTGCTATGTTCGGCGCCCATGAACATGAGGCGGGGTGGCAGGACGGACGACGGCGGCGCTCAGGACTTGGCTCAGCCTCCCAGTTCAGCAGCATCGGGCGCCCGTACACCGCTGGTCGGCGGGGCAAGCCGGTGGAGGTTCTGGGCGACGGCTTATGCGCTGCTGATCTTGCTCGCCGGAACCAACCTGCCCACACCGCTGTATCGCAGCTACGAAACGGCGTTCGGCTTCTCCCCGTTCGTCGTCACACTCATCTTCGCCGTCTACGTCGCGACCCTCATCCCATCCCTGCTCGTCGCCGGCCCGCTCTCCGATGCGATCGGGCGACGCCGGGTCCTGCTCCCAGCCTTCGTGCTGGCGGCCGTGGGATCACTCGTGTTCGCGCTGGCCAGCAGCACTGGGTGGCTGTTCGCCGCCCGGATCTTGCAGGGCCTCTCGGTTGGGGCGGCATCCGGAGCTCTGACGGCTGCGCTCAGCGAACTCGAACCCACCGGTAGCCGCCGCAAGGGCGCGTTGGTCACAACGGTGGCCTCGGTCGGCGGCCTGGGCCTGGGGCCGGTCCTGGCCGGACTGATCGCCGAGCACGCGCCGGCTCCCGATGTGACGCCGTTCGTCGTTGAGATCGTGCTCCTCGTCCCTGCAGCCGTCACGGTCACGCGGATGCCCTCGACCCGCCAGGTGACACAGTGGCGTCTTCGCCGACCTCAGATTCCGGCCGCAATGCGAACAGTGTTCATGACCAGCGGGAGCGCCAACTTCCTCGCCTTCGCGGTCATCGGGCTCTTCCTCTCTCTCATTCCGACCTACGTGGCGACGCTGACGGGCAGCACGAACCTGCTCCTTGGCGGAGGTACAGCAGCGCTCATGCTGGCCAGCTCCGTCGCCGTCCAACTCATTACCTACGGACGACGACCGCGCCACCTTCAGCTCGCCGGACTGCCAATCCTGGCGGCGGGGCTGGGGCTCCTCGTGCTGGTCGGGAACACGCCCTCACTCGAACTGCTTCTGGCCGCCACCGTCCTCGCCGGGGTCGGCCACGGGCTGGTGTTCCTCGGCGGCCTCACCACGGTGAACAACAACACCCCATCCGCCAGGCACGCCGAGGTGCTCTCCAGCTTCTACGTCATCGTCTACACCGGCGTCGGGCTGCCCGTGCTCGGTGTCGGCGTCCTTGCCACCATCTTCGACCTCACCACGGCCATGACCTGGTTCGCCGGAACCGTCGCCGTCTTGTGCCTGCTCGTGCTCGCCGCACTCTCCCGTACCAACCGCGATACCGCCGCAGTGCTCAGCAAATAGCCCGGACCGCCCCGCGCCTTGGAAGGCCCTATGGACACCACTGAATTCGAGGCCGCCTACCGCGACCTCCTGAGGCTTGCCTCGTCAATTCCGGACACAGCAAGTTACGCAGCACCAGCACGAGACGACATCGACTGGACGTTGAGCCACATCGCGCTCAGCGACCCACTCCTCACCGAAGCGGCCCGCGACATCCACCACGGACGCCATGCCGTCGTCGACAATCAGGACGCGATGGACCAGGTCGTGATCGCCGAGCTCATCGCCTCCACCACTCATCGGCAGCGCGTTGCGATAGTCCGCGACCATGCCCACGTGCTTCGCGAGGCACTCAGCGCGGTCCCCGACCAAGCGGCTGATAGCCCCGTGCTCCTGCGTCTCTTCGACCGCGCCGGCGAACCCCTTCCCGAACAGCGCATGCCATGGCGGGACCTGATCGCACTCCGCGCCACCACCCACATCCCCGGCCACACATCCCGAATCAAGACATACGCATCAGCGGAAGACAGGACGCCCGATGCATAAGAACGCGCCACTGACGCCGGAGGGCCGACGCCGACTTATCGCTCGTTGCCGGACCCGGCCGATCGCCCATGGCGCGGCAGAGATGGGGATCTCCCGCGCGACCGCATCAAAGTGGATCAACCGGTACCGGCGCTACGCTGACCTCGGGCTGGTCGACCGAACCTCCACGTCCACGCGGCGGGTGCGGGAGCGTCAAGGCGGCGGCATCCCGGCGGCTTCCGGCGGTGGACGGGGCCGATGGTCATGGAGTGTCACCCGCGGATGCCGTTGGGGAGTGACTTTCCCCGCACTGTCCGAAGCCTGCTAGCAGGCCTTGATGTCGTCTTCGCATCCTTCGACATCGCCGGGGGCGATGGTGTTCAGACGCCAAAGGAACAGGCCGGTGCCGTTCTTCATCGGTTCAGCGCTCATTTTGAACGGCTCGCCCGGTGGGATGTTGAATTGGTCGGCTTCGGGGTCTCCGCATCCGATTCCGTAGGCCTGTTCTTCGTCACCCCGGGTCAGGATGAGGGTGAGTTCTTCGACGCCGTCGGTGTTGCAGCCTTTCCTGCCGAGCGCGTCAGCCGCTATGCGATGTGCTCGGCGTCCTCGTCCATCGCGCGCTGGTAGCGGTCGCGGAAGTCGCGGAGGTAGGGGCGCAGGGTGCTTTCCGTGAGCGGGCCGCCGGACTGGCCGGTCACGCCGTAGAGGTCCATCAAGTAGAGGCTGAACTGGCGGGCGTTGGGGTAGTCGCCCCGCTCGCTCACGTATTTGCGGAAGGCGTTGAAGTACGCCTCGTCGCGGGTCATGTCGCCCGGCAGTCCGGAGCCGTCGGCGGCCGCGGGCTCGGGCAGCGGCTCCGATTCCGGCTCCCGGGCCTCTTCGCCGACGGGGGCGGGGGCCTGTTCCTCGCGCGGGCCCGGGATGAGGTGGCCGTTCGCGAGGGGGCGGGTGCGGCCCGGGCCGGCCGGGACACGGAAGCCGGAGCCGTCGTCGGCGACTTCGGGAGCCTCGTGGGCCTGCTCGGGGTACGGCCCGCCTTGGTCGTACTGCTGGGCCCGCGCGAACTGCTGGGCCTGCGCGTAACGCTGCTGCTCGTACGCCTGCTGGTCGGCGTACTGCTGCTGCTCGTACGCCAGTTGCTCGTCGTAGCCCTGCTGGTCGTAGCCCTGCTGCTGGGCCTGTTCCTCGTACCACTCGTCGTACGGGGCCTCCGGGTCGTACGACACCGGGCCCTCGCTGGTGTGGGGCTGCGGTGGGTGCTGGGCGGCGAACCAGGGGCTCGCGTGGTTGGCCGGGGGCTGCGGGGCGGGCTCGGGGGTGGCTTCGACGGCTGCGACGGTTTCCGGGGCGGCGGCTTGGGGGGTGGGCTCGGGTGCCGGGTCCTTGACGAGGGCGACGGGGGTGGCGTCGGCCGTGGGCGCGGGCTGGTTCGCGGGCTGGGCCTGGGGCAACTCCCGCTGCGCTGAGTCCGCCTGGGGCAGCCCGGGCGTGACCGGCTCGGCCTTCGTCAGCTCGGGCTGCTGGGCCGTGGCCTGGACGGGCGGAAGGACGGGCGGTTCGATGCCGGCGGCGGCGAGGCCCGCGGGGGCCGTCTCCGCGAGGGGGACGCCGTAGCGGGCCAGGCGCAGCGGCATCAGGGACTCCACCGGGGCCTTACGGCGCCAGCCGCGGCCGAAGCGGGAGCGCAGGCGGGCCTGGTAGACCAGGCGCTCCTGCTCCAGCTTGATGACCTGGTCGTAGGAGCGCAGCTCCCACAGCTTCATGCGGCGCCACAGCAGGAACGTCGGCACGGGGGAGAGCAGCCAGCGCGTCATGCGCACGCCCTCCATGTGCTTGTCGGCCGTGATGTCGGCGATCCGCCCGATCGCGTGCCGGGCCGCCTCGACCGCGACCACGAAGAGCACCGGGATGACGGCGTGCATGCCGACGCCCAGCGGGTCGGGCCCCGTTGAAGGCGATGGTGGCCGCCGTGAGCAGCCACGCCGTCTGGCGAAGGAGCGGGAAGGGGATCCTGATCCAGGTCAGCAGGAGGTCGAGCGCCAGCAGGACGCAGATGCCCGCGTCGATGCCGATGGGGAAGACCATCGAGAAGGTGCCGAAGCCCTTCTTCTCGGCCAGCTCCCGCACGGCCGCGTACGACCCCGCGAAACCGATCCCGGCGATGACCACCGCACCGAAGACGACGACCCCGATGAGTATCCGGTGCGTACGTGTCAGCTGCATCGCGGCCACCCGCGAACCCCTCCCTGTTCGGTGTGTTGCGACCGATAGCCTGGCACACGCGTACGGGAACGTGTGTCCCGGTAGGCCGTCCCCGGGCAGGAAGCCCCGCCCGACGCCCCTCGCCTGGCGCGCGTTCGCCCCGACGAACCCCAGGCCCACAAGCAACGGCAGCCCGACGACGACCAGGTGAGTCACGGCCGTCCGTCGGCACCGGAACACCGCGGCGAGACCGAATCCACCGCCCGCCGACCAGGCCAGGAACCACAGAACGCCCTCGCGCCCGGCCTCCGCGTCCCGCACCTCCCGCGGGCTCGGAGCCCCGAAGGACAGCCCGGCCAGGACGAAGCCGTAGCCCGCGAAGAGCACGATCACGATGTCGACGACGGCCACGACGACGGCCGGCTTCCCGTCACTGCGACGGGGGGCGAACTTCGTACGGTGACTTCCCTCTGTGCGGAAACCGGGGGCCCGAGCCGACGTAAGCGCGCAGGCCTCCCGGCCAGAAACGCGGTCAGCCCTTGTCCTGGAACAGGCCACGAAGGGCAAGCAGGAGTCGCGGCATGTGTGGCAGGCAGGCAGCGCGGACGCGGACACGGCAGGAGCCCGGCCGCGTGAGCGGTCGGGCTCCTGTGACTCCTGGGTGCGCGGGGCGAGTTGTGGCGGTCTCGCGCGCGTACGCGAGGAAGGTTCGGCTACTCGCCCTTCGGCTACTCGCCCTTGGGCTTCGCGTCGTCCTTCGCGTCGTTCTCCGGCTTCGCGCCGGAGCCGTCGGAGGCCTTGTCGTCCTTGTCGTCCTTGTCGTCCTTGGGGGCGTCGGAGGACTTGTCCGGGGCGCCGCCCGCCTTGTTCGCCGCCGTGACCGCCGCGACGGCCTCCTTTGCGGCCTTCTGGGTGTCCTTGGCGAGGGCCGCCCCGTCGGGGGACTTGTCGCCCGCGAGACCCGCGCCGTTGTAGTCGACCGTCACGACCGCGTTCTCCACGCGGGCCACGAGCGTCTGCTGCTTGAAGGTGTCCTTCTCCTTCTTGACGTCGTAGCTGACCAGCGTCGCCTGGTCGCCCACGCCCGGCACCGGAGTGGTCTTGACGCCCTTGGCGTCCTTGGCCGCCTGGGCGTCCGTGACCTGCTTGGTGAAGTTGCCCTGGGCGCGCTTGGCGCCGCTGCCGAGGGACTGGTCGGACTCGAAGCGGTTCAGCGAGACGCGCAGCCAGCGGAACTGGGAGCCGTCGACGCCGTTGTTGTCGAGGCTGTCCCAGGTGCAGTTGCCGCGCGTGGACACATCGTCCGACGTGCCCGTCTTGCCCGACTTGTTCTTCGTCGCCGGGACGAGATCGCCGAGGGTCTTCTTCGAGAGCGTGTCGCAGGGCTCGGGCAGCTTGGCGAACGCGGCCTTCTCCACGGTCGCCGCCTTGTCGCCGGAGCCGCCGGAGCCCTCGGACCCGCCGGAGGCGGACGCGGAGGACTGGTCGCCGCTGTCCTTCTTGTCCCCGTCCGACCCGGAGTCGCTGCTGCAGGCGGAGGCGAAGAGGATCACCGGTACGGCTGCCGCGCCCACCAGGACGCGGGTGAGTCGCTGACGCTGTCGCTGTGCGGGTCGGTGCATGGTTCCTTCACTCGTGTTCGCTCTGGGCGGCCGTGCCGTTCGATGGGGTCGTTGGGCCACGGTACGCGGTGTGCGACGCGGGTGACGCGGCTTCCGGGGAGCCCGTACGCGCTCGGAACGGCCCTCAGCCGTCGAACCTGTCGACCAGGTTTTCCGCCAGCTCGCGCGCGTTGTCCTGCATTTCCTTGGAGTCGGGCACCTCGGTCCTGCGGGCCGGCTGCTCGTCGTACGCCACCGTGACGATCACGTTCGACGTGCGGAACACCACAGTCACGGTCCGCTGCCGGGTCGCCGACGCGGCGGTGGTCAGCACATCGTCCAGGAACGCCTCGTCGCCGAGGTCGTCCAGGGTGCGCGGCTCGTATCCGGCGGGGGTGCTCTCGTCCGCTGCGGCGCCGCCGTCGGGCTCAGCGTCGGTCGCGGCGCCGTCGCCCTTCTTGGCGGAGGCATGGGCGGCGGCGGGGGCGCCCTGCGCGCGCGGCGAGCCCTCTGAGTCACCGGAGTCGCTGGATTCACCGGAGTCGTCTGATTTGTCCGAGCTGCCCGGCTTGCCGGAACCCTTGGGGGCGTCGGAGACCCCGGAGCCTCCCGAGCCCTCGGGCTCCTCCGTGTCGTCGTCCTCGTCCGACCCCGAGGGCGGCGGCTCCTGGATGCCCGCCTCCCGCAGCTTCGACCGGTACAGCTCCTGCGCCCGGGTGTCGTCGCTGACCGTCCCGTCGTACGACACCACGCGCTCGAAGTTCACGAGCAGGTGGTGGGTGGCGTCCGCAGACTCGACCTTCCAGCGGCAGCCCACGCGCCGGTCCGTGTCGTACGTCACCGTGGCGGAGCCCGCGTACGCCTTCTCGCGCTGCTTGGCGTCCTCGATGTCCTTGATGCCCGGCAGCATCGAGTCGAGCGTCGAGCCGTCGACCGCGCCGCAGGGCTCGGGCAGCGTGCGGTACTTGCCGGGCTCGGCGGCCGCCGTGGAGCTGCCGGAGTCGCCGGACTTGCCGTCGTCGCCCGCACCGGACCCCGAGCTGCCGGTGCAGCCGGCGAGCAGCGCCACGAGAAGCGCGGCTGCGCCCGGTACGTAGACCCTCCGCTGCACCGTGCTGGCTCCTCTCGACGTGGACGGGTCCGGCCGGCCCGTGCGGGCCGGGCCACCGAGCCTGTCCGGCCTGGTTATTCGGTTGCCGCCGACGGACGGCCGGTGGACACAATGTGTATCGCACGCGCCGCTGTGGATGCCGGTCCGTTATCCCATACGTCGACCTTGGCACCGGTATTTGCGCTTCAAGTCTTTTGTAGTTGTACGGGGGGAAGAGGAAGCTATGTCGTACGTAGAGATGCCCGGGGCGAACGTCCCCATCCGGATGTGGGCGGACCCCAAGACGGTCGAGGGCGCCGCGATGCAGCAGCTGCGGAACGTCGCCACGCTGCCGTGGATCAAGGGCCTTGCCGTCATGCCGGACGTCCACTACGGCAAGGGTGCGACGGTCGGCTCCGTCATCGCCCTGCAGGGCGCGGTGTGCCCGGCGGCGGTCGGCGTCGACATCGGCTGCGGGATGTCGGCGGTCAAGACGTCGCTGACGGCCGCCGACCTGCCGGACGACCTGTCGCGACTGCGGTCGAAGATCGAGCAGGCTATTCCGGTGGGGCGGGGGATGCATGAGGACCCCGTCGACCCTGGGCGGTTTCACGGGGTGCCGACGGCAGGCTGGGACGACTTCTGGGGGCGGTTCGACGGGGTCGCGGATGCGGTCAAATTCCGTCAGGAGCGAGCCGTTAAGCAGATGGGGACGCTTGGGTCCGGGAATCATATGATCGAGTTCTGTCTCGATGAGTCTGGTTCGGTCTGGCTGATGCTGCACTCCGGATCGCGGAACATCGGTAAGGAGCTGGCGGAGCATCACATCGGTGTGGCCCGCGACCTGCCGCACAACCAGGGCCTGGTGGACCGTGACCTGGCGGTGTTCGTCGCGGACACCCCGCAGATGGCGGCCTACCGGAGCGACTTGTACTGGGCGCAGGAGTACGCGAAGCACAACCGCACGCTCATGATGGCGCTCTTCAAGGACGTGGTGCGCAAGGAGTTCAAGAAGGCCGCGCCGAGCTTCGAGCAAGAGATCTCCTGCCACCACAACTACGTGGCGGAGGAGCGGTACGACGGCATGGACCTGCTGGTCACCCGTAAGGGGGCGATCCGCGCGGGCTCCGGTGAATACGGCATCATCCCCGGCTCGATGGGCACCAGCTCGTACATCGTGAAGGGGCTCGGCAATGAGGCGGCCTTCAACTCCGCGTCGCATGGTGCGGGGCGGCGGATGAGCCGCAATGCCGCGAAGCGCCGCTTCACGGTGCAGGATCTGGAACAGCAGACCCAAGGCGTGGAGTGCCGCAAGGACTCGGGCGTCCTGGATGAGATTCCGGCTGCGTACAAGTCGATCGAGCGGGTGATGGAGAGCCAGCGCGACCTCGTCGAGGCCGTGGCCAAGCTGAAGCAGGTCATCTGCGTCAAGGGCTGACCGCCTGGGTGAGGGCAGCCGAAACCGGTGCCCTCACCCACCCATGTCAGTCGGGTTGCTGAACCAGTCCGCTGCGAAGCTTCCAGCGGCGCACTTGGCACGCGCTCAGGGAATAACCCGACTCTGATGCGGCGTGCTTGATCGTTGGCGCGGCCAGCAGCCTCCCGTCCCTTTCGGGTGTCCAGCGGGGTCGTTGGTCGGCCTGAGCCTGGGCAGGCCGGACATCAACTCGCATGGCGACAGGACGCGTTCACCGGTGGGGGTGGCTCGCGTCCGGGCCGGGGCGGGGTGCCGCTGAAGGCGGGACGCCTACTCCGCGTGCATGACCGCGTAGATCATGACGAACGCCACGATGTGGATGCCGAACAGGAAGTACGCGAGGTACCACCACACCAGGCGTTCGTTCTTCTTCTCCTGGGCGAGGCGGCGGGACTCCTGCTCGTGGACGAGGCGGTCCAGGGGGTCCGGGGAGTCGGGCGAGCCGCCGGGGGTGCCGGGGTCGTCGGCGGCGTAGGTCATCGCTGCTCCCGGTGGACCTTCGTGTTGGACGCCTGGGCGCGGGGGCGGACCACGAGGAGGTCGATGTTGACGTGCGGCGGGCGGGTCACCGCCCAGGTGATCGTGTCCGCCACGTCGTCCGCGGTGAGGGGCTCGGCCACGCCCGCGTAGACCTTCGCGGCCTTCTCCTCGTCGCCGCCGAAGCGGGTCAGCGCGAAGCCCTCGGTCTTGACCATGCCGGGGGCGACCTCGATCACGCGGACCGGGGTGCCGACGATCTCCAGGCGGAGGGTCTCGGCGAGGACGTGCTCGGCGTGCTTGGCGGCGACGTAGCCCCCGCCGCCCTCGTACGTGCCGTGGCCCGCCGTGGACGAGACGACGACCACGGTGCCGTCGCCGCTCGCGGTGAGGGCGGGGAGCAGGGCCTGGGTGACGTTCAGGGTGCCGATGACGTTCGTCTCGTACATCTGGCGCCAGTCCGCCGGGTCGCCGGTCGAGACGGGGTCGGCGCCGAGCGCGCCGCCCGCGTTGTTCACCAGGACCGCGATCTCGCGGAACGCCGTCGCGAAGGTGTCGACGGCCGCGCGGTCGGTGACGTCGAGCTCGTACGCCGTGGCGCTGTGCCCGGCCTCCGTCAGCTCCGCCGCGAGCGCCTCGATGCGGTCCTTGCGGCGGGCCGTCAGGACGACCCGGTACCCGGCCGCCGCGAGGCCGCGGGCCGTGGCCGCGCCGATGCCGCCGCTGGCACCCGTGACGATGGCGATGCCGGGCTTGCGGGGCGTTGCGGCGGCGGACATGCGGGCTCCCTGGGGGTCGGGCCGGGCGGGCCGGTTCGGGTGGTGCCGAGCGGCCCGGGGTGGGCCGGGTTCGTTTCGTACGTGCGTTCCGTACTGCCTCGGTCAGCATAGGCGCGCCCCGCCCGGCCCGGACGGGCGGCGCCGACCTCGCAGGGGCGACGGAGCGGGCGGTGAGCGTGGTCAACAGGGTGGCATGTGGGGGGTCGGCGGGTCCGGAGCCGCGGTGGGTGGCATGTATGGCCCTGGTGTGGGCGCCGGTGGCGTGGACGTCGGTGGCGCCGTGGAATCGGGATGGACGTCGGGGCCGGTGTCGGTCGCGGTGTCGTGGAGGTAGTCGTGCGGGTGCTCTGTGTGGGGGCCGTGGTCGCGGGGGCGGTGCTGTGGGGGAGCGGGGGCGCCGTGGCCGATGTGGACGCGGTGCCGGAGGCGGATGTCGCGTACCACGGGCAGGTGGCCATGACGCGGGGGCTCGCGGCGGTCTCCCTGACGCCGGAGAACCACGGCCCGGACGACGTCCCGGGCGCCACGGTCCGCCTCGTCTGGTCGGTGCCCCTGGAGGACGGCATGCGGCTGCCGGACACCTGTGTGCGGGCCGGTGAGCGCGGGGTGCTGTGCCGCACGGGTGCCCTGCCCGCGGGCGCGCGCGGCGAGCGGCTGCACCTCGCGGTCCGGCTCCGCGGGGCGCCCCGCGAGGTGACGGTGACGGTGGGCACCGTCTGGAACGGCGGCGCCGTCGACCACAATCCGCACAACAACGAGCACGCGGTGCTCGTCCTCGACACGGGGGACTCGTACTACTTCTGACCCCTTCCGACTGCTTCTGACTCGCGCTACGCCTGACCCTGTCCCGGCCCCGTCGTGTCCGTCAGGTCGAGGCGCCAGTCGTTGCACCGCATCCAGTGCCCCTTCGGGTACTCCATGTCCTCCTCGCCGAGCAGTGTGAAGCCCGCCTTGCGGCACACGCCGTTGGACGCCGGGTTGGTCACGGAGGGGAACGCGTGCAGGTGGCGGTGGCGGGCCTCGCGGCGGGCCTCGGCCACCGCCAGGCGGACCGCCGTGCCCGCGATGCCGTGGCCCTGGAACTCGGGGACCACGCCCCAGCCGGCCTCCCACACGTCCTCGCCCTTGTGGTGGGTCTCCCAGAAGCCGACGATGCCCGCCGACGCCCCTTCGGGGCCCGCCGCGATCCGGAACATCCGGCCCCCGCGGCCGTCGTCGAGGCCCAGATACCTGCGGTGCCGGTCGAGGAGCTTCTCGTGCGTCTCGGGGCCGCCCAAGTGCGCCGTCATCTCGGGTGAGTTGTGCCGGACGAGCAGCTCGAAGTCGCCCTCCGACCAGGGCGTGAGCCGGACATTCTGAGGCTGTGTTCTCTCCATGACCTCACGGTAGGCGGGGGGTCTGACAATGCCCGGCGCGCCGACGGCCGCCGCCCCCGCCGCCCGACCGGGTGCGCCCCGCCTCAGCCCGGCGCGTACGCCGTCGGCGGCACCCCCACGGTCGCCTTGAAGTCCCGTACGAGATGCGCCTGGTCCGCGTACCCGAGCCCCGCCGCGAGGTCCGCCCAGTCCACCGCCGCCGCGGACTCCGCGCGCTCCAGGGCCTCGTGGATGCGGTAGCGCAGGACCACCCACTTCGGGCCGACGCCGACGTACGCCGAGAAGAGCCGTTGCAGCGCCCGCACCGAAAGGCCCGCCTCGCGCGCCAGGTCGCCCACACGCCGGATCGTGCGGTCGGCGCGGACGCGGTCGGCCAGGGCCATGGCGAGGTCGGCCTGCGGGTCGGGGGCGGGGCCGTGGCGCAGCAGGAAGGCGTCGAGGGCGGCCACGCGCGCGTGCTCGTCGTCGGGGCCGAGGACCGCGTCGACCGTGGCCGAGCCGTCCGCCGCGCCCGTCCCACCGCTCTTCGTCCCCTCGCCCCCGAACACCTCGGCCAGGGGCACCTCCCGCCCCGTCAGCTCCGCCACCGCCCGCCCCGGTGCGAACGGCCGGAAGCCGCCAGGACGGAACTGCACCCCGCACACCCGCCCGTGCCCGGCCAGCTCCTTGGTGAACAGACCGAGGCCGACGCCCGCGATCTCCCCGAAGGGCTCGCGCCCCGGCAGGTCTTGGAAGACGACGTTCACCGACGGGTGCGGCACCACGTGCGTCACGTAGGGCTCGGTGAGGTCCCAGTCGATCAGCCAGTAGTGCTCCAGGTAGGGGCGGAGCGGTTCGGCGGGGGCGTGGCGTCGGAAACGTACGCGGGTCAGCAGGCCGGAGGGGTCGACGATGCCCCGGGTGTCGCGGCGGGGGGTGCCGGGGGACGGAGCGGGGGAGGGGGAGGCGGAGGGGCCGGGCATGGCGTGATCGTAGGGCGGGGCGCTGACAGTGGGCCGGGACGCGCCCCCTCGGGGCTGTCGCGTTTGTTCAAGACGGGCCCGGCCCCGGCTGCCTACCGTCGTCCCATGAACACCACCCACAGGACCGGAGACCTCCTGGCCGTCGCCGCCGCCCACGCCCTGCCCGTGGTGCGGAACCTCCCCGACGACCGCCTCGGCGCCCGCACGCCCTGCGCCGAGTACGACGTACGCGCCCTGGTGAACCACCTCTTCCACGTGGTGGTGCAGTTCCAGGAGCTTGCCGCCAAACGGAACGCCGACTTCGGCGGGGACACACCCGACTACGTGGCCGAGGGCGACGACTGGCGCGAGCGGTTCGCGGCGGAGACGGAGAAAGTGGTGGCCGCCTGGTCCGAGCCCGGGGCCGACGAGGGTACGACCGGCGCGATGAACATGCCCGCGCGGACGGTCGGTTCGATGGTCCTGCTCGATCTGACGGTGCACGCCTGGGACCTGGCCCGCGCGACCGGCCAGGCGTACGGGACGGACGAGGCGCCCGCGAGCGGCGCACCGGATGCCGGAGCACGGGATGTCGGCGTACCCGATGTCGGTGTACCGGATGTCGGCGTACCGGATGTCGTGGCCGCCCTGCGCGCGGCCGTCGACGAGCTGGCCCCCACGGCCCGTGCGATGGGTGTCCTCGGGGAGCCGGTGCCGGTGCGTGAGGACGCGTCGGACTTCGACCGGCTGCTCGCGGCGACGGGGCGGGACCCCCACTGGACCTGAGCCCGCCCCCCACGACCGGGCCGCGCCCGCCCTCATGAACGGCGTCCGCCTGGACCTGAGCCCGCCCTCATGAACCGGGCCGAGCCCGCCCTCATGAACCGGGCCGAGCCCGTCCTCATGAACCGGGCCGAGCCCGTCCTCATGAACCGGGCCGAGCCCGCCCTCACGACGGCGCCCGCAGCGCCTCCACCGCGATCCGCGCCGCCGTCCCGATGACCGCGTCCGCCGACGGCAGCGTGGCCGCGGTGCGGGCGGCGCGGGTGAAGACGGCGACGGCGTAGCGGCCGCCGTCGGGGTACTCGACGACGCCGACCTCGTTGCGGACGGTCGGCAGGCTGCCGGTCTTGCCCGCGACGTGGACGTCGTCGAAGGGGAATCCCGCGGCGAGGCGGTGCGGCCAGACCTGGAGGCCGAGGACGCGACGCATGGCGGCGCCGTGTTCGGGGGTGCAGGCCTCGTCCCGCCAGACCGCGCCGAGCAGGCGCGTCATGTCGCGCGGGGTGCTGTGGTTGGTGCGGGCGGGGTCGAGGGCGCGCAGCCGTGCGATGACGTAGGGGTCGGTCAGGGCCTGGGCGCCGCCGGGGCCCGCGTCCTCGCGCATGGACGCGAACATCTCGCGGAAGCTGTGCACGGCGCGGGTGCGGGCGAGTCCGAGGCGGGCCGTGGTGGCGTTGACGGCGTCCAGGCCGACGCGGCCGAGGAGGAGTTCGGCGGCGGTGTTGTCGCTGACGGCCATCATCAGGTACGCGGCGTCGCGCAGGGACATCCGTACGGGGTCGAGCATCGCGGCGAGCCCGGTCGGGCCGGACGTGCGGTCGGCGGGCGGGCACTCGATCTGCTCGGTGAGGTCGAGGCGGCCCGCCGCGGCCTGCTCGTGCAGCGTGACGAGGACGCACAGCTTGTGGACGCTCGCGGTGACGACGGGCTGGTCGGCGCCGACGCCGACCTCCGCGCCGGAGTCGATGTCGACGGCGTGCAGCCGGCCCGTGACGCCGGCTTCGGCGAACGCGTCCTGGAGACGGATGGGGGTCGTGGTCACAGCCAGTACTCCGCGGTCGGACGCAGATGGAGCGGACGCGGGGGCGCGTCGGCGGTCAGGGCGGCGGTGTCGTGCAGGGCGCGCGTGACCGCTTCGGCGAACGCCACCACCGCGGTGTCGCCGCGCCCCTTCGGCCAGGCCACCGAGTGCCGCCAGGCCAGCGGGGCGCCGGCGAGCGGCCGCCACACGATGTCGGGCTCGGTGCCCGGGGGCGGGGCGGGGTGGGCGTCCTTGGGGCTGAAGGCGACGGCGTGCGAGGACAGGATCAGGCCGCGCACGAAGCTGGCGCCCTGGCCGTGCCGGACGGCGGTGGGGGTGTAGCCGTCGCGGGCACAGGTGGTGAGCAGGTCGTCGTGCAGGGCGGGGGCGGCGCTGCGGTGGAAGAGGACCAGGTCGTAGCCGCTGAGGGCGGTCAGCGGGACCTCGGCGAGCGCGGCGGCGGGGGCGCCGCGCGGCAGCAGCACGCCGACCTCGCGGCGCAGCACCGGGCCGAGTTCGAGGCCGGTGACGTCGCACGGGTGGTGGATGAGGCCGACGTCCAGGTCGTGCGCGGTGAGCTGGGCGAGCTGCTGGGTGGTGGTCAGCTCGCGCAGCTCCAGCTCGACGCCCGCGTGGTGGCGGCGGAAGTCGGCGAGGAGGGCGGCGACGGTCTCGCCCGCGATGTCCGGCGGGAGCGCGGCGCGCAGCAGGCCGCTCTCGCCGTCGCGGATGCGGCGGGCGGTGGCGAGCAGCGCCTCGGAACGGGCGAGCAGTTCGCGGGCCTCGTCGAGGAGGAGTGTCCCGGCCTTGGTGATGGTGACCTGCCTGCTGGTGCGCTCGAAGAGACGCACGCCGAGGTGGCGCTCCAGACGCTGGACGCGTTGCGACAGGGGCGGCTGGGCCATGCCGAGGCGTTCGGCGGCCCGACCGAAATGTGACTCTTCCGCAACAGCCACAAAGCACTCCAGGTGCCGCATCAGGTCCACGAGCAGCGACGATATCGCAGATTAATGAATACGTGAGTGATATCGAACTTGGACATAGGGGGCCCGGCGCTGATCTGCTCCCGGTATGACGCTCTCTTCGGTACGGCCCGCCTCCGCTCGTGTACGTCGTCGGAGTGCCGTGCGCCGCTGGTCCGGTGTCCTCGTCGTGGGCCTCGCCCTCACGGCGGGCTGCGCCGACGCATCCGACTCCGGGTCCGACTCCGCCACGTCCTCGAAGTCCTCGAAGTCCCCGCAGTCCTCGCACTCCGCGAAGCCGTCGGCCGCCGCCGACACCCGCGAGCGGCTGCGCGTGGACGGCACCACCCGCGACTACCTGCTGCACAAGCCCACCGCGCCCGGCTCGGGCCCGCGCCCGCTCGTCGTCGCCTTCCACGGCCGCGGCGCCGACCCCGCCGAGATGCGCGAGCTGACCGGCCTGAACGAGGCCGCCAAGGCGCGCGGGATGCTGGTCGCCTACCCGGAGGCCCTGCGCAAGACGTGGGGCGCGGGCACCGCGCCGTCCCGGCTGCGCCCGGACCCCGACGCCGACGTGCGCTTCACGCAGGCCCTGGTCGACAAGCTGGTCCGCACGGAGCGGGCCGACCCCCGGCGGGTGTACGTCGTGGGGTTCTCCAACGGCGGCTCGATGGCGCTGCGGGTGGCGGCGGACCGGCCGAAGCTGGTGGCGGGGGCGGTGTCGGTCGCGGGGCAGCTGCCCACCGGGCGGGACGAGGTGCGGCCGAAGGGGCCGGTGCCGGTGATGGTGGTCTACGGCGCCAAGGACCCGGTGCGTCCGGTCACGGGCCTGGCCCGGCCCGGGCCCGCCCCCAAGGGCCAGGAGCCCATCATGGCAACCAAGTCGGCCCGCTCGAGCGTCAAGGCCTTTGCCACGGCCGGTCGTACGAAGCCCCCGGCCGAGCAGTCCCGCAAGGGCTACGACCGCACCGTGTGGCGTCCCGGCCCCGGCACGGTCCCCGTCGAACTCCTCGTCGTGCGCGACGCCGGTCACACCTGGCCCGGAACGCGCGTCACCCCGCCCAAGGGCTTCGGCCCGGCCAGCAAGGCGCTGGACACCACCGGCACCGTCCTCGGCTTCCTCACCGACCAGAGCCCGCGGCCCCCGCACGGGGCGGCCAAGAACCAGGAGCGCAGCAGACGATGAACGAGAGCGACTACGAGGGCGACCGATGAACGAGAGCGACTACGAGAGCGACCGATGAACGAGAGCGAAAACGAGAGCGACCGATGAACAAGACCGTCCGCCGCGCAGCCGTCTTCTGCGGGCTGCTCGTCCTCGCCCTCCTCGTGCGCGCGACCTGGGTGCAGTTCGTCAGCGCCCAGACCCTCGCCGAGCACGAGCAGAACCGGCGCGTGAAGATAGCCGACTTCGGCCAGCCGCGCGGTGACATCATCGTGGGCGGCGAGGCCGTCACGGGTTCCGTGACCACGCCGGGATCGGACTTCAAGTACAAGCGGGTCTACAAGGACGGCCCGATGTACGCGCCGGTCACCGGCTTCTTCTCGCAGTCCCAGGGCCAGACGTTCCTGGAGGGCGTGCACAACGACCTGCTCACGGGCAGGGACAGCAGGCTGCTGGGCTCGCCCCTCGACACCCTGACCGGTGAGCGGCCCAAGGGCGGCGACGTGGTCACGACCATCGACCCGAAGGCGCAGAAGGCCGCCTACAAGGGCCTGACCGACCTGGACGCCAAGGGCGCGGTGGTCGCCATCGACCCGCGCACCGGGAAGATCCTGGCGCTCGCGAGCACGCCCTCGTACGACCCGTCGGTGTTCTCGGGGATCTCCGGCAAGGACGGCCGGGCGTTCGAGAAGCTCAGCAAGGACAAGGCCAAGCCGCTCAACAGCCGGGCGTTCCGTGAGGCGTACCCGCCGGGCTCGACCTTCAAGATCCTCACCGCGGCGGCAGCCCTGGAGCACGGCACGGTCGACGACATCGACACGCGGTCCCGTGCGCGGGCCCCCTACCGGCTGCCGCAGAGTTCGACGGAGATCGGCAACGTCGTGCCGAACGACATGTGCGACAAGGTGTCGATGAAGACCGCGATGCAGTGGTCGTGCAACAACGTCTTCCTGGACGCGGCGCTCAGGACCGGCAAGGACAAGATGCGGGAGACGGCGGAGCGGTTCGGCTTCAACGAAGAGCAGTTCATGCCCGTACGGACGGCCGCGAGCGGCTACCCGGAGAAGCCGGACAAGCCGGGGACGGCGCTCACCGGCATGGGCCAGGGCAGCGTCACCACCACGCCGTTCCAGATGGCCATGGTCACCGCGGGCCTCGCCAACGACGGCAAGCTCATGAAGCCGTACCTGGTCGAGGAGTTGCGCGGCGCCGACCTCTCGACGGTCGAGAAGACGGAGCCGGAGGAGATGGAGCAGGCCGTCTCGCCGGAGACGGCGCGCAAGGTGCAGGAGATGATGGAGTACACGGTCACCGACGGCACCGGCGACAAGGTGGCCATCGACGGCGTCACCGTCGGCGGCAAGCCCGGCACCGCGCAGCACGGCTCGAACGTGCGCGACCAGCGGCCGTACGCGTGGTTCGTGTCCTACGCCAAGCAGTCCGACGGCACGTCACCGGTGGCGGTCGCGGTGCTCGTCGACCCCGAGGACATGGACATCACCCGCTCCGAGATCGCGGGCGGCAAGCTGGGCGCGCCGATCGCCAAGGCGGTGATGAAGGCGGTCCTGAAGAAGTCCTGAAGCCCTGAAGCCCTGAAGTCCTGGCGCCCTGAAGTCGTCCTGACCGGGACCAGGACCGTTACTGACCGGGTCCCGGGGCGACTACTGACCGGGTCCCGGGGCGACGATCGCGTGCGCGGCCCGGGCCGCCGTGCCCGGGATGCTGGACGTGAGGAACGAACCGCCCCCGGCGAGGTCTCCCACCACGTGCAGGCGCGGGTCGGCCGGAACCAGACCGCCGGCCGGGTGCGGTTCCGCGGAGCCGTCGGCCAGCAGGGCGGTGACCAGCGGTCCGGCTGCCCGCGGGATCGCGTGCGGGGGCGGGTTCACGGCGTTGACGACGACGTCAGATGCGCTGTCCCCGTGGTTGCCGTGCACCCGGAACCCGCCGTCCGACGCCTCGATCCCGCGGACGCCCGCGACGACGGTGAGCTGCCCGGCGTCCGCCAGCCGCATCAGGGTGGCGGCGTTCACCGGCACCATCGGCGAGGCCACGCTCGTCGCCGTGCGGAAGTGACGCAGCAGCCGGGCGCGGTCGGGCTCGGAGAGCAGTCGCCACGCGTACGGGCCCACGCTGTGCGCCGTTTCCTGGAGGAGTCGGCGGCCGCGCCCAGGATCCTCGACGGCGGCCAGGTGCTTCCGCAGGCGCCGTACCGGATCTTCGGTCCCGGTCGCGAGGAGATCGGCCACGAGTTCGCCGAAGTCCTCTCCTGCCTCGGCCAGTTCCGAGCTCAGCAGCCCGACGAGGTCATCGAGGGTGACGGCACCGCGGTCCCGGTGCAGCGCCGCCACCCGCTCGACGGTCAGCTGTCGCGGCCGGTGGCCGAGCGGGCGCTGCCACACGTGGGGCAGCACGCCACTGCGGGACAGCAGCGTGATCGGCCCGGTGTGTCCGCGTGCGGCGAGCGACACGACGACGTCGACCGCGGTGAGGCCGGTCCCGATGACCGTGACGCTGCTGCTGAGCGGAACCCGTTCGAGTGCGCGGGCCAGCGGATACGGATCGTTCACGTACCCCGGGGCGCCGTCGAGGCCGTAGTGGTCCCGCGGCGTTCCCCCGCCCACGCACAGGGCCACGTGGTCGGCCTCGTGCGCGCGTCCGTCCTGGGTGCGCAGCGACCAGCGGGCTCCGCGCCGGGTGGCGCCGGTGACGCGGCCGACGACGACGCGGACCTGCCAGCCGTTCGCGCTCAGGGCCGCCGACGCCGTCTCCGCGGTGTGGGCGAGGTACGAGCCGTAGAGCGCGCGCGGGACCAGTGGTTGGCCGAGCCGTTCATCGAGGTGGGCGGTGCCGCGCGGGCCCAGCCAGGCCGCGTAGTGCCCGAAGTCCGAGTGACGGATCGACATGAGGGCCGGTGGCGAGTTGACCAGCACCGTGTCCAGGTCCGGCCCGTACGGGCGGCCCCGCCAGAGCTGCGGGGACGGCTCGAACACCGTGATGGTCCCCGGTCTGTCGGCGGTGGCCGCCAGTGTGTCCAGCAGGCCGACCGCGGCGGCACCCGCTCCGACGACGGCGATGTCCACGCTCTTCCCCTTCACGTCGTGAGCCGCGGTCGAATGGAAGCCGCGGCCTCTTCGAGCCTTGCCGCTCCCGGTGCGGGGCCCCATCCCCCGCGAGCGGTGACCGGCCCGGGAACGACCCCCTCGAACAGGGGGTTGGTGCGGGACGGGAGGACGGGCACGCTGGTCCGCGTCCAGAACACGGGGGTGTCTCCATGTCCGCTGCGCGTCGCCACGACGAGGTGCTGACCGCTCGCACCAAGGTGCTGTCCGCTCGCACCAAGGTGCTGTCCGCGCACACCAAGGTGCTTTCAGGCGCGGACCGGGCCACCGGCACGCACGACCTCTTCAGCCGGACGTCAGCCGAGTTGCGACGGCTCGTGCCGTTCGACTCGGCGGTGTGGGCGGCCACCGACCCGGAGACCGGCCTCATCACCGCGCCGATGCTGGTGGAGAACCTCGGCTCCGGTGAGGGCTGCGCCGCGTACTGGGAGAGCGAACTCCTGGAGGAGGACGTCCTGCCGTTCCGGGACCTCGCCCGTGCCGCCGTGCCGACGGCCGGCCTGCGCGCGGCCACCGGGGACCTGCCCGCACGGAGCGCGCGCTTTCGCCGACTGCTCGGCAGCCAGGGCGTGGGCGACGAACTGCGGGCCGTCCTGCGGGTCGGCGACCGGCCATGGGCCGTGATCAGCCTGTTCCGCATGGGCGATGGCGCCCCGTTCCGCGAGGACGAGATCACTCTGCTCGCCGGCCTGTCCGCTCCGCTGGCCTCGCGGCTGCGCCGGTTCGCCCGCCCGTCCGCGTCCGACGGCCCCACCGACGCGCCCGCGCCCGGGCTGGTGCTCTTCGACCCCTCCGGTGAACCGGCCTCGATCAACGAGGAGGCTCGGCAGCACCTCTCACGGCTCCCCGAAGGCCCCTCCGTCCCCTCGCAGTTGGGGCTGAGGGTGCCGATCTGGCTGGTCGCCACCGCGCTGCAGGCCCGCGCGATCGCCCGGGGCCGGGAGCGGACGGGCGGCGCGCGGACACGCATCCGGACCGTCGACGGGTGCTGGCTGACCTGCCACGCGTCCTGCCTCAGTGGCCCGGCCGGGCAGTCCGGTCCGGTGGCGGTCGTCATCGAACCGGCGGCGGCCGCCGACCGGGCGGTCCTCGTCGCCGAGGCGTACGGTCTGACGCCGCGTGAGCTGCAGATCACTCAGCTCGTCACGCGGGGGCTGCCCACCGCCGAGATCGCGGCGACGCTGTTCATCTCCCCGCACACCGTGCGCGACCACCTCAAGGCCGTCTTCGGCAAGGCGGAGGTCTCCAGCCGGGGCGAACTCGTCGCGCGGCTGTTCGCCGAGCACTACCGCGCCGGGGGAGAGCCCCGACGGTAGCCCGCAGAGGGGCAGGCCAGAGCCATGCCGAGCGATCAGGCCAGGGCCATGCCGAGCGATCAGCTCAGGGCCACACCAGGCAGTACGCCTGATGCCCCGCGTCGTGCAGGCGGTGGCTGAAGTCCTGCCACTCGTGCAGGAGTTGGTAGACGTTGAAGGCGTCCCGGGGGCCGCCGCGGTCGGGGACCGTGGACCAGATGAAGGCCGCCGCGCCGACGGACTCCTCGCCGATGCCGCGCAGCGGGTCGACGACCGTCATGGGGAGCTTGACGACGGCGTAGTCGGGGTGGAGGACGACCAGCTCCAGCGGGGGGACCTTGTGCAGGGGTATGCCCTCGATGCCGGTCAGGACCATCGCGGCCATCGTCTCCGGCTTGATCTTGGTGAACATGCCGCCCATGCCCAGCTCGTCGCCGCCGAGCTCCTCGGGGCGCATCGAGATGGGGACCCTGGCCGCCGTGGCACCGTCAGGGGCGCCGAAGTATTTGTAGGTCACCCCCACCCCGCCGCTCCTGTTTCCCGCCTGCTCACGCTGCACCCTGTCCGGCGTCCGCTGCTCGGGGGCCAAGGCCGCCTCTGCCTCTCGCCGGTGCTTGCCCCGCCGGGCACGCCGGGGACCCAGGCCGTCGGTCCCCTCGCCCAGTCCGCCACCGCGCTGCATATCTCCACCCGACTGCTTTTCTAGAGCGCGCGGACCCCGCCGCGCAACCCGATCATCGTGTCAGTGACCTCCCCCACGGTCACCCGCCGAAACGTGGGGTGAAACACCAGTCCACAGGATTTCCGCACAACAGCCCCACGGCGAGGCCGACAGCGTGGAAAACCGCCGCACAGGAGGCCCGGCCACGACGTCCGGACCCTCTGACACCATGGTTCATGTGAGCTTCCCGTATAGCGCCCCAGTTTCGCAGACTCTTTTCGACCGTGCGGCGGCCGTGACGCCCGGCGGTGTGAACTCGCCCGTACGCGCCTTCCGCGCCGTGGGCGGTACGCCCCGTTTCATGGTGTCCGGTACCGGTCCGTACCTGACGGATGCCGATGGCCGCGAGTACGTGGACCTCGTGTGTTCATGGGGACCCATGATCCTCGGGCACTCCCATCCCGAGGTCACCGCCGCCGTCCAGGAGGCCGTCGCGCGCGGCACCTCCTTCGGCACGCCGGGCGAGGGCGAGGTCGCCCTCGCCGAGGAGATCGTCGACCGGGTCGCCCCGGTCGAGCAGGTCCGCCTCGTCTCCAGCGGCACCGAGGCGACCATGTCCGCCATCCGGCTGGCCCGCGGCTTCACCGGGCGCGCCAAGGTGATCAAGTTCGCCGGGTGCTACCACGGGCACGTGGACGCGCTCCTGGCCTCGGCCGGGTCGGGCGTCGCGACCCTCGGCCTGCCGGACACGCCGGGCGTCACGGGCGCCCAGGCGGGCGACACCATCGTCCTTCCGTACAACGACCTGGAGGCCGTGCACGAGGCCTTCCACAACCACCCGGGCGAGATCGCCTGCGTGATCACGGAGGCCTCGCCCGGGAACATGGGCGTCGTGCCGCCGCGCCCCGGCTTCAACGAGGGCCTCAAGTCCGCGTGCGCGAAGAACGGCGCGCTGTACATCTCCGACGAGGTCATGACCGGATTCCGGACAAGTAAAGCCGGATGGTTCGGAGTTGACGGGGTGGCGCCCGATCTCATGACGTTCGGAAAGGTCATGGGTGGTGGATTCCCGGCGGCCGCTTTCGGTGGGCGCGCCGATGTCATGGGTCATCTCGCGCCGGTCGGCCCCGTTTATCAGGCGGGCACGCTGTCCGGGAATCCCGTCGCCACGGCCGCCGGTCTCGCGCAGTTGCGCCTCCTTGACGACGCGGCGTACGAGAAGGTGGACGCCGTCTCCGCGGAACTGCGCGGCCTGGTGAGCGAGGCGCTGAACAAGGAAGGCGTCGCGCACCGCGTACAGAACGCCTCGAATATGTTCTCCGTGTTCTTCACCGACCGTGAGGTGCGGAATTACGAGGACGCCAAGTCCCAGGAGTCGTTCCGCTTCACCGCGTTCTTCCACTCGATGCTGTCGCAGGGCGTCTATCTGCCGCCGTCGGCCTTCGAGTCCTGGTTCCTTTCCACCACCCACGACGAGCGTGCCGTCGAGCGCGTCGCCGCCGCCCTGCCGGCCGCCGCGCGCGCGGCGGCCGAAGCCACGAACTCCCCGGAGGCCACCGCATGACCGCGGGCAGCACCAGTGCGGGCAATGAGATCACCGTCGTCCACCTGATGCGCCACGGCGAGGTGCACAACCCCGACGGCATCCTCTACGGCCGCCTTCCCGGCTACCACCTCTCCGAACTCGGCCGGCAGATGGCCGACCGCGTCGCCGAGCACCTGTCCACCAGGGACGTCACGCACGTCGTGGCCTCCCCCCTGGACCGGGCGCAGGAGACCGCGACCCCCATCGCCAAGGCACACGGCCTCGACCTGGCGACCGACGCGCGGCTCATCGAGGCCGAGAACGTCTTCGAGGGCAAGACCTTCGGGGTCGGCGACGGCGCCCTGAAGAACCCGGAGAACTGGAAGCACCTGGTCAACCCGTTCAAGCCGTCCTGGGGCGAGCCGTACGTCGAGCAGGTCGTGCGGATGATGGGCGCCCTCGACGCGGCCAAGGACGCCGCGCGCGGGCACGAGGCCGTGTGCGTGAGCCACCAGCTGCCGATCTGGATCGTGCGCAGCTTCGTGGAGAAGCGGCGCCTTTGGCACGACCCGCGCAAGCGGCAGTGCACGCTCGCCTCTTTGACGACGTTCACCTATCGCGGCGACAAGATCGTTTCCGTTGGTTACTCGGAACCTGCCCGAGATCTTGTCCCCAAGCACCTTCTCGCGGGCGCCAAGCCGGTGAAGGGGAAGAGCAAGGCATTCGGCGCGTGACGCTTGCGCTGTGCCGGTAGGGCGGGGTTCGAGGGGGCTTGTATTCGTGGGGATCTGCGGGATCGTTGTGGCTGGTCGCGCAGTTCCCCGCGCCCCTTTCGGGGCGCGCCCCCTGCCCGCGCTCCTTTCGGGGTGTCCCCGTCACGCCGGGTGTTCGCTATCCGTTGCCTGTGCGTTCGCTGTGTGCGCCGGGTAATTGCGCGGACACCCTATGGCGCCGAATGTCTCTTCTCTGTAATAGACCCCATATTGCTGCTCCTGTTCGGAACCCGTGTCTTCGTCGCACCCTCTAAGGGGTTGTCCTTCAGCCAGGAGGACCAAAAGCGCGAGGATTGGGGTTGGAATGCGCGACGACAGCCGCACGGACCGGGGACGTGGAGTACCGGCGATGCGCCGGACCTCCCTGAGTCGCCGGGGCGCGCTCGGCCTGGGTGCCGGCGCGGCGGCGGCCATCGGCCTTTCGGCCTGCGGTTCCGGTTCCGGCGACTCGGGACCGGCGGCGGACAACGGCAAGGACGCCGGCAAGCCGGGTACGCCGAGCCGCCCGGCCAAGCCGATCGGCGACGGTTCCACGGCCTTCACCGGCAAGCAGCCGAACCAGCCCGAGAAGCCGCGCCCGCTGGAGCCCGGCGAGACCCCGCCGCAGTTCGTCGTCTTCTCCTGGGACGGCGCCGGTGAGGTCGGCAACGGTCTGTTCCCGCGCTTTTTGAAGCTGGCGAAGGAACACGACGCGGGGATGACGTTCTTCCTCTCCGGTCTGTATCTGCTCCCCGAGTCCAAGAAGCGGCTCTACCGGCCGCCGAACAACGCCGTCGGCGCCTCCGACATCGGCTACCTCACCGACGGCCACATCAAGGACACGCTGAAGTACGTGCGCCAGGCCTGGCTGGAGGGCCATGAGATAGGCACGCACTTCAACGGCCACTTCTGCGCGGGCACCGGCTCCGTGGCCAACTGGACGCCCGCCCAGTGGCAGTCCGAGATCGACCAGGCGAAGTCGTTCGTGACGAAGTGGCGCACCAACACCGGCTGGAAGGACCTGGAGCCGCTGCCCTTCGACTACGAGAAGGAACTCGTCGGCGGCCGCACCCCCTGCCTGCTCGGCCAGGACAACCTGCTGCCGACCGCCAAGAAGCTCGGCTGGCGCTACGACGCCTCCTCGCCGGGCGGCCGCCAGAAGTGGCCGGACAAGAAGATGGGCATCTGGGACCTGCCGCTGCAGGCCGTGCCGTTCCCCGGCCACACCTTCGAGGTCCTCTCGATGGACTACAACATCCTCGCCAACCAGTCGAAGAACTCCACGAAGGCCCCGCCGTCCAACTACCCGGGCTGGCGCAAGCAGGCCACCCAGGCCTACCTCAAGGGCTTCGAGCGCGCCTACGAGTCCAACCGGGCGCCCTTCTTCATCGGCAACCACTTCGAGGAGTGGAACGGCGGCATCTACATGGACGCCGTCGAGGAGGCCCTCAAGGGCATGGCCGGGAAGAAGGACGTACGCCTGGTGTCCTTCAAGCAGTTCGTGGACTGGCTGGACGTGCAGAAGCCCGAGGTCCTCGCCAAGCTGCGCGGCCTCGAGGTCGGCCAGAAGCCGGCCGGTGGCTGGAAGAGCTACCTGTCGGGTGGCTCGTCGGCCAGCCAGGGCGACGCCGAGAAGGACACCGGCAACGCGGCTTAACAGGATGGGCATTCTGAAGATACCGAAATAATGCTGTTTGTCAGTAATGTCGCATTTGCCGTATGGGTTCGATTCCCGGCTGGGCAGTGTCGCAAGGCGTAGTCGCTTGAATCTGGCACTTCCCCCATTTCTGGTGTTGTGCTCGCTTTTCGGGTCGACTTCACGTATGATCTTGGCGACCATTGATTCTCGTGTAGAGGGGGGAACGTGAAGACTTCTCTGTGCAAGCGTGCCGGATCTGTACTCGCGGCGACTGCCATCTTGGCTGGGAGTGCGATGACTGTGGGGGCAAATAGTGCCGCCGCCGCGCCCGACGTCAAATTTTGGTATGGGTCGAACGCGATATCGGCATACATCGACGGACGCGTGGCTGGTCAAGGGAATTGGGTAGCTAACGGAGATACCCTGAAAGCGACGGATGTTCGTTCGGATGGATACCGGATCGATGCCTTTCTTGGCACTAGCCCGGTCCGGAAAGCGAGCACCAGTGGCCATAAAGCGCCATACATCAAGAGGGTCGGCGGAAACCTTCCTGAGAATAAGACCTACACATTCTGGATATGCGTAGGTAAGGGGACGTCTTTCTATCAGTGCTCTGACGTGAAGAAGGTCAAGTCGTAATAGAAGGATCAGCGAGACGGTCCACACCATTATCACGGGTGGGCCGTTTCTCTGTGTAAAGATCGATGGCAGCTTAGTGGTGGCTGGACCTGTTGGTCGTGGGTATTTGAATCGGAGCGCTTGATGCTGCTCCTGTGGTCCGGGGTGGGCGCTGTAGGTGACTGCGTTGTTCACGGTGCAGGCTGACTGCGCTCGTCTGGATGACGAAGTCCTCCGAGGGGTCAGGCGGACCAGGCTGATCTCGTTGAACCGGTGGATCACGTCCGGACCGTGTCCTCGTCGTTCCCGCTGGCCGAGGCCATCATCATCGCCTGCCGGTAGCGCGCCGAACACGTTGACGTCACCGCGAACCAGCGCGGTCGTAACACTAGCCGTCTGTCACTTGTGTGATCGTCAGGATGGTTGCATTCAGGACGCAGCATGCTCATAGCCTTGGTTAGCCATTTCTGCTTTCTGCCGGGATTTATTCTCGGCTCCGGCCTTTAGGTCGCAGGGGAAGGTGAGTATCGTAGCCGTGACGCGAAGCGGAGCGGAATTAGGGGGCGTAGCGCCCGAATCGTACTCCCGATGGAGCTGGAACGCGCAAGAAATGCAATGCTCGAGATTTCCTTAAGTCAGAATAAGAGGGGGTGCGGGTTCCCCGCGCTCGAGCGCGTGTCTCACTCATAAGATCAGCCACATGCAGCTCCGGCATGCGTTTCATCTGCACTCGGAGTCTGTCCGGTCCCGTGCGCTAGTGCGGGCGTTCGGGCGTGCCCGTTTTGTTTTTGACGACGCAGCGCATGCCTGCTGCGACGCCCACACGGAGAATTTTCCCTATGCTTCGCTCGATCTGCTCTTCCCTGCTTTGACTGCCGAGGCGAAAGGACAGCTGGAACGCGTCTGGATCGCGGAAGACTCCTCCGTCCTGCTCCGGAAATCCTTGCGTGGCGCCGAGTCTGCGTACCGCAATTTCTTCGCCTGGTCTCGCAGGTTTGCCTCAGTGCCGTCCGAGGCCACGGTTGTCAGGGATGGCGCGGTTCGGATTTTCGCATCCTTCGGCATTGAACCGTCGCCGTCGTTGACGCGCACCGCATGCGCGCCGCCGGGTACACAGCCCGGTACCGACATAGGCCTGACGCGCTTCGCGGTCCTGTCCGGCGGCATGAAGATCGATCGCCACAGGTTCCTCCGACGCGTCGAGAAGGCGCTCAAGAAGGCTCAGCGAGAGCTGCCCCGCAGGGAGAAGGAACCAAGAACCGGGCCATGGCCCGCATGACACGGCCGACCGGTTCGAGCCGACAGTCAGGTTTGCTCGGCCTGTGGCCACCATGGTGTGCTCAAGCTTCTCGTGCGGGAGGGGACGTGTCTGCCTGCGGCACTGGCCGCGACCGGGACGTGACTGTCGCTCGTAACGTTCATGACGACCCCCCGGACTGGTAGTAACGGTCTGTGGTGTGTCGGCAGGACCAGAACTCGTTCCGGCGCAGCGCGAAGAAGCAGGAAGTCGGGGAATCCCTGCCGGTGCTCGTGCCGCGTAGCGGCATAGCAACCGGCAGGGACGGCCTGAATCCCACTCATCAGAGTGGAGAGCAAGTCAATGCGGGGGGCGTCGAAGATCCCCGGAACGGGCATGCGAAACTTTTCACATGAGTGCCGCCTTCTGCGCCCCCCGCAGCCCGAACCGCAGCCTCCGCAGCCGTCGCCGCGCGCCACTCTTGGCGGCGGGCGCCGCCGTGGCCGCGTTGGCCCTGTCCGCGTGCGGCTCGGGGGGCACCTCCGGTGGTTCCGGTCAGACGAACTTCGTCACCGGCAAGGAGGGCATCTCCACAGTTAAACGGGGTGACCGGCATGATGCGCCGAAGATCGATGGCAACACCCTCGAAGGCGAGAAGCTCGATGTCGACGACTACAAGGGCAAGGTCGTCGTCTTGAACGTCTGGGGTTCTTGGTGCGCTCCATGCCGCGTGGAGACGCCGAACTTCGTGAAGGTGGCAAATGACACCAAGGGGAAGGACATCCAGTTCATCGGCATCAACGCCCGGGATCCCCAGAAGGGGCCAGCGATTGCCTTTGAGAAGGACTACAACGTCCCTTACCCGAGCCTGCACGACCCGATGGGCAAGCTGATGCTGCGCTTCCCCAAGGGCACGCTGAACCCGGTGCTCATCCCGGCCACGGTTGTCCTGGACAAGAACGGCAAGCTCGCGGCACGGTCGCAGCAGGCACTTAGCGAAGCGAAACTTCGCAAGATGATCGACCCGCTGCTCGCGGAGAAGTGAGCGCCTTGTCCGCCTCCGTCCCCCTCGCCACCACCACGCTCGCCGTGACCGGCCAGAACGACACCGTCATGAGCGGGGCGCTGCTGCTCGCCCTGCCGATCGCCGTCCTCGGCGGGCTTGTGTCGTTCTTCTCGCCGTGCGTCCTGCCGCTCGTGCCCGGATATCTGTCGTACGTCACCGGCGTCAGCGGCACCGACCTCGCCGACGCCAGGCGCGGGCGGATGGCCGCGGGCGCCGGGCTCTTCGTGCTCGGCTTCACCGCCGTGTTCGTCTCCGGCGGCGCGCTCTTCGGGTACTTCGGCCAGAACCTCCAGGACTACCAGAGCGTCATAACGCGAGTCCTCGGCGTCCTGATGCTCGTGCTCGGGTTCTTCTTCATGGGGCTCATGCCCTGGCTCTCGCAGCGCGAGTTCCGCTTCCACAAGAAGCCCGCCGTCGGGCTCGCGGGCGCGCCGCTGCTCGGCGCGCTCTTCGCCGTCGGCTGGGCGCCGTGCGTCGGGCCGACGCTCGCGTCGGTGAACATCCTCGCGATGGACCAGGCGAGCGCCGGACGCGGGGCCCTGCTGAACGTGGCGTACTGTCTGGGACTCGGGCTGCCGTTCATCATCGCGGCGGTCGCCTTCCGCAAGGCGCTCGGCGCCTTCGGCTGGGTCAAGCGGCACTACGTATGGGTGATGCGCGTCGGCGGCGGCATGATGATCGTGACCGGGCTGCTGATGCTGACCGGCGTCTGGGACAGCGTGCTTCAGCAGATGCAGGTCTGGAGCAACGGTTACTCGGTGGGGATCTGATCCATGAGCAAGACGACGACCAGCGCCGACCGCGAGACCACCGGCGCCCAGGGCGACCGTGACACCACCGGCGCCCCGGACGAACTCGGCGCCGCGAGCGCCCAGCTCTCCACCGCCCCTCTCGACGACACCGCGGGCTCCGCCCCCGGTCCCGGCATGCCCGCGCTCGGCGTCATCGGCTGGATCCGCTGGTTCTGGCGGCAGCTGACCTCGATGCGGGTCGCGCTGCTTCTGCTCCTGCTGCTGTCCCTCGGCGCGATCCCCGGCTCGCTGATCCCGCAGCAGGGCACGGACGAGCTGAAGGTCCAGGACTTCAAGGACACCCACACCACGCTCGGGCCGCTCTACGAGAAGCTCGGCCTGTTCCACGTCTACAGCTCGGTGTGGTTCTCCGCGATCTACATCCTGCTGTTCGTCTCGCTGATCGGCTGCATCGTGCCGCGCACCTGGCAGTTCGTCGGCCAGCTCCGCGGCCGCCCGCCGGCCGCGCCCAAGCGGCTCACCCGGCTGCCCGCGTACACGACGTGGCGCACCGAGGCCACGCCCGACGAGGTGCACGAGGCGGCGCAGCGGATCCTGAAGCAGCGGCGCTTCCGCTCGCACCAGGTCGGCGGCTCCGTCGCCGCCGAGAAGGGCTACCTCCGCGAGGCCGGGAACCTGTCCTTCCACATCGCGCTCATCGTGCTCCTGCTCGCTTTCGCCGCCGGTCAGCTCTTCAAGTCCGAGGGCGGCAAGCTGATCATGGAGGGCGACGGCTTCTCCAACACCCTCACGCAGTACGACGACTTCAAGTCGGGCAGCCTCTTCGACACCGACGACCTCGCGCCGTTCAGCTTCAAGCTGGACCGCTTCGAGGGCTCGTACGAGACGTCGGGCCCCGAGCTCGGCACGGCCCGCACCTACAAGGCGCACGTCACCTACAGCGAGGGCGCCCACGGGCCGGAGAAGAAGAAGGCCATCGAGGTCAACAAGCCCCTTGAGGTCGACGGCTCGAAGGTCTACCTCATCGGCCACGGCTACGCGCCCACCGTCACCGTCCGCGACGGCAAGGGCAAGGTCGTCCAGCGGATCTCCGTGCCGCTGCTCCCCATCGACTCGATGGGCACGGCCACCGGCGCCATCAAGATCCTCGACGGCTACCGCAACAAGGACGGCAAGAAGGAACAGCTCGGCTTCAACGCCTTCTTCGTGCCGACCTTCGCCGGTGAGGGCAAGGGCCAGATGTTCTCCCAGTTCCCCGCGCCCTTCGATCCCCGGCTCGCGCTGTCGGCGTACCACGGCAGCCTCGGTGTGGACTCCGGTGTTCCGCAGAACGTGTACCAGCTGGACACGCGGAAGATGACGAAGTTCAAGGACGCGAAGGGCCAGCTGCTGAAGAAGCGGCTCAAGATCGGCGAGACCTTGAAGCTGCCGGACGGCGCCGGGTCGATCACCTTCGAGAAGGAGCTCAAGCAGTGGGCGACCTTCCAGATCTCCCAGGAGCCGGGCAGCGGCTGGGCGCTCGGCGGCGCGATCGCCGCGATCGCGGGCCTCGCCGGATCCCTGTTCATCCAGCGCCGCCGCGTGTGGGTGCGGGCCACGACGGGCGCCGACGGCGTCACCGTCGTGGAGATGGCGGGCCTCGGCCGCAGCGAGTCCGCCAAGGTGCCCGAGGAGCTGGGCGCGCTGGCCGCGCAGCTGCACGAACAGGCGCCGAGCGCGCCCGACGCGGACCCCGAGCCGACCGCTGACGCGGACGCGCCCGCCGAGACCACCGCTGACGCCGACGCGGCCCCCGAGTCCGCCGAGTCCGCCACTGAAGCCGACACCGACGCCGACGCGGCCATCGAGCCCGCCGAAGCCCAGGCCGAAGCCAAGACCGACCCCGAGGCCGACACTCCGTCCGACCCCGACCCCACCCCCGATGTTGTTCCTGCCGAAGGGGCTGAGAAGTGACTCTCGCCACCACCCTCGCCGCCGAGCCGAACGAGAACCTCGCGCACATCAGCAACGTGCTGATCTACTCCGCGATGGCCGTCTATCTGCTGGCCTTCTTCGCGCTCATGGCGGAGTGGCTGTTCGGCAGCCGCAGCAAGGTCGCCCGTACGGCCGCCGCGCTCACCGCGCAGTCGGAACAGGCCGACGCGTCCGCCGCCAAGGCGTCGGCTCCTGCTGTGACCGTCCGGGCCAAGGGCGGCACCGCCACCCTGGAGCGCCCGAAGGCCGCCGCCAAGGAGGCCCCGAAGGTCGTCACCCGTGCCGCCGCGGGCAGCCGCGACGTGCCGGACGGCCCCGGTGCCGCCGCCGGTGACGCGCAGGGCGACCTCTACGGCCGGATCGCGGTCTCGTTCATCGCCCTCGGCTTCCTCATCGAGGTGGGCGGTGTCCTCACCCGCGCCCTGTCGGTGCAGCGTGCCCCGTGGGGCAACATGTACGAGTTCAACATCACCTTCTCCTCGGTGGCCGTCGGTGTCTTCCTGACGCTGCTCGCGCTGAAGAAGAACGTCCGCTGGATCGGCCTGCCGCTGATCACCTCGGTCCTCCTCGACCTCGGCCTCGCGGTCACCGTCCTGTACACCGAGTCCGACCAGCTGGTCCCGGCGCTGCACTCGTACTGGCTGTGGATCCACGTGTCCACGGCGATCTTCTGCGGCGCCGCGTTCTACGTCGGCGCGGTCTCCACCGGCGCGTACCTTTTCAAGGACAGCTACGAGGCCAAGCTGCAGGCCGGCGGGAAGCCCGGCCGCTTCGCCACCTCCGTGATGGAGCGGCTGCCCGCGGCGGCCTCGCTCGACAAGTTCACGTACCGCATGAACGCGGCGATCTTCCCGCTGTGGACGTTCACGATCATCGCGGGCGCCATCTGGGCGGGCGACGCCTGGGGCCGCTACTGGGGCTGGGACCCCAAGGAGGTCTGGTCGTTCATCACGTGGGTCGCGTACGCCTGCTACCTGCACGCCCGCGCCACGGCGGGCTGGAAGGGCCGCAAGGCCGCCTACCTGGCCCTGATCGCCTTCGGCTGCTGGCTGTTCAACTACTACGGCGTCAACATCTTCGTGAGCGGCAAGCACTCGTACGCCGGGGTCTGATCCGGCGGCCGACAGGGGCCGGTTTCTGTGGCGTGGGCCACGGGAACCGGCCCCTGCCGTATGGACAGGCAAGGGGCGTGGAGACGAATCAGGGGGAACTCGCGGCACAACGGCGTCAGGCGCGCGTACGGATCCGGGGCTCGGACCCCGACGCCTTCGGTGAGCTCTTCGACACCTACGCCCGCTCCGTCTACAACCATGCCTATCGCCTGACGGGTGACTGGTCGGCGGCCGAGGACATCGTGTCGCTGACGTTCCTGGAGGCGTGGCGGCTGCGGGAGAAAGTGGACGTCGACGGCGGCTCACTGCGTCCGTGGCTGCTCGGCATCGCCACGAACGTGACCCGCAACCAGCGCCGCGCCGCCCGCCGCCACACGGCCGCGATGGCCCGGCTCCCGCGCGACGGGTCCGTCGCCGACTTCGCCGACGAGGTCGCGGGGCGCATCGACGACGAGGAGCAACTCGCCCTCGTACGCACGGCCCTCGCGAAGCTGCGCCGGGCCGAGCGCGAGGTCCTCGCGCTGTGCGTGTGGTCGGGGCTCGGGTACGAGGCCGCGGCCGCGGCGCTCGGCATCCCGGTGGGGACGGTGCGTTCGCGGCTCTCGCGGGCTCGTACAAAACTCGCGAAAGCGGTGGAACCGCCCGAGGGGCGCGGACAGGTGAGAGGTGACCGCGCGAACGCGGTCAGGCCCATCCAGGAGGGAAACCGATGAAGTCCGAAGCCGAACCCGACTTCCCGACCTTCCCGTCTCCGAGCGAGCGGGATCTCCCGCCGGGCCGTCACCTTCTGCTCAAGGAGCATCTGATGACCGAGATCCGGCAGACCGAGACCGAGACCGAGACCGAGACCTCCGGGGCCCCCGAGCCCGCCCCCCGGCGGCGCAGGGCGTGGCTGCGGCCCGCGCTCGTCGCGGGCGCGGTGGCCGCCGCCGTCGCGGCGGGCGTCCTCGTCGCCTCGCCGTTCGGCGGCGGTCCGGCCCAGGCCGGGCCGCCGTCGAAGGAGACCGTGAAGATGCTGGAGGACATCGCGGACGCCGCGCGGCGCTCGCCCGCCCCGAAGAACGTCCGGGACGACCAGTTCGTCTACATCAAGAGCAAGGTCGCCTACAGCTCCGACGAGGGGCTCGCCCCCCTGCACCAGCGCGAGCACTGGATGTCCGTCGACGGCAAGCACACGGGGCTTCTGCACGAGCCCGTGAACGGCCACAAGAACGTGCGCCTTGAGCCGGAGCTGCCCCTGGCCTCGTCCGACAGCAACTACCGCAACCTGGAGAAGCTGCCGACCGACCCGGTCAACATGCTCGACTGGCTGAACAAGGTGGCCGACGAGGAGAACAACGGCAAGCCCTTCGTGACTGTCGGCGACATCACCCGCGAGGCCCTGATGCCGCCGGAGCAGGCCGCCGCCCTCTACCTTGCTGCGGCGAAGATCCCCGGCGTGGAGCTGGTCGACGACGCGGTGGACGCGGCGGGGCGGCACGGGGTCGCCATCGCCCACGAGGACGACGGGGAGCGCACGGAGCTGATCTTCGACAAGAAGACCAAGGCGTACCTGGGCGAGCGCAGCGTCCTGACGGAGGACAAGCCGTTCGGCAAGAAGGGCGACCTGTTGGCCGACACCGCCGTCCTGGAGCGCAAGATCGTCGACAAGGCGGGCGAACGCCCGTAGCGGGAGCCGCCGGGTACGTGACCCCGGCGGGCGTGTGCGTGAGTCTGGGCCCATGACCGAAAGCAACGAAGCTGCCGGAAGCGGCGAAGCCATCGCACACGGGACGAGCCGGACACGGGGGGACACGCACACGCTGCACTGGACGCTGACCCTGCCCCACCCGGCCGAGGAGGTGTGGGCGGCGGTGGCCACCCCGGAGGGACTGCCGGGGTGGCTCGCCGCCGCCGACGTGTTCGAGCCGAGGCTCGGCGGGGCGGTGACCCTGCGCTGGCTGAACGCCGCCGACCCGGCGTCGGTCACGCACGCGGGGCACATCACCGCGTGGGACCCGGACGTCGTCGCCGAGTACACGGTCGACCTGCACGGGCGGTGCCGCTTCCACCTGGAGCCCGCGGGCACCGGGCGGACGACGCTGCGGTTCACCAACGAGGTGGTCGGCGACGACTCGCTGCGGCGGGACAGCCTGGCCGGGTGGCACCAGCACTTCGAGTACTTGGCGCGGGCGCTGGCCGGGCGGCCGGTGGACTGGTCGACGTGGAGTCCGGAGCGGTTCCGGGAACTGCGGCGCAGCTACGACTAGTTGCCGCCGGTCGTCGTCGGCTGCTGCTGGTCGCCGTGGACCTGACCGCCGTGGACCCGGTCGGCCCCGACCGCCTCGTCGACGCGCAGCAGCAGCTTGCCCGTCGTCGTGCGGCCGCCCATCAGCTCGTGCGCCCGCGCGGCCTCAGCCAGCGGGAACTCGGCGGTGACCGGCAGCTTCACGGTGCCGTCGGCGACCGTGCGGAAGGCGCGCCCGGCGAGCTCCCGCAGCACCTCGGGCGCCGTCTGGGCCAGCGTCAGGATCGAGAACCCGGACACCGACCGCGCCCCCGGGTACAGCTCGGTCTGCCCCAGCCGCTACGGCTCGGCGGAGCTCGCGTTGCCGAAGGAGACGAGGCGGCCGAAGACCGCGAGCGCCGCCAGGCCCGCGCGGAACGTGTCGCCGCCGACCGGGTCGAGGACGAGGTCCACGCCCCGGCCGCCGGTGGCCGCGCGGGCCGCCTCGGCGAAGCCGTCGCCGACGAACACCTCGTCGTAGCCGTACTCGCGCGCGTACGCGGCCTTCGCCGCACTCGACACCACCCCGAACACCCTGGCCCCCGCCGCCTTCCCCAACTGCCCGGCCACGGTGCCGACCCCGCCGGCCGCGCCCTGCACCAGGACCGTCTCGCCCGCGCGTACCCGGCCGACCTCGAGCAGCGGGACGAGGGGGCGCGGCGGGTCAACCGGCTGGGGCGGGAGGAGTTCGACGCGCGTTTTCCGGGGTTGCTCGAACTGGTGCTGCGCGGGGACTGACCGGTGGTGGACTGCCGGGCCGAGGGGGACGCTCGGCCCGTCCCCGCTAGTCCACCGTGATCGCGTCCAACTGCGCCCGCAGATACACGTGCGAGTCCGTGCCGCGCACGTCCGTGCCCGGGTCGCACTCGTAGAAGTACACCAGCGACATCAGCTCCTCCGCCGGGGCGTCCGCCGGAGGTGGGAGCACGCGGTGGCGGCCCGAGCGCCAGCGGCCCGACGTCCAACGCGCCATCAGGTCACCGACGTTGATGGTGAACGCCTCCGGGTCGTGCGGCGCGTCCTGCCAGCCCTCGGCGTCCGTGAACACCTGCAGGCCGCCGCGGCCCGCCTGCCGGTCGAGGACCGTGACCGTGCCGAAGTCCGTGTGCGGGCCGATGCGGAACTGGCCCGGCTCCGGATCGCCGAGTACGTCCCTGCCGGGGTACCAGTTGATGTTGAAGCCCCAGGTGGGGTTGTTCGTGTGCCGGGTGAAGAAGTCCTCCGGTTCGCCGAGGACGACGGCGAGGAGTTCCAGGATCGCGTCGGAGAGGGCCCGCATGCGGGCGAGGTACGTCTCCACGTCGGCGCGCAGGCCGGGGGTCTCCCGGGGCCAGGTGTTGGGGGCGAACCACTCCGCGTCGACCTTCGGGTCGCCGGTGGGGGTGTCCGCGGCGAAGGAGAGGGACTCCTTCAGGTCGGGCGGGGAGGCGGCGCCCTCCGCGTAGCTGTTGGCCTCCGCGCCGGGGCCGAGCCAGCCGCGGCTGCCCACCTTCACGGCGTAGCGCTCTTTGGTGGGGGGTGGGAGGTGGAAGAAGGCGCGGGCCTCCTGGCGGATGGCGGACCGTAGGCCCGGGTCCACGCCGTGGCCCTTCACCAGCAGGAAGCCCGCCGTGCGGAGCGCTTCGTCGATCGTCTCCCTGACCTCGGCGGCCATCCGCGCACGCGTGTCCGGGTCGTCGGAGAGCCAGGGCCGCAGGTCGATCGTGGGGATCGTCATGCCCTCATGCTGCCCGCGTGGGACGCCCCAGTCCCGCCCCTTCTCCGAAACCGGGGCTCTGCCCCTGGACCCCAGGGGGTGGGTGTCCCGTGCGGGGTGGGACGGTCCGCCGCCGATCGCGCTGCGCGCTCGTCCTCAAACGCCGGACGGGCTGAGATGCAGCTGAGGTCGGCCTGAAGGCGCTGGGGCGGGCCGGAGAGGTGCTGCGGGGCCGGGCTTTGGTCTGTTGGTGCAAGTTCGGGCGGGCGGGTGGGGGAGAGCCCGTCCGGCGATTGAGGACGAGGCGCGGAGCGGCGAAAGGGGGGGAGCGGGGGCGGAGCCCCCATGGGGAACGCCGGTCAGGCTTCGTCGCGGGGGTCGCGGTCCTTCTCCAGGCCCTTGAGGAAGTCGGGGTTGTCGTCGGGGGCGACCCAGCCCCCGCGCCGCCCACCCCGAACGTCCCCCCGCCCGGCCGCAGCCCGCTTCTTGCCGGTGACGAACCACGCGATCGGCCCGAGCAGCACCTCCCCGAAGAGGAGCACGATGATGACCCACACCACCTTCGGGAGGTGTCGGACTTCCTTCTCGGGTGTGTTCAGGACGTCGATGAAGGCGTAGATCCACACGGCCAGGACCAGCAGGAACGGCAGATACCTGAGCATGTGTCGAAGATCCCCCGGGAAGTGGAGTGCGGGCGCCGGGCGCACCCGGTGACCTGGCCAGGGTAGCCGGTGACCGATACTTGACCGCATGGCTTATGACGATCTCCGCTCTCTGCTCCGGGCCCTGGAGCGCGAGGGCGATCTCAAGCGCATCAAGGCCGAGGTCGACCCGTATCTGGAGGTCGGCGAGATCGTCGACCGGGTGCAGAAGGCGGGCGGCCCGGCGCTGCTGTTCGAGAACGTCAAGGGCAGTGCGATGCCCCTTGCGATGAACGTGTTCGGCACGGACCGCCGACTGCTCAAGGCCCTCGGCCTGAAGTCGTACGGCGAGATCAGCGAGAAGATCGGCGGTCTGCTCAAGCCGGAGCTGCCGCACGGCTTCGTGGGCGTCCGCGAGGCCTTCGGCAAGCTCGGCGCGATGGCGCACGTACCGCCGAAGAAGGTGAAGGACGCGCCGGTGCACGAGGTCGTCCTCACCGGCGACGACGTGGACCTGGACCGGCTCCCGGCCCTCTTCACCTGGCCGAAGGACGGCGGGTCCTTCTTCAACCTGGGCCTCACCCACACCAAGGACCCCGAGAGCGGCGTCCGCAACCTCGGGCTCTACCGCCTCCAGCGCCACGACAAGCGCACCATCGGCATGCACTGGCAGATCCACAAGGACAGCCGGAACCACTACCAGGTGGCGGCCCGGCGGGGGGAGCGGCTGCCGGTCGCGATCGCCTTCGGGTGCCCGCCCGCCGTGACGTACGCGTCCACCGCCCCGCTGCCCGGCGACATCGACGAGTACCTGTTCGCGGGCTTCCTCCAGGGCAAGCGCGTCGAGATGGTCGACTGCAAGACGGTGCCGTTGCAGGTGCCCGCGCAGGCGGAGGTCGTCATCGAGGGCTGGCTGGAGCCGGGCGAGATGCTGCCGGAGGGTCCTTTCGGCGACCACACCGGCTTCTACACGCCGCAGGAGCCGTTCCCGGCGCTGACCATCGACTGCGTGACGATGCGCAAGCGGCCGCTGCTCCAGTCGATCGTCGTCGGCCGTCCGCCGACGGAGGACGGCCCCCTCGGCCGGGCGACGGAGCGGTTCTTCCTCCCCCTCCTCAAGATCATCGTGCCGGACATCGTGGACTACCACCTGCCCGAGGCGGGCGGTTTCCACAACTGCGCGATCGTCGCGATCGACAAGAAGTACCCGAAGCACGCCCAGAAGGTCATGCACGCGATCTGGGGCGCGCACATGATGTCCTTGACCAAGCTGATCGTGGTCGTGGACTCCGACTGCGACGTGCACGATCTGCACGAGGTGGCGTGGCGGGCGCTGGGCAACACGGACTACGCCCGTGACCTGAGCGTCGTCGAAGGCCCCGTCGACCACCTCGACCACGCCTCGTACCAGCAGTTCTGGGGCGGCAAGGCGGGCATCGACGCGACGAAGAAGTGGCCCGAGGAGGGCTACACGCGGGACGGAGGCTGGCCCGACATGGTCGAGTCCGATCCCGAGACGGCGGCGAAAGTCGACCGCCGCTGGAGGGAGTACGGCCTGTGAGTTCCGCTTCCGCCGCGCTGCCGCAGCCGGGCCGTACGAGGGCGTTCCTGCGCCTCGTCATGATCGAACACTCGGTCTTCGCGCTGCCCTTCGCCTACATCGCCGCCCTGACCGCGATGTTCCAGTGGGACAAGAACATCCACTGGGGCCGGCTGCTGCTCGTGACGATCTGCATGGTCGGCCTGCGGACGTTCGCCATGGCCGCGAACCGGATCATCGACCGGGAGATCGACGCCCGCAATCCGCGCACCGCGCACCGCGAACTGGTCACCGGCGCCGTCACCGTGAAGTCGGCCTGGACCGGCGCGCTGATCGCGGTCGTGGTGTTCCTGGGCTCCGCCGCGCTCCTGAACCCGCTGTGCCTGGCGCTCGCGCCGATCGCCGTGATCCCGATGGTCGTCTACCCGTACGGCAAGCGGTTCACGAACTTCCCGCAGGCCATCCTCGGCATCGCGCAGGCCATGGGCCCGATCGGCGCCTGGCTCGCGATCACCGGCGAGTGGTCGTGGACGGCCGTCATCCTGGGGCTCGCGGTGGGGGTGTGGATCGGCGGCTTCGACCTGATCTACGCCTGCCAGGACGTGGACACCGACCGCGAGGTCGGCGTCATGTCCGTGCCCGCGCGCTTCGGCATCCCCGCCGCCATCCGGGGCGCGCGCGGCTGCCACTTCGTCACCACGGCGCTGTTCGTCTGGTACGGCGTGGAGACCGGCGCGGGCGCGTTCTTCTGGCTCGGCCTCGTCGTCGTCGCGGGTGCCTTCCTCTACGAACACAGCATCGTGCGGCCGCACGACCTCTCCCGCCTCAACCGCGCCTTCTTCCAGGTCAACGGCTTCATCGGGATCGCACTCTTCGCCTGCGCCCTGCTCGACCTGCTCGTCCGCGGCCTGACTGTCTGACGGGCCGTGGGCGGGCGCGGGCGCCCATGGATAGGCTTCACAGTGTGAATGCAGGAGATACGCAGCGTAGGCCTTGGATCGTGGGGGTGTCCGGCGCGTCCGGTACGCCGTACGCCGCTTCGGTCCTGCGGGGGCTGCTCGCCGCGGGGGAGAGCGTGGACCTCGTGGTGTCGCGGGCCTCGCGGCTTACGCTGCTCGACGAGACGGGCATCTCGTTCCGGGACGCGCACTGGCAAGGCGACCTCGGCGAGTGGCTGGCGCGCGGCGCCGACGGCAAGCCCGGGACGTTCCGGGTGAACACGGACGACGTGCGGTACTGGGCCGCGGGTGATCTCGCGGCGGGTCCCTCGTCGGGGTCGTACGCGACGAAGGGGATGCTGATCGTCCCGGCGTCCACGGCGTGCGTGGCCGGGGTGGCGCTCGGGCTCTCGAAGGACCTGCTGCAGCGCTCGGCGAGCGTGACGCTCAAGGAGCGGCGGCGGCTGGTCGTCTGCGTGCGGGAGACCCCGCTGAACGGGCAGACGTTGAAGCACCTGGTGGGCCTGGACGAGGCGGGCGCGATCGTGCTGCCCGCCTCTCCGGCGTTCTACGCGGGGGCGACGCACATCCAGGATCTGGTGGACTTCGTCGCCGGGCGGGTGCTCGACGCGGCGGGGGTGCCGCACGGGCTGTACCGCCGGTGGGAGGGCGAACTCGGCGGGGCGTCGGGAGCGGGTGGCTCCCGGCCGGCCGAGGGCGGCTCCGGTGGCGCTTAGCGCTTCTTCGCGGCGCGCGGCTTCTTGCTCGCCTTGCGCGCGGCGGTCGGGGCCTGGTGGGCACGCGAGCGGTTGGCCAGGTCCTGCAGCTCGCGCATACGGGCGTAGGCCATCTCGATCGTGTACACGGGGAAACACTCTCCTGAAGTTCGAAGGATCATCGTTGATCGGCTGAGTTTCCGAAAGATTCACAGGGGCTGGACCCTGTTACGCCTTAGATTCTACACGTAGACTCGGAAAAACGCTAAATAATGAAAGGCTTCGACCTATGGACGCCGTGGACAGGCAGCTCATCCAGGCTCTGCGCGAGAACGGCCGCGCCTCCTACGCCGAGCTCGGGCGCCTCGTCGGCCTCTCCGGCCCCAGCGTCACCGACCGCATCAACCGCCTGGAGGCGGCCGGCGTCATCACCGGCTACCGCGCGACGGTCGACTCCGCGTCCCTCGGCCTCGGCGTCACCGCGCTGATCGGCATCTCGCTGTCCGACGCCGCCGACCACGAGGACGTGGCGCGGCGCCTGCGGGACCTGCACGAGATCGAGGACTGCTGGTTCATCGCGGGCGACGACTCGTACATGCTCAAGGTGCGGGCCTCCGACGTGGACGGCCTGGAGAAGACCATCCGCCGCCTCAGCGGCACCAAGGGCGTCTCGCGGACGCGGACCACGATCGTGCTCTCCACGAAGTGGGAGAACCGGGTCGGGGAGCTGCCCGAGGAGGTCTAGGGGGTGACCGCGCGCCGCGGTGGGGGCAGCTGAGGCCCGCCGGGCGGGGCGAGTACGGTTGGTCGGGTCTGTCGCAGGTCGTCGGAGAAAACAAGAGGTACGGCAATGGACGCAGGGCTCAAGCGCGATCTTGAGGACAAGGTCCGCTCCGGCGAGCGGCTGTCCCGTGAGGACGGGATCGCCCTGTACGAGTCCGACGACCTGGCCTGGCTCGGCGGTCTCGCCCACGAGGTGCGCACCCGCAAGAACGGCGACGTCGTGCACTTCAACGTCAACCGTCACCTCAACATGACGAACGTGTGCACCGCCTCCTGCGCCTACTGCTCCTTCCAGCGCAAGCCGGGCGAGAAGGACGCGTACACGATGCGCATCGAGGAGGCCGTCCGGCTCGCCAAGGCGATGGAGGGCGAGAACCTCACCGAGCTGCACATCGTCAACGGGCTGCACCCGAACCTGCCGTGGCGCTACTACCCGCGCTCCCTGCGCGAGCTGAAGGCCGCGCTGCCGGACGTCTCCCTCAAGGCCTTCACGGCCACCGAGATCCACCACTTCGAGACCATCTCCGGGCTCAGCGCCTCGGAGATCCTCGACGAGCTCATCGACGCCGGCCTGGAGTCGCTGACCGGCGGTGGCGCCGAGATCTTCGACTGGGAGGTCCGGCAGCACATCGTGGACCACCGCACCCACTGGGAGGACTGGTCCCGGATCCACCGGCTCGCCCACGAGAAGGGGCTCAAGACCCCCTCCACCATGCTGTACGGGCACATCGAGGAGCCCCGCCACCGCGTCGACCACGTCCTTCGGCTGCGCGAGCTGCAGGACGAGACCGGCGGCTTCCAGGTCTTCATCCCGCTGCGCTACCAGCACGACTTCGTCGACATGAAGGACGGCAAGGTCCGCAACAAGCTGCAGGCCCGGACGAAGATGGCCTCCGGGGCCGAGGCCCTCAAGACCTTCGCCGTCTCCCGGCTGCTCTTCGACAACGTGCCGCACGTCAAGGTCTTCTGGGTCATGCACGGCGTCGCGACCGCCCAGCTCGCCCTCCAGCACGGCGCGGACGACATGGACGGGTCCGTCGTCGAGTACAAGATCACGCACGACGCGGACAACTTCGGCACGCCGAACAAGCTGACCCGCGACGACCTGCTCGACCTCATCCGCGAGGCGGGGTTCCGGCCGGTCGAGCGCAACACCCGCTACGAGACGATCCGCGAGTACGCCGGTCCCGACCCGGCGCTGCGCGAGTCCCCCCAGCCGATGCGCCTCTGACCGGGCCGGGGTCGCGACCGTCCGGCCGCGGTGGCGGTGGGACAGCCGCGGCAGCGGTGGGACGGTGGGCGCACCCCCCTCCGGCCCGGGCAGGGCTCCGTGCTTCACTGGAAGGGCTCGTCCCGCTCGAGCACTCTCGGGCTATTTCGGAACGGAAGAGTGGATTGACATGCTCCGCTACACGCTGATGCGCCTCGGGGTCTTCGCGGGCTGCTTCTTGGTCGTCTGGGGCCTCGTCTACACCGGCGTCGTGCCGCGCGGCCTCGGTGGCTCCAACCTCCTCTGGGTGGCCCTGCTCGCCCTGGTGGTCTCCGCGCCGATCAGCTTCGTCCTGCTGCGCAAGGAGCGCGACCGCGCCTCGGAGAAGGTCGTGGCCAAGGTCGAGAACGTCAAGGCGGGACTGGAGCGGAACCGCACGCAGGAGGACACCGCGGACGACGCGGCGCGCACCGCGCAGTCGTAAGGTTCGTCACACACGTCACGTACGAACGGGGAACCCCGGTACCGGAGCATGCCGCTCCGGTACCGGGGTTCCGCTGTTTCTGGGACCCTTGGGGTCACCCTTACCTCAAACAAGTCCTTTGATGAACTCAAAGTTCAAGTGTTAACGTGTTCGACATGAAGACAGCAGCCGCCACCCGCATCACCGCGAGCGTCCCGCTCGTGGCGCGGCTGCACGTCGATCTCTGCCGCTGCGTATCCGCGGCCTGTCGCGTCATCTGAACGACTTCGACACCTGCACCGCAGCGGCGCCCGTGACCCTTCGCGGTCGCCGCTCCCTCACGTCCCCCGTCATTACCCGGAGTGTGTCCGTGTCCGCGAACCCCGCGTCCCCCGCCGAGCCGAAGCCCGGCTTCCGGATACCGAAGTTCCTGAAGCTGCCCTTCTGGGCGCAGATCCTCGGCGGTCTGGTCCTCGGTGTCCTGCTCGGCTGGCTGGCCCGCAGCCAGGACATCGACTGGCTGGTCACCACCCTCTCGAAGGTCGGCGACACCTTCATCGGCCTGCTGAAGCTGGCCGTCGCCCCGCTGGTGTTCTTCGCCATCCTGATCTCGATCACCAACCTGCGCAAGGTCAACAACGCCGCCCGGCTCGCCAGCCGTACGCTCCTCTGGTTCATGATCACGTCGCTGATCGCGGTCGCCATCGGCCTCGTCATCGGCCTGGTCACCAACCCGGGCGCCGGTACGGGCCTGACGCCGAAGGACGGCGCCAAGCCGGAGCACACGGGCTCCTGGATCGACTTCCTCACCGGGATCATCCCGACCGACGTCATCACGCCGTTCACCGAGCTGAACGTCCTGCAGATCGTCTTCATGGCCGCCGTCGCCGGCATCGCCATCCTGAAGATCGGTGACGCGAAGGCCAAGCCGATCCTCGACCTCAGCGAGTCCGTGCTCGAACTGCTGCAGAAGGCCCTGTGGTGGGTCATCAAGCTGTCCCCGATCGGCACCATCGGCCTCATCGGCTTCGCCATCGCCGACTACGGCTGGAACCTGATCAGCAAGTACGCGACGTTCACCGCCGACATCTACATCGGCTGCGCCCTGGTGATGTTCGGCGTCTACCCGCTGCTGCTCTCCACGGTCGCCAAGGTCAACCCGCTGAAGTTCTTCAAGGGCGCCTGGCCCGCCATCCAGCTGGCCTTCGTCTCGCGCTCCTCGGTCGGCACCATGCCGGTCACCCAGAAGGTCACCGAGCGGCTCGGCGTACCGAAGGAGTACACGTCCTTCGCGGTGCCCTTCGGCGCCACCACCAAGATGGACGGCTGCGCCGCGATCTACCCGGCGATCGCCGCGATCTTCGTCGCGCAGATCTTCGACGTCCAGATGGGCATCAAGGAGTACCTGCTCATCGCCTTCGTGTCGGTGGTCGGCTCCGCCGCCACGGCCGGTCTGACGGGCGCCACGGTCATGCTGACCCTGACCCTGTCCACCCTCGGCCTGCCCATGGAGGGCGTCGGTCTGCTCCTCGCCATCGACCCGGTCCTGGACATGATGCGCACGGCCACGAACGTCGCCGGCCAGGCCCTCGTCCCGGTCGTCGTCGCCGCCCGCGAGAACATCCTCGACAAGGAGGCGTACGACAACGCGTCGGCCTCCCCGCTGGACTCCGAGGACTCCGAGGGCTCCGAGGCCTACGCTGACGCGCGGGACAAGGCGCTGCCCGCCGCCGCCTGACCGCGACCCCACGGCACCCACAGGCCGAAACCGTGCCCCGCACCGGAAATCCGGTGCGGGGCACGGTCGTTGCGGGTAGGGCTGGAGGCGGTGCGCCGCGGTGGCCCCCGGGTGACCTCCGTGCGTCCAGGAGGACCGCCGTACGCTGATCCGTGGACGGACGGTGCGGGAGGCGGGGGCCGGGGTGTCGGATGTGAAGGTCGTGAGGGCTGTGAAGGCCGTGCAGGCTGCGAAGAACGGGGGCAAGCCGGTGCGGCAGAAGCGGATGCCGCGGGCCGTGCGGGAGCGGCAGATGCTCGACGCGGCCGTGCACACGTTCGGGCAGCGGGGCTACCGCGCCGCCTCCATGGACGAGATCGCCGAACTCGCCGGGGTCTCCAAGCCGCTGGTGTACCTGTACCTGAACTCCAAGGAAGAGCTGTTCACCGCCTGCATCCGGCGGGAGGCCCGCGCCCTCATCGAGGCCGTCCGGCACGGCGTCACCCCGGGCGAGCCCGCCGACCGCCAACTCTGGGACGGGCTGCGCGCGTTCTTCACGCACACCGCCGAACACCCCGACGCCTGGGCCGTCCTGCACAGCCAGGCCCGCACGGTCGGCGAGCCGTTCGCCGCCGAGGTCAACGTGATGCGCGAGGAGATCGTCGCCTTCGTGACGCTGCTCATCGCGGAGGCCGCCCGCGCCGCCCACCGGAACCCCTCCCTGCCCGACCGGGAGGTCGCGGGCCTCGCCCAGGCCCTCGTCGGCGCCGCCGAGTCCCTCGCGGGCTGGGCCATCACCGAGCCGTCCGTGTCCGCGAACCAGGCCGCGGCGACCCTGATGAACTTCGCCTGGGCGGGTCTCGGCGATCTGATGGAGGGGCGGTTCTGGTCACCGAACCCGTGACGTGGACCCTGCCCGTTGCCTCCGTTGCCTCCGTTGCCTCCGTTGCCCCCGTTGCCCCGCGCAGCTCGAACGCCGCCCCCTCGGCCGCGTACGTCACCGCCCCCGGCAGCAGCACCGGGGCCTTGAACTCGGCGGAGACGTAAAGGGGTTCGTCGACGGCCCCGAGGCCGCTGTGCTCCGCCACACAGCGCGCCACCGTCCACATGCCGTGCGCGATGGCGCGCGGGAAGCCGAAGAGCCGGGCCGTCGCCGCGTGCAGGTGGATGGGGTTGCGGTCGCCGGAGACGGCGGCGTAGCGGCGGCCCAGGTCGGCGGGCAGGCGCCAGTCGGCGCGGGCGGGGAGCGGCGCGCCGGGGGCTTTTGCGGGGGCGGGGGCCGGGTGGTCGGTCTCCGGGTGGTCGGCTGTCGTGCGGTCGGCTTCCTGGTGGTCGGCTGTCGTGCGGTGGCGGGACAGGTACGTGCTGTGGGACTCCCACACCGTCTCGCCGTGCACCCGCGCGCTGGTGGTGATCATCGCCTCGGTGCCCCGCCGGTGGGGTGCCAGACTCCGTGCGTACGTGGTGAGTTCGAGCTCGTCGTCGGGCAGCGGGGCGCGGTGCTGGACGATCTCCACGGACGTGTGGACGAGGCCGAGCAGCGGGAGCGGGAAGTCGCGGGCCGCCATCAGACGCATGGTCTGGGGGAACGCCAGGACGTGCGGATACGTGGGCGGCAAGGGGTCGCCACCGGCCGGGCCGCCGCCGTCCGCGCTCCTGCCCCCGCCCTGCCCGGCCGCGAAGCCGCAGAGCCGTTCGTACGCCACCAGGTGGTCGATGCCGGTCCGGACGCGGGCCGTCGTGGGGCCCGGCAGCGGGGCGTCCGGGCGTGGCCGCTTGAAGGGGGAGCGGGCCGCCCCCCGAAGCAGGGTGAGCGCGAGCGAGGCCATGACGGGACCCTTCTGGTCGCTGGAGTCGCTGGAGTCGCTGGGAGTCGCTGGGAGTCGCTGGGAGTCGCTGGGAGTCGCTGGGGAGCCGCCGGGGAGGTGGGCGGGGCCGGCCGGCCCGAGGCCTACGCGCCGAGCAGGCTCTGGCCGCAGACCCGGATCACCTGGCCGTTCACCGCGCCGGTCGCCAGCCACGCCACCGTCTCCGCGACGTCGACGGGAAGTCCGCCCTGGCCCAGGGAGTTCATGCGGCGGCCCGCCTGGCGGATGAGCAGCGGGACGGCCGCGGTCATCCGGGACTCGATGAAGCCGGGCGCGACCGCGTTCACCGTCACGCCGTACTCCGCGAGGGCCCGGGGCGCGAGGGAGCGGACGAAGCCGACGATGCCCGCCTTGCTCGCCGCGTAGTTGGTCTGCCCGGCGTTGCCCGCGAGGCCCGCTATGGACGCCGTGGCCACGATCCGGCCGCCGCGCCGCACCGTGCCGGACTTCAGCAGGAAGTCCGTCGTGCGCAGCACGCTCGCGAGGTTCACGTCGAGGACCGAACTCCAGCGGTCCACGGCCATGTTGGCGAGCCTGCGGTCCCGCGTGATGCCCGCGTTGTGCACGAGGACGCCGAGGCCGTCCGGCAGCGCGGCGGCGATCCGCTCACCGGCGTCGTCCGCGGTGATGTCGAGGGGGAGCGCCGTACCGCCGACCCGCTCGGCCACGCGGCACAGGTCCGGTTCGGCGGCCGGTACGTCGAGGACGACGACGTGGGCGCCGTCGCGCGCCAGGACCTCCGCGACGGCCGCTCCTATGCCGCGTGCGGCGCCGGTCACGAGGGCGGTGCGGCCCGCCAACGGGCGGGCGGGGTGGGGGAGATGGACGACGGTGCCGGAGGGGGTGGTGGTGCCGGAGGGGGCAGTGGTGTCGGAGGGAGCGGCGGTGACCCGCGCGTCCTCGGCGGGCGTCGTGCGCTTCGCGCCCCCGGCGGACTCGGCACCTGCGGCATCTGCGGCATCTGCGGCACCTGCGTCTACGGCGGCACCTGCGTCTACGGCGGCGTCTGCGGTGTCGGCAGCCCCGGCAGCCCCGGAAACCTCGGCGGACCCACTTGCCTCAGCAGCCCCGGCAGCGCCCGCAGCCCCGGCACCCCCTGCCGCCTCCACCGCCTCCACCGCCTCGTCCACGTAATCCGACATCTCCTCGACCTCCACCACCTGCCCGCTCACGTACGCCGACTTCGGCGAGAGCAGGAAGCGCAGCGTCGCCTCGGCGGCGGGTGCCGACGGCGTGCGGACGAGCTGGGCCGTCCTGCCTCCGCCCAGCTCCTTGCCGAGGGAGCGGACGAAGCCCTCCAGGGCCTGCTGCGCCGCCGCCTGGTGGTGGTCGGCGGGGGACAGGGGCGCGCCCAGGACCAGTACGCGCCCGCAGGGGGCTATGGAGCGGACGACGGGGTGCAGCGTGGCGTGCACGTCCATGAGCGCCGCAACCGTGCTGACGCCGGTCGCGTCCAGTACGACGGCGGCCGGGCGGCGGTTGCCGAGCGGGCCGCTGTGCGGGGGCAGGCCGGTGCGCGTGAGGCTCTCGTGCAGGCCGGGGAGCGGGATGTCGCCCGCCGTCAGGAGCAGGACCGGGCCTTCGAGCGCCGGGTGCCGGGGCGTCCAGCGGCGCAGCGGAACCGGCTGGGGCAGGCCGAGTCTGCGGGCCAGGAAGCGGCCGGGGGCGGTGTGGGTGAAGGTCGCGTAGCGGTCGGCCATGGGGCAAGCTCCTGGCTCGGTGCTGAATTTACTTCCCAGTAAGGTTACTTGGGGGTCAGGGGCTGGTCGAGGGGGCGGCCGGTGAACGATCGAGGTGGTGAGGAGCCTCGTACCGGCGCGTTCCGGGGGCGGGCGCCGGGGCCGGACGGGTCCTTGGTGAACACGGAGCGTGACTGGGCTGAACGGGCGGGGCGGGCCGTGGACGCCTAGGGTGACCGGAGGGGAACCGCACCTCATGGAGGTCGCTGTGCGCAGCACACCCGCGCTCACCGCCGTCGCAGCCCTCGCTCTGGCCGTGGCCGGCCTGCCCGCGGCGGCCGACCCGTCCGGGCCCGCGAAGCCCGATCTCAAGCGCTTCTACACGCAGAAGATCAAGTGGGCGGCCTGCAAGCCCGACGTGCAGAACCTGTCGGAGGACGTGACCAAGGACAAGGACGTCAACTGCGGCAAGGTCACGGTCCCGCTGGACTACGCCGACCCCGGCCGGGGCACCGTCCGGCTCGCCCTCCTGAAGATCAAGTCCAGCGGCGACAAGCGCGGCTCGCTCCTGGTGAACTTCGGCGGCCCCGGCGGGGCGGGCGTCGCGGGCCTCGCGGGTGCCAAGAAGGACTTCGGCTACGTCGGCAAGGGCTATGACGTCGTGGGCTTCGACCCGCGGGGCGTGGGCCTCAGCGAGCCCGTGACCTGCGGCAAGGACCCGGAGCCCGGCGCGGACGTGGAGGACCCCGGCGACGCCGCCGCGGTCCTTGAGGAGCTGCGCGCGACGGCCGCGAAGTGCGCGAAGGAGTCCGGCCCCGTCCTGCCGTACATCGGCACCGTGAACGTCTCCCGCGACCTCGACGTCATGCGCGCGGCCCTCGGCGACAAGAAGCTCAACTACCTGGGCTTCTCGTACGGCACCCGGCTCGGCGCGGTGTACACGGCGCAGTTCCCGAAGAAGGTCGGCCGGATGGTCCTCGACGGCGTGGACACGCTGACGGAGGACGTGGCCGAGCAGGCCCTGGTCGGCGCGGAGGGGCGGCAGACCGCCCTGGACAACTTCCTGCTGTGGTGCACGAAGAACGCGGGCTGCGTGTTCGGCGAGGACTCGCGCAACGCCCGGCACGCCATGACCAAGCTCATCGACGACCTCGACGCGTATCCGCTGCGGTCCATGGACGGCCAGGAGTTCACCGGGCAGGACGTGGTGAGCGTGCTCGGCAGCGCGCTCTACAGCAGGCAGGCCTGGCCCGCCCTGTCCCAGGCGCTCGGCTCGCTGCTCGCCGACGGCGACCCGCGGGCGCTCATCCGGATGGGCGGCTCGATGGGGGAGCAGCGGGCCTCCGGCGGGCGTACGGAGGTCCCCGCGGACAACTCGTCCGCCGCGCTCATGGCCGTGAACTGCGCGGACGACCCCGACCGGCCGGACGCCAAGCGCGTCGAGCGGGAAGTCGGCCGTCTCCAGGAGGAGTTCGAGCAGGCGTCGCCCGTCTTCGGCAAGTCGATGCTGCTGCCCGTGCTGCTCTGCTTCGGGCGGCCCGCGGGCACGGACTACATCCGCGAGGACGTACGCGACGTCGACACCCCGAAGTTCCTGCTCGTCGGCACCCGCGGCGACCCCGCCACCCCCTACCGCTGGACGGTGGAGACCGCCGAACGGCTCGGCTCCTCCGCCGTCGTCCTCGACAACAGGGGCGACGGGCACACCGGCTACTTCGGCTCGAAGTGCGTGAAGGACAAGGTGGACGCGTTCCTGCTGTACAAGCAGATGCCGAAGAACGGGAGTTCGTGCGCGGCGGAGTGACGGGGAGGGCTACGGGTGCGGCGGTGCCGTGCGGGCCGCCGTGTCCAGGCTCAGCATCGCCGCCTCGTCCGCGCTGCCCGGCTCCGCCTGGTACGTGACCAGGCGCTGCCCGCCCGTCCGGGCCAGCCTCATCACCTCGTACGTCAGCGTCATGGGTCCCGCCTTGGGGTGGGCGAAGCGCTTGATGCCGCCGCCGCGCTCCCGCACCTCGTACCGGTCCCACATGCGGGCGAACTCCGGCGACTTCAGGCACAACTCACCCACCAGGGCGGCCAGTTGCGGCGAGTCCGGGTCGCGGCCGCCGACCGCCCGCAGGTGCGCCACCGACTGCGCGACGGTCTCCTCCCAGGGCACGTAGAGCTCCCGGCCCACGGGGTGCAGGAAGAGATAGCGGGTCACGTTGCGCTGCGCGGCCGGCCAGTCCCACACGCCCGGCATCAGACGGCGGCCCGGGGTGTTCGCGGCGAGCAGGTAGTTGTGCGGGCTGACCACGTACGCGGGCAGGGGGCGCAGGGCCTCCAGCATCCGGACGACGGAGTCGCGCACCGCGAAGTCGGTGGTGGGCGGCGGCTCGGTCAGGCGGCCCGAGGCGAGCTCGGCGAGCTCGTGCATCCGCTCGTGGGCGTCGCCGCTCAGCCGCAGCGCCCTGGCCAGGGCGTCGATCACGGCAGGTGAGGGGTTGGTCTCGCGGCCGCGCTCCAGGCGCGTGTAGTAGTCGACGCTCACCCCGGCGAGCGTCGCCAGCTCCTCGCGGCGCAGGCCTGGGGTGCGGCGCAGCCCCGTACCGGCGGGGAGGCCCGCTTCCGCGGGGCTGACCTGGGCGCGGCGTGCGCGCAGGTAGCGGCCGAGCTCGGTGCCGTTTCTCGCCGGGGGCGTGCCATGGGTCATGGGTCCAGTGTCCGTGAGACGGCGCCGATGTGGGGGGCCGTGTCAGGGCCAGGAACGGTGCGGTCTGCCGGACGTGTGCGAGCGGGGGGATCGTGAGTCCAGGTCAGTTCCTGTCCTGGATTCCGCATCCCCGAGCCCCGACGTCGCTACGTCGCCGCGCCCCCACGCCCTCACGCCCTCACCGTCCCCCCGTGCCCCTCGTACCGAAAGGCCCGCCATGACCTCCGTCCTCCGCCCGGACCAGCGCGTCCGCAAGGCCGAGGAGGCCCGGCCCCCGACAGCACCGGCCCTCGCGTCGAACGCGCCCGCACCCCTCGCGCGGCCCGCACCCCTCGCGCGGCCCGCGGCGCCCGCCCGGCCCGAGCGCCCCGCCCTCGCCCTCGTCGCCGCCCTGCTCGGCTTCACCGTCATCACGGTCGACGTGTCCGCGGTGAACATCGCGCTGCCCGGCATCCGGGCCGACCTGCGCGGCGGCATGACGGGACTGCAGTGGGTCGTGGACGCGTACACGCTGATGTTCGCGGCGCTGATGATCTCCGCGGGTGCGCTCTCGGACCGGACGGGGGCGCGGCGCGCGTACGCCTGGGGGACGGCCCTGTTCGCCCTGGCCTCACTGGCCTGCGCGCTCGCGCCCGGCATCGGGTGGCTGATCGCGGCGAGGGTGGCGCAGGGCGCGGCGGCGGCGGTCGTCATGCCCGCCTCGCTCGCGCTGATCCGGCAGGCGTACGACGACCCGCGGCGCAGGGCCCGCGCCATCGCGCTGTGGACGGTCGGCGGCTCGGTCGCGATGGCCGCGGGGCCCGTGCTCGGCGGGGTGCTGTCCGAGACGGTGGGCTGGCGCGCGGTGTTCCTCCTGAACCTGCCGGTGGGCGCGCTGATCCTGGCGCTGCTCGCCCGGGTCGCGCCGTCCCCGCGCCGCCCGGCACCGCTGGACGTGCCGGGCCAGCTCACCGCCGTCCTGGCCCTCGCCGGACTCGCGTACGCCGTCATCGAGGGCGGCCACGCGGGCTGGACAGACCCGGCCGTCCTGGTGGCGCTGGCGGTCACGGCCGCCGCCGGGCTCGCCTTCCACGCCGCCGAGAAGCGCCACCGCGCCCCCATGGTGCCGCTGCCCCTGCTGCGGCGGCGCGAGGTCGGCGTCTCCCTCGCGGTCGGCTTCGCCGTGAACGCGGGCTTCTACGGAGTGGTGTTCCTGCTCGGCCTGTACTGCCAGGAGCTGCTCGGCATGTCGGGCATCACGACGGGCCTGATGTTCGTGCCGCTCGCCGTCCTCATCACCTCGACGAACCTCGTCTCGCCGCGCCTCGCCGAGCGCGTCGGCCGCCGCCCGGTCATCGTGACCGGCCAACTCATCCTCGCGGCCGCCATGTTCGCGCTTCTTCCGCTCGCCGCGGACACACCCCTGTGGCTGGTCCTGCTGCTCCTCGCCCCGACCGGCGTCGGCGGCGCGCTCGCCGTCCCCGCGCTCACGGCCCTGCTCCTCGACACGGTCCCCGGCCACCGCGCGGGCACGGCGTCCGGCCTCCTCAACTCCCTGCGCCAGACCGGCGGAGCCCTGTCGGTGGCCCTGTTCGGCGCCCTCATCGGTGGCGGTGACGGCGGGTCCGGCTTCGCGGTGGCGGGGATGCGGCAGGGGCTCGTGGTGGTCGGCGTGACGCTCCTGGTGACGGCGGGGCTCTCGGGGCGGTTGCTGCCGCGTACGGAAACGGCGAAGCCGCCCACCCGCAGGCGGACGGCTTCGCCCGGAGGCCGGACCGGTCCCCGCTAGCAGTTGCCCTTCGCCGGCTTCCCCGCGAACCGCTCCGCCAGCCACTGCGCCGCCAGCGGCGACTGCGTGATGACGCCGGTGACGTGCTCACCGAGCGGGACGGTGTGCCACTCCACGTTCGCCTTCCGCGCGCACCAGTCCTTGCGGACCTGGGTGCCGACGCCGTACGGGATCAGCTCGTCGGCGAGGGCGTGGTAGAGGTACACCGGTGCGTCGGGGGCGCGGGTGCCGACCCGGGACTCGCGCAGGCGCTGCTGCCAGTCCGGCTGGTCGAGGGGGTTCTTGACCGTCAGGTCCTTGATCCGCTTGAACGAGCCGAGGACCGCCCCGTCCGCCACGCAGCTGTTGCGCAGCGCGCCGATGAGCGCCTTGCCCGCCGGGTTCAGGTACGAGTCCAGCTTCAGCTCGGGGAACGCCGCGTTCTGGCCGATCGCCGCCATGAAGATCAGGCCCGAGCCGTACGAGCCGTCGTTGAACGCGGCGACCTTCTCCAGGTCCCCGGGCACACCGCCGGTCGCCGTGCCCTTGACCTTGAGTTCGGGGGCGTACGAGCCGTGGAGCTCGGCCGCCCACGAGGAGGCCTGACCGCCCTGCGAGTAGCCCATGATGCCGACCGGCGAGTCCTTCGACAGGCCCGCCCCGGGCAGCCGGATCGCGGCGCGCGCGGCGTCGAGGACCGCCTGGCCCTCCGCCCTGCCCACCGTGTACGTGTGGTCGCCGGGCGTCCCGAGGCCCTCGTAGTCGGTCACGGCGACCGCCCAGCCGCGCAGGGTCAGCTGCTGGATGAGGTTCGCCTCCATCGTGGTGCCGCGGGGGAACCCGGCGCTCGGCGCGCAGTGGTCGCCGACGCCGACCGTGCCGACGGCGTACGTGATGAGCGGGCGCGGGCCCGTGCGGCCGTCCTGCGGCACGATGACCGTGCCGGAGACGGTGTTCGGCGCGCCCTTCGCCGTGGTCGAGCGGTAGTGGATCTTCCAGGCCTTGGTGTTCGTGGGCTGGCCGGGCAGCGGGTGGAAGGCGCTCGGCTCGGAGCTGACGATGTCGCCGGGGGCGGCGGCAGGGGCCCGGTCCTCGGCGGCGCCCTTCGTGTCCTGCGCGTGCGCGGTGGTCGTGAGGGTCGCGGCCGCCAGGCCCGCGGCGGCCACGAGGGCAACGGCTCTGAAGCTGGTGGGTAGGTGCATGCGGCTCTCCCAACTGTTCGTGGGGGAAAGAAAGGTCGAGCGGGTCGAGGGAGACAGCGGGTCGAGGGAGAAGAGCGGGTCGAGGGAGAAGAGCGGGTCGAGGAAGAAGAGCTCGGGTACAGGCGTCGACCGTAGTGACTCCTGAGTAAGTTCCGGCCTGACGGGAACGCTCAGCTTCGTTGACCTGGTGTATCAGCCCCGGCCGCACGCGGCGGTGAACCGGCCCCGGCGGCGTCCGGCGCGTCGGCCCCCTCGGCTCCCGCAGTCCTGTTCACCCCGCCCTGTTCACCCCGCCCTGTTCACCCCGCCCTGTTCACCCCGCCCTGTTCACCCCGCGCGCTCCTGCCCGCCCGGCGCCTGCGCCCGGTACGCCCCCGGCGTGGTCCCCGTCCACCTGCGGAACGCCCGGTGGAACGCCGTGTCCTCGGAGAAGCCGAGCCGCGCCGCGAGCCGCGCGATCGGCTCGCGCCCCTCCACGAGCCCCGCGATCGCCGCGTCCCTGCGCACCGCGTCCTTCAGCCGCTGGTACGACGTCGACTCCTGCGCGAGCCTGCGGCGCAGCGTCGCCGGGCTGACCGCGAGCCGCGCCGCGATCTCGCCGAGGGACGGAAGGCGTGGCGAGTCCCGCAGCGCCACGGCGAGCGCCCGCCGTACCTGCTCGGCGACCGTCGTCCCGTACTCCCGCCGCGAGAGCAGGTCGAACGGGGCCCGGCTCAACATCGCCGTCAGCGCGTCCTCGTCCCGCACCAGCGGCGCGGCCAGCCAGTGCGGGGCGAGCCCGGCACCCGTGCGTTCCGCGCCGAACCGGACGGGGCAGCCGAACAGCTCCTCGTACTCGTCCTTGTGCGGGGGCGGCGGATGCCCGAAGTCGGCCCAGCGCAGCTCGATGCGGCGGCCGATCAGCCAGCTGCACAGCCGGTGCCAGATGATGACCAGGCACTCGGCGAGGAAGAAGTCCTGGTCGAGGTCGTTGCGCACGGTGAAGACGACGCCGTCGTCCGTGCGGGTCAGGGCGAGGTCGGGGCCGCCGGGGAACAGCCCGTAGAACGTCACCCCGCGCTCCATCGCCGCCCCCAGATCGCGGCAGCCGAGCGCGGCGTAGCACATCATCGCGAACGTCCCCGGCCTGCTCGGCGACGAGCCGAGCCCCAGGAACTCGTCGTCCGTCGCTCGGTACAACTCCCGGAAGAGGCGGGCGAACTGAGGGGCCGTCACCCTCGCCCGGTCGTCCCCGAGCAGCAGCGGCGGTATCTGCGCGGCCTGCAGCAGCGGCACGGTGTCGACGCCCGCGCGCTCGGCCCCGCGCAGCACGGCCCGCACATGGTGCACGGTGATCGTCCGCCTCGCCATGGCGTCGACGGTAGCTGGCGGGGGCGCGGACAAGAAGGGGGGGCGGGGGTGCGCGGCGGACTCAGTGGATCTCGTACCGCTCGTGCGGAATGGCGCGGTCCCAGACGGCTTCGAACGCGTCCGCGCATTGCTTGACGATGACCGGCTCGGAACGCAGCTCCATGGCCGGGTCGGCCCAGTTCCCGTCACCGGTGAAGTGGTTGAACAGCACGCGCGTCCCGTCGAAGATCCACAGGTCGGCGCCCGGCAGCATCAAGTCGACCGCACGGGGCCGGGGCAGCCACCTGACCTGTTCCCCGGCTGCGGCATTGACGACGGCCCCGGCGTGCTCGTAGCGGATGTAGTCGGTGACCGGTTCGGAGACGATCCGCGCGCGGCGCACGACCACGCCGCGGGCGACCGCCCCGGAGATCATGTCGACCCAGGGCGCCCAGTACGCCGAGCCGGGGTCGACGTCCCGACGGCCGGTTCGTAGCCAGGAATGGAAGTCCTCGGCCTCGTCACCGACGGCGTACTGGTCCCGCATCTCCAGGTGCACCGCCGAGCGCTGCGCGGCCTCGAAGAGTTCGTCAAAGCTGAGTGTGTTCCGGGGCATCGCGGGGCTCCTCCAACTGTCATGATCGCTCGGTCCTTTCACGCCTCACCGCGCCCCTCCGGCGCGTGCCGCCCGATGGGCGTGCACGGAAGCACTCTGAGCCGCCTTCCACGCCCGGCGCATGTGGTTGCCGACGGCGCAGTAGTGCGCCGTCCGGCAGGAGGGGCAACCCCACAGGTGGCCAAGGTAGTTCCGGTAGAGCTTCGTCGCCTGTTCGTCGAGGTCGGGCGTCGTGGCGTTCACGGGGCCACCGTCCGCAGTGGGTCGGCCGTCAGCAGGAGTGCGGCCAGGTGGACGGGGGCGCACAGGTCGCCGGGCGCCGACGGCGGGACCACCCACCGGGTCAGCGTCGTGAGGGGGTGGCCGAGGCGGGGCACGCCGAGGAGAGTGTGCGTGCTGAGTCGTTCCTCGGCTCCGTGCCACGCGGCGTCCGTGGCGACGAGGACGTAGTACGGGCCGCAGGCGCTGCGGACGTCACGGATGACGGGGCCGTCGAGCCAGTCGGCCAGGAACACCGCGACCGCCCCCGGCTCGTCGCTGCCCACGGCGGCGTGGACTCGCTCGGCGGGGACGCGGATCGCGTCGAAGCGGCGGCCGAGGGGGAGCAGGGCGAGGCCTTGGCGGGCCCATGCGAGGTGGACGGTGTCCGGGTGGGGGTCGGCTCCTGCGAGCCAGGCGGCGATCGAACCCTCTCCACGATCGGACGAGATGCGTTCTACGGCATTCATGGCGACACCACTCCCACTACGCTGAGTTGCTGTTCATTACTCCTTGACAGTAGGCAGTGGTGATCGCCGCCAGAAGTGACCGTAGGTACGGGTAAGGGCCCGTTCGAGGCGGGCAAGGGGGCATCATGGAGCACCGCGCGCGGCCAACCCTGACCGGTGGTCGGGGAATGCCCGAACGCGCCCGCGCGGGCATCGTCTCGGGGTACGTCTTCCGCGTGATCCGTGAGCAGTTGGGGCACACGCAGGACGGCTTCGCCGAAGCCTTCGGAGTTTCGCCCGACACCATCGCCGGCTGGGAGTCGGGGCGGCGCCCGCTCACGTCGGTACCGGTCGGGCAGATGTTTGTCCACCGGCACCGGATGATGCGCATGGGCGCGGCAGCCAAGCTGCTGACTGCCCTCGACCGGGCCATGGAGGCCGACGTCCTGCTGGCCGACGCCCTCGATGACGAGGCGGCCACCGACGCCAGCCCCCTGGGCGCCTGGGTCATGCAGCGAGACCTCGTCGAGGTACTGACGTGGCCGCTCAACGGCGTCGCGCCCGCATCCGTACGGAACCTCCCCACGCCGTCGCGTCCCCGCCGCGGCCCCGTACCGACGGCGCCGGAACTGGCCCCGGATGACCGTGCCCGATTCTTCACCCGCATGCGCCAGACAGCCGAACAGGCCCGGGGCGGCAGCGACTTCCTGCTCCGGCGGCAGGCCTTGTACCTCGCCGGGTTCGACCGGGCCGCCGACACCTCCGAGTGGCTGGCCCACCAGCAGCGACTCGAACGGCCGGATGACTGGCTGAGCCGCTGGCTCAACTCCCGTTCCGTCGCCGCCTTCGAGGCCCGCCAAGGCGACCGAGGCCGGATGACGCATTTCATCACCCGCACCCTCGGGGACGACGACACGGCCGAGGCGGCGAACCTGAACTACTGGGCGTACTGGATCGGGGAGGCGACTCACATCCAGTTGTCGGACGACTTCATCGCCTCGCCGACGCCTGGTCCCTGGCAGGGCGACCGTCTTCTGGCCCACCTGGTCCGCGGGCTCACTCCCCGACACGGGTTCTTCGACCTCAACGTCCACACGCTGTGGACACTCGTGGCCGTGCGCCCGAAGTTGCTGCGCACGCCGTCGGCCGCGAGCGCCGCCCTGCGCGAGCGACTCCCCGTGATGTTGGATGACTTGCAGCTCGCCCCGCAGGCTCGGCGTGAGCTGGAGGGCATTCGGTACGCAATCCGCCTCGCCGAGGCGTGAAAGGGGACACCGTGGCTGACCAGGACCTGAAAGAGGTCGCCCACTTCCTGTGGGAGGCGGGCACGCTGAAGTCCGCGCGCCGGACGGGCTGGTGGATGGCGGGCGTTCGGGACCCCGAGAGCGTGGCCGAGCACGCGTGGCGAACATCCGTCATCGCCTCCGTCATCGCGACGCTGGAGGGCGCCGACGCGGCCCGAGCGGCTCACATGGCGGTGTGGCACGACTCCCAGGAGACACGCACGGGCGATGTGAACCACCTGGGCAAGAAGTACGCGGCCCCAGGAGACGCCGAGGCGGTGACCGCCGACCAGACGGCCGGGATGCCCGAGGTCCTGCGCACCGCTGTGCGCGCCCTGGTCGCCGAGTACGAGGCGAAGGAGTCGCCCGAGGCCATCTGCGCGCGTGACGCCGACAAGCTGGAGTGCATGCTCCAGGGCCTGGAGTACAGAGGCCAGGGATACGCCAGCGCGCAGCGGTGGATCGACAACAGCCGCGCCCGCATCGTCACGGAGTCCGGGCAACGGCTCGCTGATGAACTGCTGGCCCAGACGCCGCTCGACTGGCTTCGCGCAGCCATGGGCGAAAGGGCCTGAGCCCGGCCGCCCCGACACCCCCTGAGCACCCCGGCCAACACCGCTGACGTTTCCCGTCATCCCACCGGGCCCCCGCCCCTCCCTAGCGTCGAACCATGACTCCCCCTCCCGCGCCGCCGCAGGCCGAACGCCCCCGGACCCTGTCCGTCCTCGCGGAGTGGGCGGCCGACCGCCACGGCGGGCTGCCCGCGCTGCGGTTCAAGCGGGGCGGCGGCTGGCGGGAGGTGTCGTACGAGGGGCTGCGCGCCGCCGTGCGCGACGTGGGCCGTGCCCTCCTCGGCCTTGGCGTCGTCCCCGGCGACCGCGTGGCCATCCTCGCCGAGACCCGCGTGGAGTGGACGTACGCCCACTTCGGGGCCTTCGCCGCGGGCGCGGTCGTGGTGCCGGTGTACCCGACGGCGGGCGACGACGAGGTGACCTGGGTGCTCGGCGACTCCGGGGCCTCCGTGGTGCTCTGCGAGGACGCGGCCCAGGCGGCGAAGGTGGAGCGGCTGCGGGGAAAGCTGCCGGGGGTGCGCCGGGTGGTGGTGATGACGGGGGCGGAGGCGTACGCGGGAGCCGCACCCGGCGCCACCGACGTGCTGCCGGACCAGGCCGATGCGCCGCCGGACCAGGCCGATGCGCCGCCGGACCGAACCGACGCCCCGGCCGACGACCTGCTCGCCCGCGCCCACGCCCGCACCCCCGGCGACCCCGCCACCATCATCTACACCTCCGGCACCACCGGACCCCCCAAGGGCTGCGTCCTCACCCACGGCAACATCGGCGCCGTCCAGGACGCCTCGCTGCCGCTGATCGAGGGCGGACCGGGCGACGCCACGTACCTCTACCTGCCGCTCGCCCATCTCCTCGCGCAGCTCATCGAGTTCACCACCCTCATCGAGGGCGGCACGCTCGTGTACTTCGGCGGCCGGATCGAGGACGTCGTCGCCGAGCTGGCCGAGGTGCGGCCCACGCACCTGCCGTCCGTGCCGCGCCTGTTCGAGAAGGTCCACTCGGTGGTGCTCTCGCTCGCCGAGTCGCAGGAGGGCGGGCGCGAGCGGTTCGAGGAGGCGGTACGGATCGGGGTGCTCGCGGCCGACGGGGCCCTGCCCGACGAGCTCCGCGACGCGTACGAGGCCGCCGACAAGACCCTGTACGGGCCGGTCCGGCAGGCATTCGGCGGGCGCGTGCGGTGGGCGCTGACCGGCGGCGCGCCGATCGCCCCGCACGTCCTGGACTTCCTGCGGGCCTGCGGCATCCGGGTCTTCGAGGGGTACGGGATGACCGAGTCCGGCGGCGTCATCAGCCTCAACCACCCGGGTGCCGTGCGGTACGGATCCGTGGGGCGGCCCGTCGCGGGCTGCGAGGTGCGCATCGCGGACGACGGCGAAGTGCTCGCCCGCGGCGCCAACGTCTTCCCCGGCTACCACGCCGACGAGCCCGCCACCCGCGCCGCCCTCGACGACGAGGGCTGGCTGCACACCGGTGACCTGGGCGCCCTCGACGAGGACGGCTATCTGCGCATCACCGGCCGCAAGAAGGACCTCATCATCACCTCGGCGGGCAAGAACCTCACCCCGTCCCTGACCGAACTCGCCATCCAGGCCTCCCGGTTCGTCTCCCGCGCGGTCATGGTGGGCGACCGGCGGCCCCACCCCGTCGCCCTGATCACCCTCGACGCGGAGGAGGTCGCGGGCTGGGCGTCCCGGTCGGGCCTGACCCTCACCGAGCCGGTGTCGGCCGACCCGAGGGTCCGCGCCCTCGTCCAGGAAGCGGTCGACGCGGCGAACGCACAGGTGTCGCGTCCGGCGATGATCCGGACATTCGCTGTCCTGGATGAGGACTTCTCGGTGGCGGACGGGCTCCTGACGCCGAGCCTGAAGGTGCGGCGGCGTGCGGTGGTGGAGCGGTACGCGGGGGTGGTGGAGAGGCTGTACGCGGGGGAAGCCGGCTAGGGGACGCCCACGAGGCGCAGCAGCGCCGTCGCCCCCGCCGCGCCCACCACGACGAACGCGAACGGGGCGCGCCGCCACGCGAGTACGCCCCCGACCAGCACCCCCAGCGGGCGCGCCCAGCCCGCGAACCCCTGCCCCTCGGTGAGCGCACCGGTGGCGAGCAGCGCGACGAGCAGCACGGTCGCGCCGACGGTCAGCAACTCCTGTACGCGGACGGGCAGTTCGAGGCGGCCGTGGAGGAGGGGTCCGGCCAGGCGGAAGGCGTAGGTGCCGGCGGCGAGGACGAGGACGCAGAGGAGGTAGGCGTTCATGAGGGGGTTCCCGGGGAGGCGGGGGCGGGCTCGGCAGCGGGACCTTCGAGGGCCTCGGTCTCGACGTGAGTCGGGGCCTGGGCGGCCTGGGGCGGGGCGGCCTGGGCCTGGGCGGCTTGGGCCCGGGCGGCCTGGGCCGGGGCTGCCTGGGCCGAGGTCGGGGCCGCGCCCGTCACCGCGGCCGTGGAGGCCGTCCTCCGGCCCGACCCCCTCCGCATCGCCACGAGCCCCAGCAGCGCGAGCAGCACCGGCGCCCCTGCGGGCAGGACCGGCGTGGCCGCGACGGCGATCACCGCGCCGAGGGCCCCGGCGCGGCGCGCGTTGCCGCTGTCCCGCAGGGCGGGCATGACCAGGGCGAGCAGCACCGCGGGGAACGCGGCGTCCAGCCCGAACCGTCCGGTGTCGCCGAGCGCCGACCCGGCGAGCGCGCCCGCGAGCACGCTCACGTTCCACGCGGCGAAGAGGCCGAGCCCCGATATCCAGAACGCGGCTTTCCGGCTCCTCCGGTCCGGCTGGGCGAGGACGAACGCCGCCGTCTCGTCGGTGATCAGGTGCGCGCCCACGAGGCGTGCCGCCCAGGACCGGCCCAGGCTGTCGGCGACGGCCAGGCTGAAGGCCGCCGTACGGGAGTTGAGCAGCAGCCCGGTGGCCGCGGCGGCCGCGGCGCCGCCGCCACCCGCCAGTACGGCGACGGCGCTGAACTGGGCGGAGCCCGCGTACACGAGCAGGGACATGGCGACCGGGACCCAGAGCGGCAGGCCGTCCGCGACGGCGATCGCGCCGAAGGAGACGCCGACGACGAGGTCGGCGGCCCAGACGAGGGCGATGTCCCGCAGGACGCCCGGGGGCAGGTCGGAGAGCCGGACGAACCCCGTCGTTCGGTCTGCGGGGCCATCCGTTCGGTGTGGCGAACGCATGCCGCGTAGCATGGCCAGATCGGGAAGCGTTCGTCAAGCCGAACGATTGGTACCCTGTGCCGAACGGAATGGCCCGCGCGCGAGCGGGCGCCGGAAGGGGTCCGGGGCGTGAGGAGTCCAGGACGTGAAGGGTTCGGGATGCGGCGGGTCCAGGGCAGGGGCTGCCCTGGTCATGGCTGATCCGGAAGCCGAAGAGCGCAGGGGAGCGGAGCGCACCGCATGACCGAAGACGACAAGGCCGCCGCCACGCCTGCGCGGCTGCCGAGGGAGTGGATCGCCGCCGCCCTGCGCCGGGAGCGCACCCGGGCCGGCCTCTCCCTCTCCGAGCTGGCCAAACGCGCCGGAATCGCCAAGTCCACGCTCTCCCAGCTGGAGGCGGCCACGGGCAACCCGGGCATCGAGACGCTCTGGGCGCTCGCGGTGGCCCTCGGCGTGCCGTTCAGCGTGCTCGTCGAGTCACCGGGCCCCGCCGTGACGGTGATCCGCGCGGGCGAGGGCCCGACGATGCGCGCCGAGCAGGCCTCGTACGCGGGCACGCTCCTTTCGGCGGGCCCGTCCGGCGTGCGGCGCGACATCTACCACGGCGCGATGGAGCCGGGCTCCGTGCGCGAGTCCGAGCCGCACATCCCGGGCTCGGTGGAGCACCTGATCGTCAGTACGGGCCTGCTGTCCGCGGGCCCGGACGGCGAGAGGGTGGAGCTGCGCCCCGGTGACTACATGTCGTACCGGGGGGATGTCCCGCACGCGTACGAGGCGTTGGCGCCGGGCACGACGTTCGTCCTGGTGATGCAGCACGTGTGAGGCGTCCGGCGCGTGCGTCCCGCGTGCGTTCAGCCCCTCCGTCGCCTCGGCTCCAGCAACTGCTCCCGCAGCGCGGTGAGTTGGTGTGACGTGTCGACGGCCCGCGCCTCGTCCAGCGTGGTCAGCGCGAGGAGCAGCACGTCCGCGACGACGAGAGCGGTGAGCGCCTCGGTGGTGATCCCCGTCGGCGTGTGCGGTGCCGTGAGCACGGCGTCCACCGTGGCGCCGTAGGTCTCCGCCAGCTCGTCCGTCACGAGGACGACCCGCGCTCCCACGGCCCGCGCCCGGTCGATGAGCACCGCCAGCTCCGGCAGGGCCCGTCCGGGCTGGAAGATGACGACGGCGTCGCCCCGCCGCAGCGCCAGTAGGTCGTCGGCGAGCGTGAACCCGGTCGCCCCCACGTGCCGCGCCCGCCGCCCGATGCGGCCGAGCGCCAGCGCCAGGTGTCGCGCGGCCAGTTCGGACGCGGCGACGCCGAAGCAGTGGATCTCGCCCGCTTCGGCGAGCGCGCCCACCGCCGTGCGCAGCGCCTCGTCCGAGGTGAGACGGCGGGCGTGCCCGATGCGGTCCTGGGCCTCGTCGAACACCTCGTCCCAGATGCCGCCGAGGTCCCGCCCCACGTGCGCGATGCGCTGGGCGAGCCGCACCTCGGGCGCGACGCTGGAGGTGAAGTCGGCCGTGAGGTCGCGCTTGAGCGCGGGCAGGCCCGCGTACCCCAGGCGCTGGAGGGCCCGGACGACCGTGGCGTTGCTCGTCCCGCTCGCCGACCCCAGCTCCTGCGCGGACGCGAAGAGCAGCGACTCGGCGGGCGCCCCCGCCAGATACTGCGCCACCGCGCGCTCGGACGCGGACAGCGTCTCCCACTGGTCCCGCACGGCGGCCCGCAGCCGCGCGAGCCCCCCGGCGGCACCGTCCCCGGCGGGCCCCGGGGCGCCGCTGCCGCCGTCACCGGCAAGCCCCGGCGCACAGCCCCCGCCGCCCGCGGCACCCTCCTCGCCCTCGCGCGACCCTGAAATCTTCATTACAGCTCTTGACTCCCCTGTGATGCCCGTTACTCTCCTGGACTACGCATTCCAAGGAGAGAGAGTTCCGTAACCGACGTTACAGGACGGCGGCCCCGGGGACCTCTCCGTCGCGAGGAGAAGCATGGCACCGCGCACCACCCCCGCACGCCCGACCGACCCGCTCGGGGCCGACCCGTCCAGAACGCTCCCGGTCGTCGAGATCTCCGGCACCCCCACCGCCCGCGGCCGCCAGTACGGCGAGGCGGTCCGCCCCCAGCTGCACACGGCGCTCGCCTACTACGAGGCCGCGTTCGGCCAGTCGGCCGGGCTGACCTGGGACCAGGTGACGGACCGGGCCGCCCGCTGGCTCAAGCCGGTCGAGGGCCACGCGCCGCACCTCGTCGAGGAGATGCGCGGCATCGCCGAGGGCGCGGGCGTCGGACTCCTGGACGTCCTCGCCCTGAACGCCCGCGGTGAGGTGATCTACGACCGGTCGTTCAAGGACATGGCCACCCCGGGGGTGGGAGGGGCGTCCTCCGGTACGGCGGAAGAGCCCCCCGACGGCTGCACCTCCTTCGCCGCCTACGGCGAGGCCAGCGGCGACGGCCACGTCTACGCCGGCCAGAACTGGGACTGGCGGGCCTCAGTCGCCGACACCGTCGTGATGCTGCGCGTCGTCCAGCCCCCGAAGCCCACCCTGATCATGCAGGTGGAGGCCGGCCAGATCGGCCGCCAGGGCGCCAACTCCGCCGGGATCGCGCTCAACGCCAACGGCCTCGGCGGCCGCTTCAGCGACGCGGTCGGCCTGCCGCAGACCGTCGTACGGCGCGACGTCCTGGACCGGCACGTCATCACCGACGCCGTCGACGTGCTCTGCCGCACCCGCGCCCACATCGCCTCGAACGCCCTGCTGACCTGCCGCGAGGGCTTCGCCATCGACCTGGAGACGACGCCCGCCGGACACGGCTGGATGTATCCGACCGACGGACTCCTCGTGCACGGCAACCACTACCAGGCCGGAGTCCCCGCCGCCCTGGCCGCCGAGTACCGCCCGATGTCCCCGGACTCGCTGATCCGCGTCCCGCGCGCCGAGCAGGGCCTGCGCGCCCTGCGCGCCGCCACCGGGCCCGACGAGTCCCTGAAGATCATCAAACAGGCCATGTCCGACCACCTGGGCCACCCCGAGTCGCTGTGCACCCACCCCGACCCGCGCCGCCCGCCCCTCAAGCACTGGGCCACCCTCGTCTCCTCCTGCGTGGACCTGACCACCGGCGACTACCGCGTCACCGCGGGCACCCCCTGCGACCGCGACTACCAGCACCTCCCGTGGAACCTCTACGACGGCCCGTACGGAGAAGCCAGATGACCACGAAGCGCCCGAAGCGGCCCCCGCGCCCCGGCCCCCGCGCCGTCGGCGCCGGATGTGCCGCGCTCGCCCTCCTCGCCACCGCGGGCTGCGCCGGAGCCGACACCTCCGCCCTCGGTGGCAAGCCCGCCGACGCCGCGAAGCTCAAGCTGTCCCCGACCACCCCGCCCGCGCGCGGCCAACTCGACCGCGCCGACTGGCTCCTGGAGGACGAGCCGGACTCGCTCGACCTCGACACCCAGGGCACCAGCGCGGGCCGCGTCGTCCTCACGAACGTCTGTGAGCGGCTCTACCAGCTCCAGCCCGACATGAGCGTCAAGCCGTTCCTCGCCGAGAAGGCCCGCACGCCCGACGACCGCACCCTCGTCCTGACCGTCCGCGACGGCGTCACCTTCCACGACGGCTCGAAGCTCACCGCCGCCGACGTGCTGTGGAGCCTGAAGCGGCACGCCGATCCGGACATGGAGCAGGCCGACGAGTTCGGCAATGTGAAGAGCATGGAGCGGACCGGCCCGCGCGAGATCACCGTTCGTTTCAAGGAGCCCGACGCGCTGTTCACCAAGGCGCTGGCCGGGGACGCGGGCATCGTCTGGAACCCGCGTCGAGTAAGGGCGGCCGGGCAGGAGTTCGGCACCCCGGGGCACGGCGACGCCTGCTCGGGTCCGTACCGCCTGAAGAGCTGGAAGTCCGGCGACTCGCTCAGCATCGAGGCGTACGACGGGTATTGGGGCAAGCGGCCGCTGACCCGCCGCGTCGACTTCCGCTGGGCCTCCGACAGCGCCTTCGTGAACGCCCTGAAGACGGGCGCCGCCGACGGTGCCTACGCCGAGTCGCCCAACACCGCCGCCGCCCTGCGCACCACCAAGGGCCTCAAGCAGTACTACGGCCCCTCCACCGCCTCCCTCGCCCTGATCCCGACCGCCCGCGGCGGCCTCAAGGCCCCGGCGGTCCGGCGCGCCCTCTCCCTCGCCCTGGACCGCGAGGGCATCGCGAACTCCGGTTACGGCGGGCTCGTACAGCCGTGGGCGTCACCGGTCGGGGCGGGCTCCTGGGGGTACGAGAAGGAGCACTTCGCCGCCGCCCAGCGGAAGTTGACGGCCCTGGCGCCCGTCTCGCCCACCGCCGACGACCTCGCCGAGGCCAAGCGGCTGGTGAAGGAGGCGGGCGCGCCCGACGACCCGATCGTCATCGGCACCGACAGCAGCCAGGGCCGCACGGTCGTCGCCAACGCCACCCGCGCCGCCCTCCAGCGCATCGGCCTGAAGGCACAGATCAAGACGGTGCCGCCGGCCCAGTTCGAGGAGTTCTACAGCGACCCCGGCGCCCGCGCCGACATCGACGCCCTCGTCGGCGACTGGTACATCTCCAAGTCCGACCCCATGGGCTTCTACGACAACGGCCTGTCCGACTCCTCCAACAACTGGGTCGGCTTCAAGGACGCCACGTACGACCGTCTGACGCGCCGCGCCCTCGCCACGCTCGACGACGAGCGCCGGGCCAGGATCACCACCGACATCCAGCGGCGGTTCGTGGCCGCGGCCGTGTGGATCCCGGTGGCGCAGGTGCCGACCGCGCTCGTCCTCAGCGACAGGCTGACCGGACCGCCCGCGTCCCAGGGGTACCTCTACTACCCGTGGGCCGCCGAGCTCGGCCCGCGAAAGGCCGGGTGAGCCCCATGGCACTGCGCCTCGTCCTCCGCGTCGGCCGCCGGATCAGCGGTGTGCTCGCGACGCTCCTCGCCGCCTCCTTCGTCATCTTCGCCGCCGTGTACGCGGCGCCGGGCGACCCCGCGGTGTTCCTCGCGGGCGGCCGCGACAAGCTGACGCCGGAACGGCTCGCGCAGGTGCGCGCCGAGTACCACCTGGACGAGCCCCTGTTCGTCCAGTACGGCCGCTGGCTGTGGGACTGCGTCCACCTGGACCTCGGCCGCTCCTTCAAGTACAGCGACCAGGTCGCCGACCTGGTGGCCGCCCGCTTCCCCACCACTCTCCAACTCGTCCTGTACGCCACCGTCCTGTTCGTCGTCCTCGGCGTGGGCGCGGGCGTCCTCGCCGCCGTGAAGCGGTCCACGTGGGTGGACTCGGCGGTGGTGGGCGCGACGACGCTCGCCGCCTCCGTGCCGTCGTTCGTCGCGGCCATCGCCCTGGTGTCGTTCTTCGGGGTGCGGCTCGGCTGGTTCCCGGTGACGGGGAGCGGGTCGGGATTCCTGGACACGGTCCGCCATCTCACGCTGCCCGCCCTGTCGTTGGCGCTCGGCGCGCTCGCCCTCGTCAGCCGGGTCACCCGGCAGGCGATGGTGGACGCGGCGGCCTCCGACCACGTGGAGGCGGCCCGCGCCTCCGGAGTCCCCGAGCGGGACATCGTCCGCAGGCACGTCCTGCGCAACGCGCTCGGCCCCATCGTGACCATGTGCGGCCTCGTCATGGCGGGCATGCTCGCCGGGACCGTCGTCGTGGAGACCGCGTTCGGCCTCAGCGGCATCGGCTCGCTGCTCGTCGGCGCCATCAACACCCATGACTTCCCCGTCGCCCAGGCCGTCCTGCTGCTCATGGTCACCGGATACATCGTGGTCACGACGCTCGTGGACGCCGTCCATCCGCTGCTCGACCCCCGCGTCCAAGGAGCGGCCCGATGACCGCGATCCCCACCGAAGCCCCAGCCCCAGCCTCGGACCCCGCCCCGGCCCCGGCCCTCGCGGCCGTCCGCGGCCGCCGCCCCGTCGGTGTCCTCGTCGCGGGCACCCTCCTCGCCCTGGTCGTCATCGCGGCCGTGTGCGCCCCCCTGCTCGCGCCGTACGCCCCCGACACCATCGACCTCTCCTCCTCCCTCGTCGGCACCGGCCGCGACCACCTCCTCGGCACCGACTCCTCCGGCCAGGACCTGCTCTCCCGGGCGCTGTACGGAGCCCGCAGCAGCCTCGTCGCCCCCCTTGCCCTGCTCGCCGTCGCCGGCGTCCTCGGCGTCAGCCTCGGCGTGCTCGCCGCGTGGCGCGGCGGCTGGGTCGACGTCCTCGTCTCCCGCCTCACGGACGTGATGTACGCCTTCCCCGGCCTGCTGTTCACCGTCCTGATCATCGCGGTCTTCGGCGCCGGCATGACGACCTCCGTCCTCGCCCTCGGCCTCGCCTTCACGCCGACCGTCGCCAAGTACACGCGCTCCCTGGCCCTTTCGGAGGCCCGCAAGCCGTACGTCGACGCCTACCGCGTCCAGGGCATGGGCGGCCCGCGCATCTGCGCCGCCCACGTCGTCCCGAACCTGGCCCGCGCCGTCCTCGGCTACCTGGTCGTCCTCTTCGGCGAGGCCCTGATGTCCCTGGCGACCCTCTCCTACCTGGGCTTCGGCGCCCAACCTCCGTCCTCGGACTGGGGCCTGATGGTCCAGGAGGGACAGACCGCGATCGTCCAGGGCGCGCTGCTGCCCGCACTCGTGCCCGGCACGGCCATCGCCCTGGTGGTCGTGTGCTTCAACGTCGTCGGCGTCTGGGCCGCCGACCGCCTGGGGAGGCAGTGATGAGCGAGAACTGTTCCGGAGGTACGTCGGCTTCGGTGCCCGAGGCCGGGGTCGCGGCGACGGCCGAGGCTGCTCCGGTGGCCGAGGCCGTGGCGGTGCCCGACGCCGCGGGGGTGCCCGACGCCTCGGCGGCTCCTGGCTCCCTGCGGAGAGCGGGGCGGGAACGGGGGCCGGGCCCCGCCCTGCTGGAGATCGCGGACCTGACCCTGCGGCTTCCCGGCGCCGCCCGCCCGGTCCTCGACTCGGTGTCCCTGACCGTCGCGCCCGGCGAAGTCGTGGCCCTGGTGGGGGAGTCGGGGTCGGGCAAGTCGACGACGGCGAAGGCCGCCCTCGGGCTCTTCCCGGCCGGGGCGGTGGCCTCCGGTTCCGTACGTTTCGACGGCACGGAAGTCCTCGGCCTCACCGGCGAACGCCTGCGCGCCCACCGCGCGGACGGCGTCGCCCTGGTCCACCAGGACCCGCGAGCCGCCCTCAACCCGGTGCGGCGCGTCGGCGACTTCCTGGTCGAGCGCGGCGCGAGCAGGTCGGAGGCGGTCGAACTGCTCGCCTCCGTGGGGCTCGCCGACCCGGCCCGCCGGGTGCGGCAGCGGCCGCACGAGATGTCCGGCGGGATGCTGCAGCGCGTCGTCATCGCGGGCGCGCTCGCGGCCCGGCCGCGGCTGCTCCTCGCCGACGAGGCGACCAGCGCGCTCGACGTCACCACCCAGGCCGACATCCTCGCCCTCCTGCGCGCCCTGCGCGCCGAGCACGGCCTCGCTCTCCTCTTCATCACCCACGACCTGCACCTGGCGGCCGCGTACAGCGATCGCGTGTACGTCATGTACGCGGGCCGCGTCGTCGAGTCCCGCACGGCCTCGGCTCTCTTCACCGCTCCCGCCCACCCCTACACCCGGTCCCTCCTCACCTGCTCCCCGACCCTGAGCGACACCCCCGCCCCCCTCCACCCCATCCCGGGCCGCCCCCCGTCCCTCTCGGACACCTTCCCGGGCTGCCCGTTCGCCCAGCGCTGCCCCGACGCCGAGGAAGGCTGCGAGACCTGGCTCCCGGCCCCGGCCCCCCTCCCGGACGGCGGCACGGCGGCCTGCGCCCTGCTGCTCGATCCCCCTGTGGGCCCAGCCCCGTCCCACGGCGCCGACACGGACAAGGTGAGCCACGCATGAAGTCGGACCTCCTCCAGGCGGACGGCCTGAGCAAGACCTACCCCCTGTCAGGCGGCGGCTCCCACCGGGCCGCGTCCGACGTGACCTTCACCGTCCCGCCGGGCGGAGCCCTCGGCATCGTGGGCGAGTCCGGCTCGGGCAAGACAACCGTGGCAAGAATGCTCGTGGGCCTGGTCCGCCCGGACCACGGCACGATCACGGTGGCGGGCAGGGCGAGGCCTCCGCGCCCTCCGAGGGGCAGAGCGGCCCGCCTGGCCAGGGCGAGGGAGATCCAGATGGTCTTCCAGGACCCCTACGTCTCCCTGGACCCCCGCCTGACGGCGACGCAGTGCCTCCGCACGGCCCTGCGCCTGCACGGCAGGAGCGAGGCGAAGGCGCCGGAGCTCCTGGACCGGGTGGGCCTCGGCGCGAGGGAGGCGGACGCCCGCCCGAGGGATCTGTCGGGCGGTCAGCGTCAGCGCCTGGCCATCGCGCGGGCCCTGGCCGTGGACCCCAGGATCCTCGTCCTGGACGAGGCGGTGGCGGCGCTGGACGTGTCGATCCAGGCCCAGATCCTCCAGCTCCTGGCGGAGATCAGGGCGGAGACGGGGGTGGCGCTGGTGTTCGTGAGCCACGACCTGGCGGTGGTGCGGCACGTGACGGAGGAGGTCCTGGTGATGCGCGGGGGCACGGTGGTCGAGCGGGGCCCGACGCCCCGGGTCCTCTCGTCCCCCGAGGACCCGTACACCCGCCTCCTCCTGGCCTCCGTACCCACCGAGGGCTGGGACCCGACGGCCGCGGCCCGCGCCCGCGAGTCCCTGTACCCGACGTAGCCCTCGCGGGGCTCCCCGGTCCCGCCCTTCTCCGGCTGTGTCACTGTGCGGCTCCGCCGCGCGGGGCCCCGGGGTGCGGGCTGAAAGGGGCCGTGGCGCGGGCCCGTGGAGCGTCGGCAGGGCGCGGCGCTTCGGACCTGAAGGTGCCGGGCTACTGGGCGGGCCCGGGTGAGGGTTCGGGCGAGCGGGTGGGAGAAAGCCCGCCCGGCGCTTGAGAACGAGGCGCGCAGCGCCGACACGAGGGCAACGCTTTCGGGGCTGAGGTGCCGGGCAGCTGGCCGGCGGGGGCAAGTGCAGGTGGGTGGGAGAAAGCCCGCCCGGCGCTTGAGAACGAGGCGCGGAGCGCTGGCACGAGGGCAACGCTTTCGGGGCTGAGGTGCTGGGCAGCTGGCCGGCGGGGGGGCATGTGCAGGTGGGTGGGAGAGAGCCTGTCCGGCGCTTGAGGGCGAGGCGCGCAGCGCTGGCACGAGGGCAACGCTTTCGGGGCTGAGGTGCTGGGCAGCTGGCCGGCGGGGGGCATGTGCAGGTGGGTGGGAGAGAGCCCGTCCGGCGTTTGAGGACGAGGCGCGCAGCGCTGATCCACGCCCACCAAGGCGCCCCCGCCAGAAGAAGGCGCCCCCGCCAGAAAAAGGCAGGAGCCCCGCTGCCCCCACGAACGTGGGGGCGCAGGGCTCCTTGGGTACTGCTTCCGTTCCGGATCAACCCACCGCGATCAGGCGGGGGTGACGTTCTCCGCCTGCGGGCCCTTCGGACCCTGCGTGACGTCGAAGGTCACGGCCTGGTTCTCCTCGAGGGAGCGGAAACCGCTGGCGTTGATCGCGGAGTAGTGAACGAAGACGTCGGGGCCTCCGCCTTCCTGGGCGATGAAACCAAAGCCCTTTTCGGCGTTGAACCACTTCACGGTTCCGGTAGCCATAAGCCCTCCTTGGGCCAAAGGGTTGCCCTGCTCCAGAACCTGCGATTGTTGAAACAACTGCAAAAGTCTGAAAACGACGAGAGCCCGCGGGTCACATGCTCCGCAGGCTCTGTACTGCAAGGGAAACCAAACTGCAACTTGCGGTGAGCTTAGCACGCAGGCACCGGGAAGCAATAGGGATCAAGATCACGTCACCCGGAGGTTTGATGTGATCTCAAGGAGGGTTGACGAGGGGCGGCCCGGGCCCCCGGCGACAGCGCCGCGCCACGACGGGGCTAGCCTCACCGATGTGGACAATTCTCCCGCTGACACCTCGGACGGGGGGGCCTCGGACGGGGCCGCCCCAGCCCGCACCGCGAGGCCGCGCGTCGGCCACATCCAGTTCCTGAACTGCATGCCCCTGTACTGGGGCCTGGCCAGGACCGGCACTCTGCTCGACTTCGAGCTCACCAAGGACACCCCGGAGAAGCTCAGCGAGCAGCTGGTGCGCGGGGATCTCGACGTCGCCCCGGTGACCCTCGTCGAGTTCCTGAAGAACGCCGACGACCTCGTCGCCTTCCCCGATCTGGCCGTGGGATGCGACGGCCCGGTGATGTCCTGCGTGATCGTGTCGCAGGTGCCCCTGGACCGCCTGGACGGGGCGCGGGTCGCCCTCGGCTCGACCTCGCGCACGTCCGTGCGCCTCGCCCAGCTGCTGCTCGCGGAGAAGGTCGGCGTACGGCCCGACTACTACTCGTGCCCGCCCGACCTCGGTCTGATGATGCAGGAGGCGGACGCCGCCGTCCTCATCGGCGACGCGGCGCTGCGCGCGAACCTCATCGACGGCCCGCGGCTCGGCCTGGAGGTCCATGACCTGGGCCGGATGTGGAAGGACTGGACGGGCCTGCCGTTCGTCTTCGCGGTGTGGGCGGCGCGGCGCGACTACCTGGCGCGCGAGCCGGAGGTCGTACGGGAGGTGCACCAGGCGTTCCTCTCGTCCCGGGACCTGTCCCTGGACGAGGTCGCGAAGGTCTCGGAGCAGGCGGCGCGCTGGGAGGCCTTCGACGCGGGCGTGCTCGAGCGGTACTTCACGACGCTGGACTTCCGCTTCGGCGCGCCACAGCTCGCGGGGGTGGCGGAGTTCGCCCGGCGTGTCGGCCCTTCGACGGGGTTCCCGGCGGACGTGAAGGTGGAGCTGCTGAGGCCGTAGAGCCCCACCCGTGGCCGGCCCGTGCCCAGCCCTCACCCGTGGCCGGGCCCGTGCCCTGCGGCGTGCGCCCGCCGGGATCCGAACGGGGCTCACGCGCTCGGCACGGGCCCTTTCATGTGCTCGCTGATCCACTGGATCGGCCCGTCCGCCATCGCGGGCACGTACGAGCGGGCGTTGTGGCCGCCGCCCTGGATGACGTTCAGACGCGTCTTGACCGGGCCCTTTCCGTACTCCTTCATGAACGCCCGCAGGTTCGCCTGGCCGGATTCCGCCGTCCCCACCTGGAAGGCGATGTCGACCTCGGGGCCGCCGCGCGCGGTCAGGCGCCGGGCGAGCCGCCCCGGGTCGTTGGCGAGCCGCTCGGCCTCGTGGCCCCGCCACAGGGGTGAGTCGGGCACCGTGTCGGGCCCGCTCGCGATGACCGTCCGGAACCGGTCCGGGCGCTTGAGGACCGACTTGAGGCCCACGAATCCGCCCGAGGAGGAACCCATGAAGGCCCAGCCGTCGCGCGAGTCGAAGGTGCGGAAATTCGCCTTCACGAAATCCGGTACGTCCTCCGTCATCCAGGTGCCCATTCGCGGCTGCCCCGGTATGTCACTTCCGTCGTAATAGAACTTGTCATCGGGATTGAGAACGGGCATCACGACGACGAACGGCAGGCTTTTTCCCTGCCGTGACCACTTGGCGATGGAGCTCTCCAGCTTCAGGTCCGTGCCCATCCAATAGTTATTGGGATAGCCGGGGCCGCCGGGCAGCGCGATGAGGACCGGGAAGCCGCTGCGCGCGTACTTCGGGTCGAAATACTGCTTGGGCGCCCAGACCCATACCTTTCCGGTGAACCCCGACTTCTTGCCGCGCAGGGTCGTCACGCCGATCTTGGTGCCGTCCTCAAGCGTGCTTTCCGTGGTGAAGTCCGCCCGCGGCCCCGTCGGCATGCGGCTGCCGTCGGCCTTCGCCCGCTGGGCGGCTCCCGTGCTCCCGGACGCGGACGCCTTCGGGTCGTCGAACCTCACCGGCTCGGGCTTGTCGGACGAGCAACCGGTGAGGGGCACGGCTGCCATCGCGGCGGCGGCCGTGAGGGCGGCGAGGCGGGTGGCGGGACGGGAGGCTGGACGGATGGCGGGGCGGACCGGGCGGCGGTTCATGGCGCTCCAGGGGATCGAGGAGTCAGGCGGACGGGGAGGTCGGAGAGGTCGAGAAGCGGGGCAATCCAGGTGGGCGTACACGGGCAATACGGTCATTTACGGATGGATAGATGGCGCCGGGGTGCGGAGCGTTCCCGTCCGCGCGCCCGTGTGCCCCACCGCATTACGCTGGCCGTCGACACGGGCACGCGGCGGACACCGGCGGACGGCCGGGGGCACGGACCGGCGGGCGCCATGTGGGCATGCGATCAGCGCGTCTGGGGGAGGCCTTCGCCGTGCACCCGCTCGAAGCGGACGAACCCGCCGTCATCGGCCCCTACCGGCTGCTCGGACGCCTCGGCGCCGGCGGCATGGGACGTGTCTACCTGGGCCGCAGCGCCGGTGGCCGCACCGTCGCCGTGAAGGTCGTGCACCCGCACTTCGCCCTCGACGAGGAGTTCCGCGCCCGCTTCCGGCGCGAGGTCGACGCGGCGCGGCGGGTCGGCGGCGACTGGACCGCCCCCGTCCTCGACGCCGACCCGGAGGCGCCGGTGCCCTGGGTGGCGACGGCGTACGCGGCCGGTCCTTCCCTGACCGAGGCCGTGCGGGACGGCGGCGCGCTGCCCGAGCACTCCGTCCGGGTCCTCGGCGCGGGCCTGGCCGAGGCCCTCGCACACGTCCACGGCCTCGACCTGGTCCACCGCGACGTGAAGCCCTCGAACGTCCTGCTCACCATGGACGGGCCCCGCCTCATCGATTTCGGCATCGCCCGCGCCACCGACGGCACCGCGTCCCTCACGTCCACGGGCGTCTCCCTCGGCTCGCCCGGCTACATGTCCCCGGAGCAGATCCTCGGCAAGGGCGTCAGCGGCGCTGCCGACGTCTTCTCCCTGGGCGCGGTCCTCGTGTACGCGGCGACCGCGGGCACCCCTTTCCCCGGCGACTCCTCCGCCGCGCTGCTCTACAAGGTCGTCCACGAGGAGCCCGAACTCGGCGCCCTCACCGGCGACTTCCACGACCTGGTGGCGGCCTGCCTCGCCAAGGACCCCGCCGCCCGCCCCGCCCCCGCCGACCTGGCCCGCCGCCTCGCCCCCGAGGGCGCGGCACCGCTGGTGGCGGCGGGCTGGCTGCCCGGAGCCGTGGTGGAACGGGTGAGCCGGAGCGCGGTGCGCCTGCTCGACCTGGAGGTGGATCACCGAGGCGACGCGGGCACCGGGACCGGGCCGGGCGCCGCGCCGGTGCCGCTGTCGGGGCCGGTGCCGTTCACGGCGGAGAGCGCGGGCTCGGGGGCCGGGGCCGGGGCTGGGGCTGGCGTCGGGACCGGGGCTGTGGCCGGGGTGTTCGGGCCGCCGGATGCTTCGTACGGGCAAGGGGGCCTCTCGGCGCAGTCGGCACCGCTGACGTCGCAGGCACCACCGATGCCGTCAGCACGGGCGGCCCAGTCGGCCCCGCAGGGCTTCCCGGCGCCGTCGGCCGCGCACGACGAGAGGAGCGCGCCCGCGCCGCACGGCGGAGGGACGCCCGCGGCGTCCGAGGCGGGGCCGGCCGACGCACCGCCCTCCGGCGGGCTCTCGCTCTCCGTGGCGGCGACCTCGGCGCCCGCACGGCCCGACGGCCGGGGGCGCAGGGTGAGTTGCACGGTCGCGCTCGCGGTGGCCGGGGCGCTCGCGGCGGTCACGGTGGGGTCGGTGTTCGTGTTCAACCTGCTGCCGGGGGGCGACGGCGGCGCCAAGGACTCGGCGGGGAAGCAGCCGAGCGCGACGGGCGGCGCGGGGGACTCGGCGCTCGAAGGCGCTGTGCCCGCGCGCTACCTCGGCAAGTGGCGCGGGAAGGCATCGGCGCGCGACGGCCTCGTACCGCTCGGCACGTTCGACGTGACCGTGCGCCAGGTGCCGAAGGCGGGGGACCGCATCGGCGCGGTGACGCAGACGGACCTCATCGGCGACACGTGCGTGGACAACCTGACCCTGAAGTCGGCCTCGGCCAAGGAACTCGTCGCCACCGGCGTCGGCGACAAGTCCAACCCGAGCCAGTGCTCCCAGGCCACCCACACGGTGCGGCTGCGACCGGTCGGGTCCTCCGAGCTGCAGTACACCTCCGAGGACCCGAAGGCGGGGGATCCGGCGGCGCGGCTGAAGAAGGTCGGGTGAGGGCCCGCGGCGGCTCCCGGACGCTCTTCTGCCCGCGCGGCCGGACGTTAGTGTGTTCATGACTGCGAACCGGTAGGGGGTGGGTTATGGCGAATCGAGGGACGGAATACGATCCGCGCATGTCTTCAGACCACTCCGCGGTGTACGAAGCCCTCTATGTCTGGACGCCGATCCAAATCCTGAGCGGTGCGTGGAAAAGGCGACTTGTCGCGCTCCGCGTCGATGAGCGAGGAGTGACCCTGGGCGGTGCTCCTGCGAAGTACGAGCGTCACAAGGCGTTCGTGCCCTGGTCGGAAATCGAGTCGGTCGTTCTGTGGAGCCACAAGGTCGTAGGCGCTGATCCCATGCGATATGTGGGTGTTCGCTGCAAGCCGGGCACATCGGTTCTTCCTGGACCCAACGCGCGGTTGAGCCGCGAGCAGACCACGAAGCTGGCGCCACACGTTTCCCATGAGCTGTTCCTGGCGAGCAGGGCCATCGCGGTGTGGACGCTGGACCCGCATCGACTCGCGGAGGCGGTGGGCGCGTTCGCCCCCGGCGTCCCCGTGGAGACGCTGCCGGACATCCCGTAGGAACAGGGAAACCCCGCTGCCCGCAGCGGGTCGATGCAGGTCAACTCAGTAAGCGCTGAACGGGAGGGGCACGTACCGATGCGAGTGCGGGCGACCGTAGTCCAGGAAGGAGCGGCGCCACAGGAAGTGATGCTCAGCGTCGACGACGGCACCACCGCCGCCGAAGTGGCCGCGGCCCTCGACCGGCTCCGGGGGCGCCGGGAGGGCTTCCCGGTCTTCACCGTCCCCGAAGTCGTACCGATCACGGGCCGCACCCCCGCGCCTCCGGCGGCCGCCGCGGCCGGCACCGGGCTCTGGGTGGACGGCAGGTACTGCGCCCCCGAAGCGCCGGTCATCGGCGAGCTGCGGGACGGCGCGCGCCTCACCACCGACGAGGCCATCGGTCCCTTCATGGTCAGGGGCGAGCCCGTCGGCCGCTACGAGGTCACCGTCAGCGGCGGCGCGGGCGCCGGCCGTGTGGCCCGGCTCGCCGCGGGCGTCGGCACCATCGGGTCGCTTCCCACCGCCACTCTCCCGGTGCAGGACCCGTATCTGGCGCCCGTGGCCGCGAAGGTGACCGTCGACGTCCAGGGCCGGGTGACGGTCGTCCCGGGCGACGGCGCCCTGCTGACCATGGACGATCAGCCGGTGTCCGGCCCGCAGGCGTGGCAGCCGGGCATGCTCCTGAAGTCCGGCGAGTCGCTGTTCAGCCTCTCCGAGGTAGGGCCGCCCGACGCGCACCTCTCACCCGCGGGCGAGGGCGGCCTCGCCTACAACCGTCCGCCCCGGCTGACCTCCCCTCGGCCGAACCCGCGGCTGATCGTCCCCGCGCCGCCGGTCAAGGACGAAGCGCAGCGGTTCCAGCTCATCGCGGCCATCCTGCCGCTGTTCTTCGGCGTCGGCATGTACTTCGTCACGAAGACGATCTACATGCTGCTCTTCTGCCTCCTGTCGCCCCTCATGATGTTCGGCCAGTGGCTCAGCGACCGGCGCCACGGGAAGAAGAAGTACCGGGCCGCCATGAAGGAGTACAAGGAGGCGAAGGCCAAGCACGAGGAGGAGGTCGAGCGGCTCGGCGAACTCGACCAGCGCCGTCGGCGGGAGGCCTATCCGGACCCCGGCCAGCTGCTCCTGTTCGCCACCGGGCCGCGGCGCCGCCTGTGGGAACGGCGCATCACCGACCCCGACGCGATGCACCTCAGGGTGGGGTTCAGCGACCTCCCCGCAGAGATCGAACTGGTCAACCACCGCACGGCCTCCGCCGACGCGGAAGAGCCGCAGCCTCCCGTGGTGACGAACGTGCCCCTCACCCTGCCCTTCGCCGAACTCGGCGTGGTCGGCATAGCCGGCGACCGCCCGCGCGCGGTGTCCACCACACGGTGGATGGCCGCGCAGGCAGCGGTCCTGCACAGCCCCCGTGACCTCTCCCTGGTGGTGCTGTCCTCGGCGCAGGACGCGGCGGAGCAGTGGAGCTGGGCGCAGTGGCTTCCGCACACCAGCCCCCAGTTGGGGCAGAACTGCATCGCCCTGGTGGGCACCGACGCCGAAACCATCTCGCGCCGGGTCACCGAACTGCTCACCGAGCTCACCCGTCGTCAGGAAGCCGCGAAGGAGCACGGCGGCCTGAACGTGCTCCGCCCCGATGCCCAGGTGTTGCTCGTCCTCGACGGTGCCCGGCTGCTGCGCCGGGTGCCCGGCGTGCCCCAGCTCCTGCAGGAGGGCCCGGCCGTCGGCATCTTCGCGCTGTGCGTGGACGAGGACGAGCGGCTGCTTCCGGAGGAGTGCCGCACCGCCGTGTGCTGGACACCGGAGTCCCCGACCCGCGTCCACTTGCGCGGGTACGGCTACGAGGCGGCGGGGGAGGTCCTGGCGGACCAGGTCTCGGTGGAGTGGTGCGAACGGGCCGCCCGCGCGATGGCGCCGGTGCGTGACGTGAGCCGGGACGATGCCGACAGCGCGTTGCCCACGGCCGCACGGCTGTTGAGCCTCCTGGAGATGCCGAACCCGACCGGCGCGGACATCGCCGCCATCTGGCAGCGGGGCGGGGCGACGACGGCGGTTCCGATCGGCCTCGCCGCGGACGGCCCGTTCGTCCTGGACATCCGGCGGGACGGCCCCCATGCCCTGATCGCGGGCACCACGGGTGCCGGTAAGTCGGAGCTGCTGCAGACGATCATCGCCGCGCTCGCCGTCGGCAATACTCCGGACGCTCTCAACTACGTCCTCATCGACTACAAGGGCGGCAGCGCCTTTCAGGACTGCGCGCGACTGCCCCACACCGTCGGCATGGTGAGCGACCTCGACGCGCACCTCACGGAGCGCGCGCTCGCTTCGCTCGCCGCGGAGCTGAGGCGCCGCGAGGAGATTCTGTTCGAAGCCGAGACCAAGGACATCGAGGACTACAACGACGCCCGCAGGCTGCGGCCCCAGCTGGAGCCCATGCCGCGCCTCGTCATCATCATCGACGAGTTCGCCTCGCTGGTCGCGGAGTTGCCCGACTTCATCGCGGGCCTGGTCGACATCGCCCGGCGAGGCCGCTCCCTCGGGGTGCACCTCATGCTCGCCACCCAGCGTCCGGCGGGCGTCGTCAGTGCCGACATCCGGGCCAACACGAACCTTCGGATCGCACTCCGGGTCACCAACGGCGAGGAGTCACGGGACGTCATCGACGCCCCCGACTCGGGCAGCATCTCCAAGGCGACGCCGGGCCGTTGCTACGTCCGGTCCGGCGCGCAGTCCCTCGTCGGCGTCCAGTCCGCACGCATCGGTGGCCGCAGGCCCGGCCTCGACATGGCCCCCCAGGTCTCGGTGAACCCCCTGAGCTGGGTGGCGTACGGGCATCCGCCGCCGCGCATGGCCCAGGACGACGGCGACGACGGCACGATGGTCACCGACCTGGCCGTGCTCGTGGACGCGATCGGCGCGGGGGCACGGCAGCTCGGCTGCGCCACGCCGCGGAGCCCGTGGCTGCCGCCGATCCCCACCCAGATCCTGGCCCACGAGGTACCCGCCCCGCCTCGGCCCGCGGGTGGCGACCCGGTGGCGCCCGTGGCGTTCGGCCTCACGGACCTGCCCGCCGAGCAGGCCCGCGCGGCGCTCGCCCTCGATCTTGCGGACGGCGAGCACTTGATGATCGCGGGGGGTCCACGGTCCGGCCGGTCGACGACGCTGCGGACCATCGCGGGGACGCTCGCGCAGCACTGCGACCCGAGCGACGTCCACATCTACGGCATCGACTGCGGCGCCAACGCCCTGCTTCCACTGGCGAACCTGCCGCATTGCGGGGCGGTGGTGACGCGTGACCAGACGTCCCGCGTGGATCGCCTGCTCGGCCGGTTGCTCAACGAGATCGCGCGGCGGCAGCTGCTGCTCGCGGAGAAGGGGCAGTCGAGCGCCGCGGAACAGCGGGCCGACGCCGAACCCGGGGAACGGCTGCCGTGGATGGTCGTCCTGATCGACGGCTGGGACGCGTTCCGGGTGGCCTTCGAGAACTACGACTACGGCCGTCTCGTCGAATCCGCGAAGAGGCTGTTCCGCGAGGGCGCCGCCGTCGGCGTCAAGGTCGTCCTCGGCACGGACCGCAGCGGACTCATGGGGGAGATCTCCAGCTCCTTCGCCGAGCGGCTCGTGCTGCGGCTCGCCGACTCGGCGGACTACTCGTACGCCGGCATCTCGGCGAAGGACATCCCCAAGGACGTACCTCCGGGCCGCGCGCTCAAGGCCACGGACGACGGGGTGCAGGAGAGCCAGATCGCTCTCCTCGCCGAGAACCCGAACGGCCAGGCGCAGGTGGCCGCCCTGCAGGAGATCGCGCGCGCGGCGGCGGAGCGTTCCGCCAGGCCGAACCCGTCCCAGCGGCCGATCCGTGTCGACGTGCTGCCCGCGAGGATCAAGGCGTCCGAAGCGATGGCGCTGCAGCCCGACTTCACCGCGCCGTCGGCGCTGTGGACGCTCTTCGCCGTCGGCGGGGACGAACTGCAGCCGCTCGGCATGGACTTGGAGGAGGCAGGACCCGGCTTCGTCATCTCGGGGCCGCCGAAGTCGGGCCGCTCCAGCACCCTGATCACGGCTGCCACGTCCCTGCTGCGGCGAGGCACGGAGGTCGTCCTGATCACGCCGCGGCGCTCGCCGCTGCGGGACCTCGCCGCGATGCCCGGGGTCCTCGGCGCGCTGGACGGGGAGAGCTCGTCGGACGACCTGGAGGCGCTGACGAGCAGCGCGCGAGGTCCGTACGCGATCGTCGTCGACGACGCGGAGTTGATCTACGACACCCCGCTGGACGAGGCCCTCGAGGAGGCACTCCGGCGCGGCATGGACGGCGGTCTCGGGCTCATCGCGGCGGGTGCCGTGGACACGCTGTCCTCGCAGTACCGGGGGTTCGTCGTGCAGGCGCGCAGGTCACGCAACGGGCTGCTGCTGTCGCCGCAGGGGTCGGCGGACGGCGAGATGTTCAACATCCGCCTGTCGTCGAACAGCGCCGCGGGCGGGCCGACCGGCCGCGGGCTGTTCGTCCAGGGCGGGGAGGCCGTGCCGGCGCAGGCGGTGTTGCCGGACTGATGAGTGTGCCTGCCCCGTGCGTACATGCAGGGCAGGCAGACATACGCGGAGGGGCCGGGCAGCGTGTGTGCTGCCCGGCCCCTCCGCGTATGTGCGAAGCGAAATGACGACCTGGGTCGGAACCCTGGCCCGACCCGGTCCGCCCGGCCTTCGACTAGTCGTTGATCCGGTCGTTCGCGTCGGCGGCGTCGTTCGTTTCCTTGCGCGCGTTCTCCAGCGACGTCAGGAAGTTCGTCAGCTGCGGCTTCAGCTTGTCCCATTCATCCCGGAATCGGTTGGCGCGCGGGCCCTTCCAGAACTCCTCGCTGTTCGCCGTACCCGTCGAAATGGCACGAATCAGATCGTCGAGGTTGCCGTGCTGAGTCTTGAAGGTGGTGGAAAGAGTCCGCAGCCGAGTTGTATCGGCGCCTTTGAGCGACATGGCTTGCCTCCCCGTGTGTGGAAAACAGAGCGAACCGTTCGTCCGCCTGTACGCGGGGCCGATGCTATCGCAATGCGGTGGCCGCGTCATGGGCGAGTTGACTCCTTGCTGCAGGCGTTCGCGGTTCCGTATTCTCAAGCAAAGAAGTGTGGGAAATCTGACGGATGGCCGCGACTTGACAAGGCGCTGGAGGGGCAGTGGGGGCCGACGGTAAGGGCAAAGGCAAGGGTGCGGATGAAGAGCCGCAGGTTGTTAACCCCTACAGGACCCGCCTGGAGACATTGAAGACCAATCTCGTAGATGAGGTCAAAGAGCTCAAAAAGTGCCTGAAGGCGGCGACTCAGGACGTAGGCGGGGACGGTAAGACAGGTAAGTCCTGGGTCGGCAAGACGGCCAACAAATGGCATGACGAGATCCAGGGCAACCGCAGCCGCATGATCCGGGAGATCGACAAGCTCATCCCGGCGGTGCAGAGCCGGATCGACGAGCTTCCGGCGAAGGTCTCTGCTTCGAGGGCGCGGATGATGAACAAGGAAATGCAGTACATGTAGTGCATTTCAGTGAGCCGAGCAACACTCAGGCCCAAACGGGGAGAGTTTGATGGGAAACGGCGGCGATGGGTTCTCTGGGATCGATCCGGAGAAACTGTCCAAGACGATCAGCTCGCTCAACAAGGACCAGGAGAAGATCAAGTCCAGCGTATCGCAGATCAAATCGAGCTTCGAACAGTACGGCGTCGGCACCGCGCCGTTGACCGAGCTGATGGCCATCGCCGGTTGGGTCGAAAAGGAAATCCCCATGCTCAGGCGCCGACACCACCTTTCCATCGCCGAGGATGAGAAGTACGGACACGGCTACAAGGGAATGGTACAGATCAAGGAGAGCATGGTCGGCGCGACGAAGAAGTCGCAGGCCGACGGCAAGAAGCTGGGCGAGAAGTTCAAGGAGAAGCTGGAGAACGGGGACGAGATCACGCCGGAGATGTTCGCGGATTTGCGCGCCAACAAGGCAGACGCGGACTATATCAAGTCGTTCTACGGCGAAGTCGGTTCGAAGAACCTGCTGCTGATGTCCAACGAAATGGGTGACCGCTTCAACGATCAGTACAAGGAGCACCCCGAGCAACGGGAGAAGGACCGCCAGATCATCGCGGAAACCTTCGGCACCTTCACGAAGGTCGCCTTCGAGGGGAAGTCGCCGAAGGCGAAGCAGGCAGCGTGGAACAAGTGGTTCGACGACTCGGCGCCGGCGGACGACTTCGGATTCCGGCCGGACTTCCTGACTCCCCTCCTCAAGGGCGGCTCGCACGACAAGGACTTCCTGGTCGCATTTGGGGACCGTGTGTTCCAGAAGGACAAGCAGGGAGAGGGGGACGAGCTTCGCTTCTTTGGGAAAGGAGGTGGACTGGGGGAAGGCGAATGGGGGAAGGACGGCTACCAGCAGCTCTTTGCGGCCATCTCGCGCAACAATGAGGCATCCGGTGAAGTCGTCGACCATAATTACGACTTCGTGCAGAAATCCTTCTATCAAACCGGCCCTTGGCAGGTGGATGAACCGAAGGAGCGCGGAAAAGCCTTCTTCGATATGGTCAACGCCGGGACAGTGTCACTGAAGAAGGAAAACCCGACCCTCGCCCAAAAGAACACGGCTCGTATTCTCTTCGACAATTACCATCACAGGAATGGTAAAGACACCAAGGGAATGCATCCGATCGCTGGCACCCAGGCTCTCTATGCGAGCATCATTGCAGCTTACTGGGACGACATGAAGCACGGGGTCACGTCGCCCGTGGGCAATGCGCTCTGGGGAGGCGATGTCAAGGCGAAGGGTGAGGAGAAATTCGAGGGAACCACTAAATGGAACCTCAACGAATATCTGAGTGGTCAGGACAGGAACCGCCCTGGGCTTGAAGCGACCGAGAAGTTCTGGCGTGCTCTCGTGGTGGAAGCGGCACGAGACCCCGAGGCTGCTGGCACGATCAGTGCGCTGTTCCAGGTCGAGAACGGCAGGATGAGCGCGCACGAGCATGCGACGCGCGAGAGCAACGAAGACGCAGGCTCGTATGAAGCCATGGAGCGAGGCATGATGCAGCAGTTCTATTCGGCATCATTCAAGGAGACAACCACAGAGCTTGAAGGAGATATTGACAAGTGGGTATCGGAAACCAATGGATTTCGCGGGAAAATTATTGATACCGCCAGTGAGGTGGCTCTGGGCGCAACAGGAGGAGCGGGTGTCGCCGGCGCCAAGGGGGCGGCTGTCGGAGTCGCATGGGGCCTCGGCTCAGGAACCGCGACGCGCTGGCTCAATGAAATGGTGAAAGTCGATGAGAATGATGCCCCTGAAGGTCTCAAAAACGCATTCAAGGGAGTTAAGGCGAACACGGCTGACTTTTCTTGGCAAAGCGACTATCAGCTGAACGCCAACAACGCCTGGGAATATCGCAATGTGAAAGAAGTTACCGTCTCCACTTATCGTGTCAAGGATGGGGTGACGGAGACGAAGCGGTATACGGGTGACCCGAAAGAATATGCAAAGGGTGACGGTAATTTCCTTGGCGAGGACGGCAGCATCAAGAAGACCGGTGACATGACGCGCGCTGAGCGCACGGCCTACGACAAGTGGCTACGGGACCCCGCCGTTGTGGCTGCGGCATGGCCAGAATTCTCGAAGGGGCGGAACGCTCGGGACTACCCCGGACAGGATCAGTAGGACATTGACGTGGGCCGTTGTCCCGAGAGTTAATATTCGACTAAAGCGCCGGGATGGGGAGCAATGAGAAATGGCCGGGATAAGGCCGTCGCAGCCATGTTGATTTCTGTGCTGCTGCTGGCTGCGGTGGCATGTGGTGACGAAAAGGGATCCGCATCGTCGAAGCCGCTGAGTCGAGCCCAGCTCTCACGCGCTGTATTGACGCAGGGGGACATGCCGGGTTACAAGATCAGCAAAAAATCTGGTTCTGGCAACAGGGATTTGGTGCGTGCTGACAAGAAGTCATGTCAGCCGATTGTCAATGCGATGGATCCCGAAGCATTGGCCTATGAGAATAGGTTTGCTGCGAGCCACATCATCAAGAATACCGAAGGTTCCCGGGCTCCTACGGCTGAGTATATTCTCACAATTTCTAGCGTTGAGTCGGCTTCAGTGGCCAAGCGGACCGTGAAGGATCTGAAGAAGGCGATTTCTGCCTGTAATTCTGGTTTTAAGACTGGGTCTTCGGGATTGGCATCGAAGGTCAGCAGTGTGACTGCTGGAGAGGTAAGTCTCGGCGACGAGGGAGTCGAATTCTCGGTCGAGTATCAGTCGAGTCTGAAGCGCCGCTATGCAGTGACGCAGAAGGGGGCGTCTCTGACCACCATCGTGGCTCAGCACGCTTCTTGGCGCAGGCTCGTCCCTGTGCCGCAGAAGATTGTCGACGCACAGCGTCAGAAGTTGGCGGAGACGGTCAAGTGACTTGAGTGCACGATCACTTCGCCGCGCGTCACTTCACTGGACGGATACGCAGCTTCGCAAGGAAGGCCCGGACGTCCTTGGCCGTTTCATCAGGTTTCGGGCGCGGGCCAGAGGTGATCACAGGCTGCGCAGTCACAGTGGCCGCGTCGTTGCCCCAAACACAGCGTGAACTGGTCGTGTTTGCGACGCCGTACTCCACGCATCGAAGCGTGCCGCCGATGGAGCCAGGGCTGTAGCTTCGCACCTTGCCCGAATCGACAGATGTATTGAGGAGTGCGGACACAACGTCGTCGTCTTCGCCTGGATCGGAGACGTCGACGGGCGGGTCGAGTTCCAGTGTGACCATATAGGATTTGCTGCTGCCCGGGCGTACGTAAGTTGCGTGTGCGGTTTCTTTGGCCGGGTCGAGGTTGTCGCCACCGTGCGTCGCCGACCACAGAGATTTGTCGCCCTTGCCTGCGAGCCGATAGTCACCGAAGCCGGTCGGCATCTCGGCTGTGTGCTTGACGGGTGCTTTCTCTTCATTCCTCGTTGAGAGCCAGACCCCGATCGAGGCTCCGGCCACCAGGACAACGGCAGTGGCTCCACCGATCATCTTGCGGCGTCTGCGAAGCCAGGCTGCCCGCTCCCTGGTGGCTGCCCAGTCGATGGGCTGGTCCAGTTGCCGCGCATTGGGTCCTGCTGGCTCGCCTACGTAGGGCGTTTCATCTGAAGGGGTCCCGGCGTTTGGCATGTGGTCTTCCTTGGGATCCTCAATGGTGGCTGGGTGGGGTATCCAACAGCCGCGGGGTCGCGAGTGCCAGGGCGCACTCTGGGCCTTCCTGCCAGCATGTCTGCTGCGGACGAGTTCGCGTGTGAGCGCGTAGCCGTACTGCAGGAGTGGAAGTTCGCAGGAGAGGATGCTTTCCAGTCTGCGAAGTGACACGAGCGTCCAGAGATCGCGGCGACCTCGGTCCAGCTCAGTGGCCGGTCAGCGGTTGACGGACTGGACTTCCTCGACCGTGACGTCCTGGACGGCCTCGATCGTGCCGTCGGGCATCGCGGTCGGCCCCGAGTGTCCGGTGCCCGTCCAGCTGATCTCCCAGGTGAGGGAGGCTTTCAGGGGGAATGTGTCGCCGTTGGACGAGCGGCGGTAGAGGATGCCGCAGGGCGGGGTCTGCTTCGACTTGCCCTTGGCGTAGGGCTCGCCGATCTTGCCGTCGACGATGGGGCATTCGCCGCCTGCGGGGATGGTGGTGGCGTCCTTGGTGCCCGGGTCGAGGGTGAGGGACTTGGGCGTGGCGGTCGTCGTCGCCTGGAGGTGGAAGCCGGGGACGTCGATGGCGGCGGTCGCCTTGACCTCGTCGAACGTGGCGCGGTCGAGCCAGGCCCACGTCGGCAGGTTCACCTTGGTCGTGCCGTCGGGGGCGAGCGTGACCTTGGTGTCGGGGAGTTTCATGTGCTGGTAGGCGAGCGCCGCGAGGATCTCCGGAGTGATGGCCTCTTCGTACTGGGGTGGCGGGGCCTCGCCGTTGTCGACCCAGAACGGGAGGTCGCTGCACGAGGTCCGCTTGAGGTAGTCCGGCTCGTCCGGGTTCTCGACGCCGGCCCAGAACATGCCCTCGCCGTCCTTCTTGACGTTGTAGTCCTTGTAGCCGGGGGTGTCGGCCCACCCGTAGCCGTCCTCGTAGTGCCGCTGCGTCTCGGCCAATGCGGCTCCGGCGTGGCCGCCCATGCCCGGCGCGCCCATCTGCTCCTTGAGGCTCGCGGTCATCTTCTTCTTGAATTCCTTGGCGCCGTACGCGGGGGCGTACCAGCAGGGTGGGGGGTCCCAGTTGACGTCGGCGGAGGTGACGTTTCCGCTGCCGCCGCCCTTGGCTACGGCGCCGGAGTAGTGGACTTTCGCGGCGGCGAAGATGCCGGTTTCGTCGCCGCCGCCTTCTTGCTCCTGGGCGGCGCCCTTGTCCGAACCGACTGGCTTGCCCGCGTGAGCGGATTCTGTGAGGACGAGTGCGCTGAGGGCGAGTGTCAGGCCCGTGGTGCAGAGGACACTCCACCGTGTTCTGCTCATTGGCACTTCGCCGCCTTCGTCTCCACGAACACCTTGGATGCCTGCCACAGGTCCTTGCCGGTGGGGACCTTGACCATCGCGATCTTGTAATAGTCGAAGTCCTTGATGCTGTTCTTGGTCTTCAGGACCTTCCCGGTCTTGATCTCCTTGCCGTAGAACTTGCTGGAGTCCGCGCAGAAGGCGACCTCTACGGCGTTGCCGTTCGTGGTGGACCGTGTGGTGGCTTCGTAGTGCCGCAGGGTGCCGGTGGCGGTCCAGCCGCCGTCGATCCACTCTTTGATCTGTGTCTCCGCGTAGTGGAGTCCGTCGCCCGTGGCGTAGGCGGGTACCGCTGCGTCCTTGGCCGTCCGCTTGTCGACGCCCCGGTAGATCGCGCGGAAAAAGTTCGCGGCGTCGGCCATCGCGGCCGCCTCGTTCTTGTCGCCCGGCTTGTCCCAGTCGAAGACCAAGTTCATGTCCTTGGGCAGGGATACGTCTACGCCGTCAGGCTTGTCCCCTGCGGGCGCGCCTGACGGCTCGGCCGACTTCTTCGGCTTCTCCGCTCCCTGATCGGCACCGGCGATCTTGTCGTCCTTGGAGTCACCGTCGTCCCCGCCGCCGCACCCCGTCAGAAGCAGGGCTGCGGTCGCGGCGAGCGCGGCGGTGACGGGCATCGTGCGGCGGTTCACGGTCGGCTCCCGGTGGGGCGAGGCTGTCTCGAACGGGCTGACGTTATCTGTGCGGGAGTTGCTTCCGCCAGGGTTGTTAGCGGGACAAGCTGCTGCATCCTGGAGGACTGTCACCGTGTCGTGACGCGAAGAACAGCGCTCTGGGAAACCCCGGCTTCCTGGGGGCTTCCGGGGTCATGGTGCTCTGCACGCATGTTTGCCAGCGCTATGAGGCGTGGCGCCGCACCACCCGAAGCCCCACGGCGTCCTGCTGCTCCACATCACTGTCGGCGGCGAGGTGGATGGGGACGAACACCACCGTCCAGTAGAAGCCGAAGAGCCAGCGGCCGATGAGGCGGAGGAAGGGGGGACGGCGGAGGGAGGCGGGAGCGTCGCTGTCCGGAACGCGGACCACGCGCAAGCCCGTCAGTAGTTTGCCCACGCTCGCCCGGGCGGCCAGCGTGAGCAGGACGTGGTTGACGAAGGACACCGCCAAGAGCGCGCCGACCGCCGCCCCCCACACGCTCGGAGAAGACGGGCGCAGCTCGACCACACCATCGACCACCTTGACTCCCGCCGCGGCGCCGGCGGTGAGCCCGCACACCAGGGCGAGCAGCGCGTCGAGCACGGCGGCGGTGATTCTGCGAGCCGAAGAAGGAGGGGCCGGAAGGGAAGGCGCCCTGCCGCGCGAGGCGCCTGACCGCTGAGTCACCATGACGTCAGCCACCGCTCCCTGTCTTCTCCTTCTTCTTGTCCGCTTCTTCCTTCTCCACGCGCTTCAGCGCCCTGTCGATCGCGGCCCGGGCATTGGCCACAGCATCCTTGATCTGCTTCTTGTGCGTGCCCCATTCGCCCCGGAAGCGTTCGCTGTTCGGACCCTTCCAGGTGTCCGTGCCGCTGAGGGTCTGGACGTTGTCCACCGAACGCTCCAGCTCGTCCGCGTACTGCTTGAGCTTGCGGACGTCTTCGCGGCAGTCGCTCTCTCGTGACATGTCGCCTCCCTGTCAGCTCGGGCTGATCAGCTGAGTGATCATCTTCTTCAAGGTGTTCTTGCCGACGGCGCGGGCCGTGATGCCGGATGCCGCCTGCGGCTTCTCGACGTAGACCGTCCACACCGCCTTGTCGGTCGCGTACGTCGTCAGGAGCGGGCCGGGCGCGTCGGCCAGGACGACGGTCTGACCCACGACCATGGCCGAGTTGATGGCTTCGCTGAGCGGGCGGCCCACGTTCTCGGTGCTGATCTGCTCCGGCGTGAGCTGCTCGCTGCGGCCGTCCTTGTCGGCGACGTCGAAGGGGTCGACGAAGAGCTGCACCATCTCGGCCGCGTCGCCGGCGGAGGCGGCGAGCGTGAACATGTGGAGGCCGCCGGAGGTGACGCGCTCCACCATGTACAGATCCTCGGCGTGCACGTACACCAGCGCATGGGCGACGCCGCTGGAGGTGTGCTGCTCGACGGCAAGCGCCCGGGAGGCGGTTCGCCGGAGAGCCAGAGCCAGGCTCACCTCGGGGGTGATGCGCATGTCGATGTCGACGCCAGAAGGCTCGGACGTGCTGTCGTCGCCGTCCTCACCCGTGCCGGAGCGGAGGAGGGCATCGAGCTCGTCGATGTTGGCGACCTCCACGACCTCGCGCGAGACGAGGGAACGCAGGGCGGTGGCGTACACCCACTCCCGCTCCTGGCCGGAGAGTTCGGTGAGCCGGGGGGTCGGAGCGACGCAGTCGGCCAGCGAGTCGGGATCGAGGACGGCGATCTCTTCGTCGGTGAGCCTGAGGAGCGGCTGTGAGCCGCCCTCCGCGAGCGCTTCGCCCAGGATCGCCCGGAATTCCTGGAGGTCCATGTCCATTTCACGGCTTTGCATGATTTGCGTCCGATGCTCGCTTACCAGAACTTATACTTTTTGACGGCGTTGGGTACTAGATTGGTGACTGCGCTCTTGGCCCCGTTGACGATCTCGGCGCCCTTGTCCTTGATTTTTCCGCCCCATTCCTTCGTGGCGTTCCAGGCTTGTTTCGCGCCGGATCTGATGTCGTCGCCCCACTTGTCCCAGGCCCAGCTGCCCAGGAAGTAGGCGCCGGCGACTCCCAGCGCGACCCAGCCCACCACGGGAACGGCCGCGGCGACGGCCGCGGACGCTCCCAGGGCCGTCGCCGCGGAAGCGCCGCCCAGCACGGCGACGGCACCACCCGCCTGGACAAAGCCCATGCCGCGGTCGACCCACCCCTGGGCGCCCTTGTGAGTCGGCAGGAACATCTCCTTGACACCGCTGACGATGTTCAGCGGCAGCAGGACACGCTTCGCGAGGAACCCCATGCCGGGCGCGTTGCCGAAGAGCTTGGAGGCGAAGGGGATCTTCAGTCGCATGGCCGTGCGCCGCACGGCCTGCTGCCACTTCCAGGGCTCCTTGTACCAGTTGCGGATCTTCTGGTCCTTCAGGAGCTCCTTGAGGAGTTCGCCCCGCTTGCTCTTGAGGCGGTCCGCGGCCACGCCGAAGTACTTGTTCAGCTCGTAGACGGCTCGGGCGCCGGCCACGTTCTGGCCCTGGGCCCATCGCTGATAGAGGTGGATCGACGCCTCGATGGCCGTGGGGATCGTGAGGACCTTGAGCGGCGTCTTGATGTCCTTGAGGGTGCCTTCTTTGAATTCCCGCCAGGTCTCCAGCGCGCCGGCGAGGCTGGCGAAGGTCAGGACCGCCTCGGGATCGTCCTTGGAGATGCCGAGACGGCGCCGGATGTCCTTGGCCTCGTCCTCCGCCCACTTCGCCTTCTTGGGGAAGTCGGAGACTCCCTCGGCCTTGGCTTCCCACTTCGCGAGAATGCCGCTGATGAGGCCGCCCTGGATGGTGAGCGTTCCGTTCAGGACGTCGACGGCCGCGGCGAGTTTGGGAGCCTGGACGTCGTCCATTCCCTTGAAGCCCACTGTGTTACTCCTCGATGGCTCTCTGGTGTGCGCTCGTGTGCCCTGCGTCAGTGCGGATGGTGCTGTTTGTGCGTCTTCTCCGTGTGCGTATGGATGTCAGGCACGTACGAGCGCTCCATGGCCTGGCCGAGTGAGTGACCTGTGCATGGATACCCCCGTAATCCGTTGCATTTGTTCATTCTTCCCTCTGCCCGGTCGCGAGCACTGTCGCGGTGGGGATGAGGGTGCTGCGAGCCATAAGACGGTACTCAAGGGGTCAGCGGTTTCGCCAGAGCGATCTCTGTGAGCTCTCAGGCAAAGCGAGTCGATTGTCCGGGCAAATGGGGCAAGTTGGGTAGGTGTATGCGAGGTGGGTCTATTCAGTAGGGTCGGCGGACGACAGGAGCAGGCCGCCTCAGCGTGACGTCTCGCAAGGGGTGGGGGCGGTGCTGGAGCACTCAGGCCGACGGGAGACATCAAGGTGTTCCTGTGCTGAACCGGACGGGCGTGAGAGTGGCGGATTTCCAGTTCGAGTTGGAGTGGTACCGGGGCAAGAAGCTGCCCGGCCACGCCGCGAAGGTGCACGGGCTGACCGGGACGGTGGGTTCCTTCGGGGACGTCACCGTGGAGGTCGAGTGGCGCAAGCCCGGCCTCAAGGGCGGCCACCGGCAGTACGAGACGCGGCTGTACGGGGAGCGGATGCCCGACGTGGTGTTCCGGACAGTGGGCCCCGCCAAGCCGTGCCTGCGGAACGCGCGGTTCGACGTGGCGGGTGAGCGCGTACCGCTCGACTTCAACGCGAAGGCGCTCCGGAACAAGGCGCGGGCGCTGCGGATGACGTGCCAGGGGCGGCCGTACGAGTACGTGGTGGCGGGCTTCGAGCGCGGGGCGACGCTGAGCCGTCCCGGCGTGGAGATCACCATGACCCGCGGCAAGAACCCGCGGGGCAAGGGACACGTCAGCTTCGGCGCGGTGACGGGCGAGGCGGACACGCTGGACCTGGCCCTGGCGATCGTCTTCGAGCACATCGAGACGCGTGAACTCACGGCGTCGGAGCGGGTGTCGGGGCTGATCGGCAGGGTTCTCGACCCGATCCCCGGGGAGTCCAGCTACTAGCCGGTGCCCTGGTCAGGGCTCCGGCCGGCAGTTGGACCCGCGGGCGTCACCCCGGCGGCCTCAGCACAACGGCACCCCGTCGAACTGCGCCGCCAGCCCCCGCTTCGTCTTGAACTTCTGGCCCGGCTTGAGGGTGTTGCAGCCGGAGTCGGGGGCGAAGGACCAGCGGACCTTGACCCGCTTCGTCGACGAGCACTTGTTCGTGACGTACGCGGTCTGCGAGATGATCCCCTTGTCGACCTTGACCTTGACGCACGAGGGGGCGGCGGCGCGGGCCTGGGCCGGGGCGGCGTGGGCCGTGCCGGTCATGGCGAGCACGGCGAGGCTCGTGGCCCCGACGGCTATGGACCGCTTTGCGAGCGAAAGCGTGCGCAACTCGATGTCTCCCATCGGTGGACGGGTCCCGCCCGCCGCCCGCCCCTTCCGGGGAAGGGCCGTCCACGGCAGCGCGCCGGACTTGGCCAGCCAGACTCTACTGACTGGATTTCATCGTCCCTGACGCCCCCCGCGACCGACCCGGGCGATCGCTCGGCCCATCAGCCGGGCAGCAGTCGGCCGAGCAGTCGCGGACTAGTACTGCTGGGGCGGAGCGACCGGGTGCAGGGGTGCGGACAAGGCATGCAGGAATGCCGCGCGGTCGCGGGTGGCGACGGTCAGGAATTCCCCGCGCCGGGTGGCGATGACCACGGTGTCCATGCCCATCGGTACCCCCCAGGCACCGCCCACGAGCCGGGGGTTGGCGTGGCTGCCCCGGGCGTCGGGGGAGAGGACGTCGGGCGTGTTCAGGGAGGTGGCGTAGCGCTGCGGTGCGCTGGGGAGCCGGCCCTGGGCGGCGGCGCGGACCGACGCGGGGTCGATGTCCGTCAGCGGCAGCCGCTCGCGGCCGACGCGCAGTGTGGTCGCGTCGATCTCGATGCGGTGATAGATCCGCTTCGATATCGGTACGGCGAGGCACGGCAGCAGCAACAGGAGAAAGAGTCCGGAAACGCCGAGCCAGACCCCGAAGTCCTCGGGAAGGGTTTCGACCCCCATATAGCCAATTCCGGCCAGATAGATACCGATGCACACACCGGACCAGATCTTGGGTGATTTCTCGACGTACGTCATGTTCCATTCCTTGTCGGGTCCGACCCGGTAAAGAGGCGCTGGGGGCGATCCGACGCTACTCAAACGGTTCGATGTTTCGCCAGAGCGAACGCCGCGAACGCCGCGAACGGCTTGAGCGCGAGGAGGCGGTCGGCCCGACGCCGACCCGGACGCCGACGCAGGCGTACCGTCGCCCCATGCTTCTCTGGCTCAACGGCCCCTTCGGTGGCGGCAAGACGCAGACCGCGTTCGAGATCCAGCGGCGGCTGCCCGGGAGCGTGGTGTGCGACCCGGAGTACGTCGGGTTCGGGCTGCACCGGATGCTGCCGCCCGCGTTGCGCGGTGACTTCCAGGATCTGCCCGTGTGGCGGCAGGCGGTGTACGACGTGCTCGACCTGGCGCTGGCCAAGCACGAGGGGACGGTGATCGTTCCGATGACGGTCGTCGAGCCCGCGTACTTCCAGGAGACCGTCGGCCGGCTGCGTGAACGGGGTCACGACGTACGGCACTTCGCGCTGCTCGCCGACCGGCGCACCGTGTTGAAGCGGCTGCGCGAGCGCGGGCTCGGGCATGTCGTGCGGGTCGTCGGCGGGCGGGACGCCCCGCTGCGGCGCGAGAGCTTCGCCGTCTCGAAGCTCGACCTGTGCCTGGAGCGGCTGCGGGAGCCGGAGTTCGCCGAGCAGATGTGGACGGATCACGTCTCCGTCGCCCGGAGCGCCGACCGGATCGCGGCGTCCGCGGGGCTCACCCTCGCACCGAACACGGACAGTGCCGTGCGGGGGCGGCTCCGGCGGGCTTGGACCGGGGTCAAGCACATGCGGTTCGACTGAGGTGACCGAGGTGACCGAGGTGACCGAGGCGGCGGGTCGGGCGGGGAGCAAGGGGAGAGGCAGAGCCCGGGGGCGGGGCGATCCACCCCCGGGCCCTCCGGACTACCGGCGGCCCAGCGCCCGCTTCAGCCGCTTGCCGGACGGCGACTCGTCCATCGTCTTCCACAGCTTCGCCGAGCTGGTGGACGTGTAGACGCCGGGAGCGCCCTGGTCGCCGCAGCCGTCGCCGTAGGAGACGACGCCGATCTGGATCGGGTCCTGGCGGCCGGGCACGGTGCGGAAGATGGGGCCGCCGCTGTCGCCCTGGCAGGAGTCCTTGCCCTCCACTCCGGCGCAGAAGTTGACCTTGGAGTGGTAGCTGTTGTAGCTGACCCTGCACTCGTTGTGGGAGAGGATCGGCACCTTCACCTGGCGGAGGCGGTCCGGGGTGTGGGTCATCGCGGTGTCCGTGTTGCCCCAGCCCGCGACGGTCGCCTTCTGGCCGGGGCGGAGCAGCGAGTCGGTGCCCTGGGTGGGCAGCTTGACCGGGCTGATGCCGCGGACCGGCTTGTCGAGCTGGATGAAGGCGACGTCGTACGCCTCCTGGCCCTTGAGGTAGCGGGGGTGGACGACGATGCTGCCCCGGCTGCCGGTGCCCTTCGTCCTGGCGTTGCGTATCTGGCCCTGCCCGCTCTTGGAGAGGACCGTGCGGCCGACGGCGACCTGCACGGTCTTCGCCTTGACCGGCTTGCCCGCGTCGTCGACGAGGCAGTGCGCGGCGGTCATGACGACGTCCGGCGCGATGAGGCTGCCGCCGCAGAACTGGCGGTCGAAGGCGCTGCCGGAGCCCTTCTCCAGGACGGCCACCATGAACGGGTAGGCGTCGTTGGGGACTTCGGTGCCGCCGATGATCGCGTTGGCGGCGGGCGCGCTGGTCGCCACCAGCGCGAGTGCGGTCGCGGCCGTCGCGGAGGCGAGGGCGGCGCGGGACGTGCGGGGTGCGCGGCTCGTGCGGCTCGTGCTGGTCGTGTCGTCGGCCGGGCGGGCGGTGCGAGAAGGAAAGGAAAGTCTCATGGGGGTTGAATTTCTCTTTCGGTGGATGTGTTGAGTTGTGCGGCGCCTTCTGGATCGCCTTGTCGAGCCGGTGCCGGATCGGCGTGCGGGCCGGTACGAGATCGGCGTGCGGGCCGGTACGGGGCCGGCATACGCGGAGATTCGGGCGCCGATGAGTGAGAGGGCGTGGTGCGGGGGCGGGTTCACCCCCGCGTGCGGATCTTTCAGTCAACGGTCCGCTCAAGTCGGATAGTTCGGGCATGTCGCCCCGATCGGCAGGCCCGCCCGCAAATTTGTGCGGAGGTTCTGGGGAGGTGTGGCGATCGTCCGGTGCGCCCGCCCGCGTGCCCCGGTGACCTGCCCCCTCCGCCCCGAGTTCCGCTCGCCGCCCCGGGAACCGCTCCCGCCCCTCCTCGCGTCGTTCTGATGCCTGACGGATGGGCGTGCGGGGTGCGGCGGGGCGAGTGGGGCGAGGGATTCCGTTGGCGGGATGTCGTCACTCGAAGGGGCTGCCTGCAAAGCGAGTTGGTTCGCGGTTGCATACGTCAACGTATCGGTGCGCCCTCGGTCTGACGTCGGAACCAAGGGTCCCGTATCGCGTGTGAATAACGATGAACCGTGTGAGCTTCGCGATCCATAACGCGCCTTGAGGGCCTTATGTGCTGCTGATACGGTGCGATGGCTTGACACCGCGCCTGGGGCTGACGGGCCGATGGAACCCCGGCCGAGGCGTATGCGAGTCGCATGCGGGTGTCTCAAATGACGGATTTTTCTGGGTCGTACGGGGAGCGGTTGCGTGAAGATCCAAGAGCGTACGGGGGCGGGCAACAACCGTTCCGCCGTGTCGGCTCCGGCAGGGGTCGGTGAGCGCCTTCCCACTGCGCCTCGCGAGCGCAAACCGGCGTTGGCCGCTCTGGCCGTCCTGCTCATCCTGGCCGGCGCGCTCGGCGCGACGGTGCTCGTGCTGCGCGCGGGCGACCGCATCGAGGTCGTCAAGGTGGTCAAGGAGATCCCCGCGGGGGAGTCCCCCAAGGCGAACGTGAACATCAAGCCCGTCATGGTCGCCGAGGACTCCGGCATCAAGTACGTGAAGTGGAGCGCTCGGGCCACGCTGGAGAAGTACAAGGCCAAGAGCACGATTCCCGCGGGATCGGTCGCCGTGGGCCAGATGTTCGCCGCGAAGGAGGGCCTGCCCAGCGGCAAGGCCACCGTCGGCCTCTCCCTCAAGGAAGGCCAGTACCCGGCCAACATCAGGATGGGCGACACCGTCGCCGTCTACCGCGTGGCCGGCAACGGCTCCTCGAACTCCCGCGACGACAAGGGCTCCAGCGGAGGCAGCACCGCCGGCCGGACCCCGATCGTCCCCGACGCCCTCGTCAGCACCAAGATCGAGAAGAGCGACTCCACGATCAGCACCGGCAACCTGAGCATCACGCTCCTCGTGGACAGGGACGACGCCGCAGCCGTCACCAACGCCGCGACGCTGGGCGAGGCCGCCGTCGTGATCGTCCCCGCCGACGCCAACTAGAGGGCGGGCACACGACACCATGGCCCTCATCGCCCTCGCCGCCGACAAAGGCTCCCCCGGCGTCACCACCGCGGCCGTCGCACTCGCCGCGGTGTGGCCCCGGCGGGTCCTGGTCGCGGAGACCGACCCCGCGGGCGGCGACCTCGTCTACCGCAGCGCCGCCGCGCACGGCGGCCCGCTCAACCCGAACACCGGCATGCTGTCCATCGCGGCGACCGCGCGCCGAGGTCTCGTACCGGACCAACTGTGGGATCACGCCCAGCCGTTGTCCGGCGGACTCGAAGTGCTCGTCGGGCTCGGCACGTCCGAGCAGGCCGCCGGGCTCGTCGGGATCTGGCCGACGCTCGGGCGCGCCTTCGCGCAGCTCGCCGACTCACCGAACGCCCCGGCCGACGTCATAGCCGACTGCGGACGCATCGCCGGTGACAGCCCCGCGATCGAGCTGTTCCCGCACGCCAACCTGGTCCTGCTGATCTCGCGTACGGAGCCGGAGGCCATCGCCCGCGTACGGGACCGGGCCGCCGCCCTGTCCGCGAAGCTGCACGGCGGACCGCGCGGCGCCGCCACCCTCGCCACCCCGCTCATCGGCGTCGTCCTGATCGCCGACCCGGGCAACTCCGGCAAACTGGTGCACCAGGTCAACGAGATGCTGATGGCCGCGCAGACCGGCGCCCGCGTCGTCGGCACCCTCGCCGACGACCCGGCGGGCGCCGACCAGCTGGCCGGACGCAAGCGCGGCCGCCTCGACAAGTCGATGCTGATCCGGTCGGCCCGCAAGGTGACCGTCGACCTGTACCAGCAGTACGGCGCGGCCTGGGCGAATCCGGCCGCAGGCCCGGCCGCGGGCCCGACGGCGGGTGCCGGGCGATGAGCGCCGTCGACCACCAGCTGGTGAAGCGGTTCCGGCAGGACGCCGGTGACCGCATCGCCGAGCAGCGCCGCCTCGACCAGGTCTCCGGCGTCACGCCGATGACCAGCGAGGACGAGCGGCAGTACGCCCGCGCCGTGATCGCGCAGATCCTGGAGGAGTACGCCCGCGGGGAGATCAACGCCGGGCGCACCCCGCTGGACGCCGAGACCGAGGAGCAGTACGCGGCCGCCGTGCACGCCGCGCTCTTCGGCGTCGGCCGCCTCCAGCCGCTCCTGGACGACCCCGAGGTCGAGAACATCGACATCAACGGCTGCGACCAGGTCTTCGTCGGGTACGCCGACGGGCGCGAGGCCAAGGCCGAGCCGGTCGCCGAGACCGACGAGGAGCTGATCGAGCTCATCCAGATCCTCGGCGCCTACTCGGGTCTGTCGTCGCGGCCCTTCGACTCCGCGAACCCCCAGCTCGACCTGCGCCTGCCCGACGGCTCCCGGCTCTCGGCCGTGATGGACGTGGCCCGGCGGCCCGCCCTGTCGATCCGACGCGCGCGCATGGGCAAGGTGTTCATGTCCGACCTGGTCGGGAACGGCACGCTCACCCCGGACGTCGCGCACTTCCTGGCCTGCGCCGTGCGGGCCCGCAAGAACATCATGATCGCCGGGGCCACGAACGCCGGGAAGACCACGCTGCTTCGCGCCCTCGCCAACGAGATCCCGCCGCACGAGCGCCTCATCACCGTCGAGCGCGCCCTGGAGCTCGGCCTCGACACCTTCACCGACCTGCACCCCAACGTGGTGGCGTTCGAGGAGCGGCTGCCCAACTCCGAGGGGCAGGGCCAGATATCGATGGCGGAGCTGGTCCGCCGGTCGCTGCGCATGAACCCCTCCCGCGTCATCGTCGGTGAGGTCCTCGGCGACGAGATCGTGACCATGCTGAACGCGATGTCCCAGGGCAACGACGGCTCGCTGTCCACGATCCACGCCAACAGCTCCAGCGAGGTCTTCAACAGGATCTCGACGTACGCGCTCCAGGCCGCCGAGCGGCTGCCCATCGAGGCCAGCCAGATGCTCGTCGCGGGCGCCGTGAACTTCGTCGTCTTCATCCAGCGGCGCAACAACTACCAGACCGGCGGCAAGCTCCAGCGCATGGTGACCTCCGTCCGCGAGGTCAACGGCGTCGACGGGCGCGTGCTCTCCAGCGAGGTCTTCGCGGAGGCGCCGGACGGCCGGATCGTGCCGCACGCGCCGATCGCCTGCATGGACGACCTCGCCGCATTCGGCTACCGGCCCGCCGGGCAATGGGGGTGAGCACGACATGAACGCACTCGGCTCCATGGGCGGCGTCTTCTCGCTGCCCGTCCTCTACGGCCTCGCCTGCGGTGTCGCCGTCGGCGGCGGCCTCGCGCTGCTGCTCGTCGCGATCCGCGGCCTGCCCGCCAAGCCGGCCCACGAGAAGCAGCGCGCCAGCCAGCGGATGAGCGAGCTCGTCCGCTTCGTCGGGCGGCGCGGCTCCCTCGCCATCGGCGTCGGCCTCGTCGTGCTGCTGCTCACGCGCTGGGCGGTGGCCGGCATCGCATCCGGCGTCCTCGTCTTCTTCTGGGACAAGCTGTTCGGCGGCGCCGCCGAGGAGCGGCTGCAGATGAAGCGGGTCGAGGCGCTGGCCGCCTGGACCGAGTCGCTGCGCGACACCATCGCGGGCGCGGTCGGCCTGGAGCAGGCCATCCCGGCGTCCGCGCGGGCCGCGGCGCCCGTCCTGCGGCCGCACCTGGACGCCCTCGTCGACCGGCTGCGGGCGCGCACCCCGCTGCCCGAGGCCCTGCAGGTCCTCGCCGACGAGATCGACGACGCCTCGGCCGACATCATCGTCGCGGCGCTCATCCTCAACGCCAAGCTGCGCGGCCCCGGCCTGCGCCAGGTCCTCGGCGCGCTCGCCAAGTCGGCGCGCGAGGAGGTCGACATGCGCCAGCGCGTGATGGCGCAGCGTGCCTCGACCCGGCGCTCGGTGCAGATCGTCGTCGCCGTCTCCATCGCCTTCGTACTCGGACTCTCGATCTTCAACCGCGAGTTCGTGTCCCCGTACAGCACGCCCGTCGGGCAGCTCGTGCTCGCCTGCGTGTGCGGTCTGTTCGCGCTCGGCTTCTGGTGGCTGCGCAAGCTGTCGACGGTCGAGACGCCGGACCGTTTCCTCGTCCGTGACGAGCCGGGCGTGCAGTTCGTACGTCCCCGGGGCCCTGGCGGTACGCCGCTGCCCGGCGCCGTGGGCCCCGAGGGCGCGCCCGGTCAGCAGCCGCTGCCGCCGCACGCCCACTCCACCGAGGGGGTACGCCGGTGAACCTGACCATGCCGATCGTCATCGGCGCGACGCTGGGCCTCGGCATCTTCGCCCTCGTCCGCGCGCTGATGCCGACCAAGCGGAGCGCGGTCGCCACCGTCGCCCGGATCGACGCGATGCGGGCGCGCGGCGCGGCGTACGAGTCCTCGCGCCGCACCGCGGACGCCGAGGACACCGGGCGGCTCGGCTCCCTGCGCGCCCGGGTGGGCGCGCGGGCCGCCGAGTTCTACGTACAGCAGGGCTGGGAGCTCAGGTCGCTGCGGGCCGACCTGGCGGTGCTCGACCGGAGCTGGGAGAAGTTCCTGGCGACGAAGGTGCTGCTCGCGGCCACCGGCATCTTCTTCGGCCCGTTCCTGTTCGCGGTCATCTGGACCCTCGGCTTCGGCCGCAGCCCCATCATCCCGGTGTGGCTCGCGCTGATGTTCGGGGTGCTGTTCTTCTTCCTGCCGGACCTGGAAGTGCGCAGGGACGCGCAGGAGAAGCGGCGTGACCTGCGACGCGTCATCGGTGCCTATCTGGACCTGGTCTCCATGAGCCTCGCGGGCGGCCGCGGTCTGCCCGAGGCGCTGATGGCGGCGGCCGAGGTGTCCGACGGCTGGGCGACGCAACGCATCCGCAACGCCCTGGCGGACGCCCGGATCACCGGCATCAGCCAGTGGCAGGCGCTCGGCTCGCTCGGCGAGCAGCTGGGCGTCGAAGAGCTCAAGGACCTCTCCGCGTCGCTCGCCCTGGTCGCGGACGACGGCGCGAAGGTGCGCGAATCGCTCGCCTCCCGCGCCGAGACGATGCGCCACCGCGAGCTGGCCGAGATCGAGGGCAGCGCGGGCGAGAAGTCACAGTCGATGTTGGTGGCACAGCTGTTGCTGTGTGCGGGATTCCTGGTGTTCCTCATCTTTCCGGCGGCGATGCGCGTGTTCCAGGCCTGAACCCCGGAGCCCAGCGACGGGCAAGACGTCGCGGGCGACGGGGAAATACGTCGAACGACACTCCACAGACCCGTACATCCCCCCACACACACTGTTTTTCGAGAGGACAACTCACCATGAACGGACGGAACTTCAGCACCGGCATCCCGGCGGTCGACTTCCTCGTGACCTTCCTGCAGGGCCGCGTGCAGCGCGCCCGCTCCGGCGAGCTCGACCGCGGCGCGTCCGCGGTCGAGTGGGTGATCATCTCGGCGGTCGTCGTGGCGATCGTCGGCGTGGTCGCCGCGATCATCAACAACGCGCTCAAGGGCGGCGCCGACAAGGTCAGCGACTGCATCGAGGGCGCCGACGCCAGCAAGACCTGCTGAGCGGACGGCTGCAGCGGACATGAAGGACGACGGGGGCGGGAGCGGCCGAGGGGTGAACCGTGACCGGATGCCGGGATTTCGTGCGCCGAAGAGTGGAGGCCGCCTCCACCCGGGGCGAATCCGGCATGACAGCGATCGAGTTCGTGCTGCTCACCCCGGTCCTCTTCTTCCTGATCTTCGCGACGGTGCAGTTCGCGCTGTACTTCTTCGCGGACCACGTGGCCCAGGCCGCGGCCCAGGCGGGCGCGCGCAAGGCCCGCGCCACGGCCGACGAGAACCCGGGCGGCTGGCGGGGCGAGGCGACCGACGTCGTCGACGCCTACATCCGCCAGCTCGGCCCGAAGCTCGTCCTCGGCCCCGACGTGCAGACGCTCCAGCCGGAGCAGAACACGGTCGGCGTGGAGATCACGGCCGACGTGCCGTCGGTGTTCCCCGGGCTCGACCTGAAGGTGCACGCGCAGTCGTCGGGGCCGGTGGAACGGTTCGTCGAGGAGGAGGGGTGATGCGGGGGGTGCGGGTGCGGGTGCGGTGTGTGGGGCTCGGGAGACGGGTCCTTGCGGCGGGCCGGGGGCGCGCGGACGACCGGCGGTGCTTGGACGAGCGGGGGCGCTCGGACGGCCGGGGGTGTTCGGACGAGCAGGGGCGCTTGGACGACCGGGGGCTTTCGACCGTCGAAGTCGTCATCCTGGCGCCGGTGATGATCCTCTTCATCCTGGTCCTCGTGGCCTTCGGGCAGCTCGTCGACGGCCGGGGGGCCATCGACGGGGCGGCCCGTGACGCCGCCCGCGCGGGCTCCATCCAGAAGGACCAGGGCACGGCGATGGCCGAGGCGCGCAAGGCGGCCAAGGCGGACCTGGAGGACGTCTGCTCGGGGCCCGTGCACGTCGTCCAGAAGAGCGCGGGCTTCGAGCCGGACACGCTCTTCACGGTCGAGGTGAGCTGCGAGGTGCGGGGCCTGGAGATGCTCGGCCTCGACATCCCGACCACGCTGGAGGCGAGCTTCAGCTCGCCGCTGGACCCGTACCGGAGGTCGGCGTGAACGCGGCACGCGCGCGGGTGCGCGCCGTGGTCGACGCCCGCCGGGCGCGCCTGGACGACCGGGGCTCGGGCGCGGGCGCCGTCATCGTCTTCGCCCTGGTCTTCCTCACCCTGTCCGCGTTCGTGATCGACGGCGGCCTGTCCATCTCCAAGCGCGAACGCGCCGCCGACATCGCCGAACAGGCCGCCCGGTACGCCGCGCAGGACCTCGACACCGAGGGCTTGTACGAGGGTGCGGAGGGCGCCCCCATCAACTACGAGAACTGCGACGCCCGGGTCAAGAAGTTCGCCCGGGAGATGGGCCTGACGGGCCCCGACGTGGCCGCCACCCACTGCGTCACCGCCACCGCCGAACAGGTCGAGGTCGAGGTCGAGATGACCTACAGCCCGGTGTTCACCGGGATGTTCTTCGGCGGCGACGTGACGGTGCACGGGCGGGCGGCGGCGGAGAACGAGGTCGGTTAGGCGGCTGCCGAGCCGGTGGCCGCGGAGCCGTCGGCCGCGGCGGCAGGCGGCCGCCGAGAGTTATCCACAGGCCCTGCCAGGGCCTCGGCACCTTCCGTAACATCGCCAAGTACGAACCCACACAGCCCGTACAGAGCCCGTACAGCCCACCCAGCCATCCAGCCCACACAAGGATCAGGACCAGGACACCCGCCATGGCGCGACGAACCACCCCAAGCTCGACGGGTCCGCGGAACCGGACGCCTCAGCCCCTGCCGGGGCGTCGGCGCTCGGCAGGGGACTTCGTCAAGGCGTTCCTCGCCTTCGTGGCCCTCGCCGCGCTGGTCGTCGGCGTGCCCGGCGCGCTCGCCTACTTCGTGGGGTGGCCGCTGCCCGGTGGGGCGCCGTCCATGGACTGGCTCCAGCAGGAGATCACCGTCGGCACGTTCATCAACGTGCTGACCGTGGTGGTCTGGCTGGCGTGGGCCCAGTTCACCGCGTGCGTGCTCGTGGAGGTGAAGGCGGCGCTGTCGGGCGTCGGGATGCCGGGGCGGGTGCCGGGGGCCGGGGCGAGCCAGCTGCTCGCGCGCCAACTCGTCGCCGCGCTGCTGCTCGTGGGCGCGACGGCGGCCAGCTTCGCGCCGGGGCTCTCGCAGTTCGGGCAGTCCCTGGAAGGCAACCAGAAGCCGGCCGCGGCCACCGCGCAGCAGACGCCGGGCGTCCTCGGCCAGGACCAGCAGTCCGCCGCGGCCAGTGCCGCGGGCGCCCTCGCCGAACAGGCGGGCCAAGCCGCGGCCCAGGCGGGCACGGGCCAGGACGGGGACACGAAGTTCTACCGGATCCAGCCGCCGGAGGGGCGCCACCACGACTCGCTCTGGGAGATAGCCGAGCGCCACCTGGGAGACGGGCGGCGGTACAAGGAGATCTACCAGCTCAACAAGGACCGCGAGCAGCCCGACGGTTCGCGGCTGTCCGAGGCCAGTCTGATCCGGCCCGGCTGGATCATGGAGATGCCCGCCGACGCGCACGGCGGCGAGCTGGTGCAGATGCCCGACGAGGCCCCCAAGGTGTCCGAGGAGGTCCGCGAACAGATCTCGGACTACGCGAAGACCGGGGACCAGCGGCAGGGCGGCGGCGCGCAGGAGGGCGGCGCCGACCGGCAGGGTGGCGCTGACCGGCAGGGCGGCGGGGGTTCCGTCGACCAGGACACGGCGCACATCACGATCCCCGAGCAGCGGCCGGACGGCGGTGCGCGGCAGGACGGACAGGGCGGACAGGACGGACAGGACAGGCAGGGCGGCGAGGGCGGCAAGGACACCGGCCGGGAGAGCGGTACGCCCGCCGCGGACGGGGCCGACGACTCCGGCTTCGGGCTGCCCGAAGCGCTCATCGGGGCGCCGCTGCTCGCCGCCGGACTGCTCGGTGCCCTCGGCCGCCGCCGACGGCAGACGCTGTGGCAGTCCGCGATGGGCGCCGTCGGCCTGCGCCGCGGCATGGAGCCGCCGACGCCGACCGGCAGCGCCGCCGACGCCCAGGACGCGCTGCTCGTCGGCGCCGACCCCGAGGGCGTACGGCTGCTCGACCGCTCGCTGCGCGGGCTCGCCGCCGCGCTGACGCAGGAGTCCCGCCCGCTGCCGACGGTGTACGCGGCCTGGCTCAGCAACGGCGATCTGCACCTCCAGCTCGCCCAGGCCGCCGGACGGCCGCCCGCGCCCTGGCAGCCCGGCCAGGACGAGACGTTCTGGACGCTCGCCCGCGCGGACGCCGAGCGGTACGGGGACGTGGACGCCGCCGCGCCCTACCCGGGCCTGGTCTGCCTCGGCACCATGGACGGCTCGCGTCTGCTGCTCAACCTGGAGGCCGTGCCCGGCATCGTGTCGCTCGGCGGCAGCCGGGCCGACCGGGCGGCCGTGTTCGCGTCCGTCGCCGCCGAACTGGCCACCAACGGCTGGTCGGACCGCATGACCATCACCCTCGTCGGCTTCGGCGACGACCTCACGGCGCTCGCGCCGAACCGGCTGCGGTACCTGGAGGACGTCGAGGCGCTCATCGAGACGATGGACGCCGAGACCCGGCAGCGGCGCGGCGCGCTCGGCGCCGCCGGGCACGACTCCGTGCTCACCGGGCGCACGGGCCCCGCCCAGCACACCCGTTGGGCCCCGCACCTGGTCCTGCTCGCGGACGGGCCGAACCCCGAGGACGCCGTCAAGCTCGCCGAGCTGGCCGCCGACGCGAGCCGTCTCGGCATCGGCTACTTGGTCGGCTCCGAGACCGGTGAACTGCCCGGCGCCGCCTGGGAGATGAAGGTCACCGGCGAGGGCAAGCTGCTCGCCCCGCTGCTCGGCCTCGAACTCGACGCCCAGCTCCTGCCGGACGCGCTGCGGCGCGCCGTCGTCGAGCTGTTCGTCGCGGCCGACCCGCGCCCCGAGGGCGGCGGCGACGGCTCCGACGGCGGGGCCGCGGCCCCGCCGCCGTTCCTCGTCGACGTCAGCGAGCAGGGGCGGCCCGCGGTGTACGCGCGGCTCGTCGGCAGTTACGAGATCATCGGCCTGGAGACGCCCGACGGCGAGCGCAGCCCGCTCCTGCACGAGGCGCTCGCGCTGCTCCTGCTCCACCGGGAGGGCGTGCACCCGCGCGTGCTCGCCTCCGCGCTGTGGCCGCGCGGCGTCACCGAAGACGTGCGGGACGCCCTCGTCGACCGGTTGCGGGACTGGCTCGGCAGCGAGCCCGACGGTTCGCCCCGGCTGCGCGTCGACGCGAGCGGGCGCCTCACCCTCGCCAAGTCGGTCGTGTCCGACCTGGACGTCCTGCGGTCGCTCTACCACGAGGCGACGCAGGGCCGGGGGGCCGGCAACCGTGCCGTGCGCGGGCGGATGCTCACCGACGCGCTCGTCCTCGTCCGGGGTCCGCTGCTCGCCGACCGGGCCGAAGGGCGGTACGGGTGGCTCACCCACGAGATCATCGACGCCCAGCTGCCGTTGCTCGTCGCCGACATCGGGCTCGCCCTGTCCGAGTTCCACCTGGAGAAGGACCGGGCCGAGAAGGCCATCGAGGCGCTGAACGCGGCGCTCGGCTCCGCGCCGGGCGACGAGCGGCTCTGGAACGAGCTGCTGCGTGCCACCCATGCCGTGGGGGAGCCCGCGCGGCTCCAGGCCCTCGCCGCGGACCTGGTCGCCCGGAGCGGGGCCCGCGGGGTTCCTCCCCGGACGGAGGCGCTCCTCGACGAGCTGCTGCCGGGGTGGCGGGCGGGGATTGCTTCCGCCGTATGAGGCTGCTCGCGTGGGCGCGTCGACCAGGTGGCCCGGCCCCGTCGGACTCGGCGCGCCCCCGGCGGCAGCCCCCGCCGCCGCTTCGCGGCAACCCCCGCCCCCCGCCGTCGCGTCGCGGCGGCCTCTCCCGCCCGCCCCTTGCTGTGGGACCCGGGTTCCCCGGGAGCCCTCGCCCCCCCCAGGGCGAACCCGCCCCCCACCCCGCCCCAGGCGCCCCGCCTCCCCAAGCGAAACTGTCATCCGAGACCGACCCCGGCTGCCCCCCCCCGGATCACCGGGTGGCGCAGGGTGAACGGGTGGGCGGGTGGCAGGATCCGCCGCGGTAGCGGCGGTACCACCCACCGGCCCGTACCCCTCACGTCCCCCGACCCGAAGCGGAGCGCACCGTGCAGCAGACCCTGATCGTCGTGGGGGCCGTCCTCTGGGGCGCCGCCGCGGGCGTGCTGCTGCCGCGCGCCGCGTACCGGTTCTCCGTCCCGCCGGGGGAGCCGTGGCAGACCCGCTGCCCGAGCGGCGAGCACGAGGTCAAGGGCTGGCTCGGCCCCTGGCCGGACGGCTGCGGGAACGAGGGCTACCGCAAGGTCCGCGCCCTGCTGCTCGCCCTCGTCACCGCAGCGGCCTGCGCCGCCCTCGCCACGGCCACCGGCCCCCGCCCGGAACTCGTCGTGTGGCTGCTCCTCACACCCCCCGCCGTCGTCCTCGCGGCCGTCGACTTCGCCGTGATGCGGCTGCCGGACGTCCTGACCCTGCCGATGGGCGCGGCCGCCCTCGCCCTGCTCGGCGTGGCCGCCGTCCTGCCGGAGCAGGGCGGCTCCTGGACGACCGCGGCGCTCGGCGCGCTCGTCCTGAGCGGCGGTTACTTCGTGCTGTTCCTGATCAATCCGAACGGCATGGCGTTCGGCGACGTGAAGCTCGCGGTGGCGCTGGGCGCCGTCCTCGGCTGGTACGGCTGGGGCGTCCTGCTCCTGGGCACGTTCGCGGGCTTCGTCCTCGCGGGCGTGTACGGCGGCTGGCTCGTCGCCGTGCGCAGGGCGGGCCGCAGGACGGCGATCGCGTTCGGTCCGTTCCTGCTCGGCGGCACCTTCGCGGGGCTGCTGCTCGGGGCGTACACGGCCTAGCCCCCGCACCGCAAGAGACCCAGGGGCCTGGCGTACGCTGAAGAGGATCTGTCCGCCCATCTGGACCTTACGAAAGGGACGCCCGGTGACCGAGAAGGCCGACCTTCAGTCCGTTCTCGACCGCGCCGCCGCCGGTGGACGGATCAGCGCCGAAGAGGCGCTCGACCTGTACCGCGACGCCCCGCTGCACGCGCTCGGCGCCGCCGCCGACGCCGTACGCCGCCGTCGCTACGCGGGCACCGAGCACATCGCGACGTACATCATCGAGCGGAACATCAACTACACGAACGTCTGTGTGACGGCGTGCAAGTTCTGCGCGTTCTACGCCGCCCCGAAGGACACCAAGAAGGGCTGGACCCGCGACCTCGACGACATCCTGCGCCGCTGCGCGGAGACCGTCGAGCTGGGCGGCACCCAGATCATGTTCCAGGGCGGCCACCACCCGGACTTCGGCGTCGAGTACTACGAGCACCACTTCAGCGCCATCAAGAAGGACTTCCCGCAGCTGGTCATCCACTCCCTCGGCGCGTCCGAGGTCGAGCACATGGCCCGGATCTCCAAGGTCTCCGTCGAGGAGGCGATCCAGCGGATCAACGCCGCCGGGCTCGACTCCTTCGCGGGCGCCGGCGCCGAGCTGCTGCCCGAGCGCCCCCGCAAGGCCATCGCCCCGCTCAAGGAGTCCGGCGAGCGCTGGCTGGAGATCATGGAGACGGCGCACGGCCTCGGCGTCGAGTCGACGTCCACGATGCTGATGGGCACCGGCGAGACCAACGCCGAGCGCATCGAGCACCTGCGCATGATCCGCGACGTACAGGACCGGACCGGCGGCTTCCGCGCCTTCATCCCGTACACGTACCAGCCCGAGAACAACCACCTCAAGGGTCGCACCCAGGCCTCGATCTTCGAGTACCTGCGCATGATCGCGATCGCCCGGATCTTCCTCGACAACGTCGCGCACATCCAGGGCTCCTGGCTCACCACCGGCAAGGAGGCGGGCCAGCTCACCCTGCACTACGGAGCGGACGACCTCGGCTCGGTCATGCTGGAGGAGAACGTGGTCTCCTCCGCCGGTGCCAAGCACCGCTCCAACCTGCGCGAGATGATCGACATGATCCGGACGGCGGACCGCGTCCCCGCCCAGCGCGCCACGACGTACGAGCACCTCGTCGTCCACGACGACCCGGCGGACGACCCCGTCGACGACCGCGTCGCCTCGCACATCTCCTCCACGGCCATCGAGGGCGGCACGGCCCACCCGGAGCTCAAGCTCCTGGCCGCGAACTAGCCGACCGGCCCCGCTTTGCTGACAGTTCACCGGGTGCGCGGGGTCGCGGCCGACGACGGCACGGTCGCCCCCGGGCACGCCGTCGTCGTCGACGGCTCCCGCTTCGCGGCGATCGGTCCGTACGAGGAACTCCTCGCGGAGTACGGCCAGCGGGCCCGCGTCCGCGACTGGGGCGACGGGATCCTCACCCCCGGCCGCTTCGAGCCCGACGCCGTCGCCCTCCTGGAGTCCGCGTACTGGCCCGACCCCCGCGAGGCCGACACCCTCGGCACCGACCCCCTGACCGGCCCCGCCCTCGCCGCCCTGGACATGACGGACACCCGCTGGGGCGCGAGCGCGAGGCGGGGCCTGCAACGCCTGCTCGCGACCGGCACCACGGCCCTGGCGGGCCCGTTCACCCACCCCGCGGTCCGCACGGCGGTGACCCGCTCCGGGATCATGGTCATCACGGGCCCGCCTCCACAGCCCCGCCTGGCCCCGGGAGCTCAAGCCGGCTTCGCGATCCTCGCGGACGACGAGACATGCCTGGCCACGTCCATCGAAGGCCGCCTGGTCTTCAGGCGCCGCTGAGCGCAGGCCTGCCAAGGGGGCGCGGGGAACTGCGCGAGCGACCACAGACAACCCGCGGACGAAGCCCCCGGCCAGGGACCAGGCCCACCCTGACACAATGGTCCCCGTGACCCGAGCCTCCTTGGACAAGCAGCCGCACGAAGTCGCCTCGATGTTCGACGACGTGGCGGAACGGTACGACCTGACCAACGACGTGATCTCGCTCGGCCAGGCCCGCCTCTGGCGCAAGGCGGTCGCACAGGCGGTCGACGCGCGGCCCGCGCAGAAGATCCTCGACCTCGCCGCGGGTACCGCCACCTCCTCGCAGCCCTTCGCGCAGGCGGGCGCGTACGTCGTGCCCTGCGACTTCTCGCTCGGCATGCTGAGCGTCGGCAAGCAGCGGCACCCGTGGATGCCGTTCACCGCGGGCGACGCGATGAAGCTGCCGTTCAAGGACGACACCTTCGACGCCGTCACGATCTCCTTCGGCCTGCGCAACGTCCAGGACACCGACGCCGCGCTGCGCGAGATGTACCGGGTGACGCGGCCCGGCGGCCGCGTCGTCATCTGTGAGTTCTCCGAGCCGACGTGGGGCCCGTTCCGCACGGTCTACATCGAGTACTTGATGCGCGCGCTGCCGCCCGTCGCGCGCACCGTCTGCTCCAACCCGGACGCGTACGTCTACCTCGCCGAGTCCATCCGCACCTGGCCCAACCAGCCCGAACTCGCCGCCCTTTTGCAGGGCGCGGGCTGGTCGAAGGTGGCCTACCGCAACCTCACGGGCGGAGTGGTCGCGCTGCACCGGGGGTTCAAGCCGAACTAGCCTCTCCGCCGGAGAGTTGACGGGAACCGTTCGCCGGAGAAGATGTGTCAGTTGATATGTCCTGGCCACTTGCCGTGGCCGGGACGTGACGGTCGGCACACGCCGATCACGTCCCCTGATGCATCTCCCCATAACGGAGCATTCCGATGGCGTCGAACTGCCCCGACTGCGGGGCTCCAGCTCCCGACGAGGCCCGCTTCTGCATGAGATGCGGGCGCGAACGCCCACCGGTTCAGGAGCAGGAGCCCGAGGACGCGGTGCCGTCCGAGGCCCCCTCCGAGGCCCCCTCCGACGAAGCCGTCAGCACCGAAGAGGCCAACAAGCCCGTCGACACGGGCAAGCCCGTCGACACGGGCAAGCCCGTCGACACGGGCAAGCCCGTCGACACGGGCAAGCCCGTCAACACCGATAAGGCCAGCAAGGCCGATAAGGCTGGCAAGGTCGATAAGGTCGGCAAGGTCGGCAAGGCCGAGGGGCCCGTCAGCACCGACAAGGTGCCCGCGGACGACGAGCGACCCGCAGCACCCGAAGCCCCGACTCACCCCGCGACCCTGGTGGTTCCCCCAGCCCCGGAGTCGCCCGCTCCCGCGGCCACCCCCGCTCCGGCCGCCCCGGCGCCCCCGGCCGCACCTCCGCCCCCGGCCGCCACTCCCGCTCCCGCGGCCCCTCCGCACACCCCGCCTCCGCCCGCCCCGCCCGTGGGGCCCGTCGTGCCCTCGCCCGTGGGTGCCTTCATCGGGCGGGCCGCGCGCGGCGACTGGGCCGGGGCCGCGCAGGCCGCGCTGTGGCCGCTCGCGCTGCTGCTGCTCACCGCCGCGGGGTGCGCGATCCCCACGTACGGCCAGGACGGCGATGACGTCGTCGGTTTCACTGACCGGCTGCGGATCTCGCTCGCGACGGCGCTCCAGGCCGTGGGCGGCGACGTGACGCTGAGCGGCCGCGAGGAGCGGGGCTTCGACGGCTCGTCCTCGTACCGGTCGTCGGAGTCCGCGATCGACGGCACCGTGTCGGTGCACCTGGTCCCGCTGACGGTCACGGCGCTGTTCGTCGTCGCGCTGCTCATCGGCGTACGCGTCCTCCACAACCGGCTGCGGCGGCGCGCCGCCGCGTACGGGACGGGCGGTCCCGGTACGACGGCCGGGCTCGAAGCGGCCGTTCGTGTGGGCGTGTTGACGGCTCTGGGCGTCCTGGTGCTCGGACTGTTCGCGCAGCCGGAGATCCGGGACGTGGAGGTGTCGTCGGCTCCGTTCCTCGCGATGCTCGGCGCGCTCGGGCTCGCCCTGGTCGTGTCCGCCGCGGTCCTGCACCGCGACGACCTCGCCCACTGGCTGGCCGTGCGCCCCGGCGCGCAGTCGTTCGTGCGCGCCGCCGGTGTGACCGTGCGCGCACTCGCGATCGTCCTCGTCCTCGCCTCCGCCGTCGGCTACTTCGCCTTCACCCAGATCCCCGATCTGACCGAGGCGTCCGACGCGCGCGACTCCGGCGTCTCGCCGTACCTCGTCGCGCTGCTCGTGCTGCCGAACCTCGGCATCGCGGCGCTCGGTGTCGGCTGGGGCGCGCCCCTTGAGGCGGAGGCGGACGGGCGGCGCTCGGCGTACGGCGACAACTCCGAGAGTCATTCGTTCGCACTCTCCGAGCTCGGTGACCTGTTCAACTCCGGTGCGGTCGTGGGTGCGTTGGCCCTCGGTCTGGCATGCGCGCTGACGATCGGTGTGCTCGCCGCCCGCCGGTGCGCGGGCCGGGGCGAGCAGATCCTCGCCGGGGGCCTCTTCTTCGGCCTGTACCTGCTGCTCGCCGCGATCGGCGGCTTCGGCGTGGAGACGTCGGCGAAGGAGGTCGGGTACGGCGGTGACTCCGCCACGGCCGGAATCGAAGGCGGCGTGAGCATGCCGGACGTGCTGCTCTTCGGGCTGCTGTGGGTGGCCGGCGGGCTGGTCCTCGGGCCGCTGCTCGCGGCGATGGCCGGGCAGGGCGGCGGGGTGGGCGGGCCGCCGAACCCGCCAGGGCCGCCGTCCGGTTCCGGCGGAGTGCCTGGCTCCGGTGGGCAGTTCGGCTCCGGCGGGATCGGGGGTCCGGGTGGCGGTGCGGCCGGTGGTGCGGCCGGTGTTCCGGGTGGCGGTCCGGGCGCCGGTGCGGGGCCCGTTCCCGATCCGCACGCCGCGCCGACCCAGAGCGGCATCCCGACCCCGGCGCCACCGGCCCCGGGCACCCCGCCCCACGGCACCCCGCCCCACGGCGCCGCCCCCACCCCGTACGACCCCCACGCCTTCCGGATCGGCCACCCGGGCGCACCCGGGAACGGCCCGGGCGGGCCGCGCGGGCGGACGGGCGTCTGGGTGGCCACGCTCGTCGGCGCCCTCGTCATCGGCGGCGGCACCGCGGCCGGGCTGCTGATCTGGCAGGACGACGACGGCGGCAAAGCCGACGCCAAGGGCAAGGACGACAGCCCGGGCGTCAGCCGCACCGACGAGCCCGTCACGCCGCCCGGTTCGCAGGAGCCGACCGGCGACCCCGTCGGTCCCTCGACGCCCGATCCGACGACGGACACCGGTGGCACCGCAGGGACCACGGCGGGGAGTTCGGCCGGGAGCACGGGCGGCGGGTCGGACGACAGCGCCGACGACGCCCCCGTGCCCGCGGGTTCGCAGCGGGTGACCGACGTGAAGGGCTTCTCGTTCGCCGTGCCCGACGGCTGGTCCCGCGAGCGTGGCGACAACCCGACCCAGGTCACGTACGCCGGCCTGACGGGCCCGGAGAACTTCCAGATCGGCGTCATCGACAACGCCGACTACACCTCGTACGGGAACATGAAGAACATGGAGGCGCACGCCAAGAAGGACCCGGACAAGTCGGACTACCGGCGCCTCCGCCTGGAGGACACCACCTTCCGGGGGCGCCCGGCCGCGGTCTGGGAGTACACGTACAAGGACCGGGCGGACCGCACGATCCACGCGCTCAACCACAGCTACATCGCGGCCAACGGCACCGAGTACGCCCTCCAGCTCTCCTGGCGCGAGGACTTCTGGCCCGCCGGGCACGGCGCGAAGACGCACCAGACGGCGCTGGACACCTGGCACCTCACGGGATAGGCCCCGGTGCGCGGGGGAGCGGCCCCCGGAGAAGCCCCCGGTGCACGGGGATCGAGGCGGCGCACGCCCTGGGCGCGCGCCGCCTCAGGCGCTTCCGGTGCCCCGGGCCTGTCCGGGTGCCTCAGGTGCTTCCGGTGCCCCGGACCCGTCCGGGTGCCTCAGGCGCTTCCGGTGCCCCGGACCCGTCCCGGTGCCTCAGCCGCTCCCCACGCTGCCGACCCCCACCTCAGGCTGCCCCGGCACGTCCGGCGGTCCCGGCTCCTCCAGCTCCCGCCGCAGTCCGCCGCCCGGCGGTCCGGGGTGGCGCGGTTCGCGCACGCCCGCGCCGCCCCCGCCCTCGTGCGGCCCCACGTCGAACCACACCGTCACGACGGCTCCGCGCGGGACCTCGGCGCCGGGCGGTGGGTACTGGCGTACGACGTAGTCGAGTACCAGGTCGTGGAAGCCGGGCCGGTCAGGGGCCGCGAGCAGCACACCGTGCGCGGTGGCCCGCTCGCGCGCGTCCATCGCCATCAGCCCCACGAGGTGCGGTACGCGCACTTCCGGCGGCCCGGCGGACCCGGGTGTATTCGGCACAGGCGTCACCCCCCAGCGGTATGGGCAGGGTAACTCCGGCACGCCCGAGGGCAACCCGCCCGGCCGGGACCGCCGTCCTCGCGGCTCCTCCCGGCCGGGGCCCGGGCGCGCTACAGCGAGAGTCGGTAGCAGTAGGCCGTCACGCCCGTGCTGGGCGACGTGAACGTCTCCGCGCGCTCCATGCCGAGGCGGTGCGCGACCGCCATGGACCGCTCGTTGCGTATGTCGATCATCGCGACCACCGACCGCACGCCCGCCGCCCGCACCCGCTCCAGGGTCGCGCGGGCCGCCGCCGTGGCGTAGCCGTGTCCCCACGCCGCGCGCGTGAGCCGCCAGCCGATCTCGATCTCACCCGTCGGCCCCCAGGTGCGGGGCCACGGCATGGCACCGGCGAAGCCCACCGGCTCGCCCTCGGGGTCCAGCAACGTCCACAGGCAGAAGCCCAGTTCCGCGTCGTGTCTGCGCTGGCGCGCGGTCAGCTCCTCGTACGTGGAGCGCTCCGAGCTCCAGCCGCCGACGAACTGCATGACCTCCGGGTCGTCGAAGAGGCGGTGCCAGACGAAGGCGTCCTCGTCGGTCGGGACGCGCAGCCGGACGGCCGGGCCCGGGGCGGGCATTCCGTTCCTGGGGCTCGCGTCGTTCCCGGGGCGCGCGTCGGCCATGGGGCCCGCTTCGCTCACGTCGCTCACATCGCTCACAAGTGGCCCTTCGCCTGGTTGATCGGTACCGCCTCATAGACTGCCCATATCCCGTGCCGGTCGGCACACAGATTTCGAGCCTTGGGGAGAACCCGCCGTGACCGAGCCCCTCTCCGAACACACCGCTGACGTCATCGTCGTCGGGGCCGGGCCAGCCGGTTCGACCACGGCGTACTACCTGGCGAAGGCCGGCCTCGACGTACTCCTCCTCGAAAAGACCGCGTTCCCGCGGGAGAAGGTCTGTGGCGACGGGCTCACGCCCCGCGCCACCAAGCAGCTCGTGTCGATGGGCATCGACATCTCCGAAGAGGCGGGCTGGCTGCGGAACAAGGGCCTCCGCATCATCGGCGGTGGCGTACGCCTCCAACTGGATTGGCCGGATCTCGCCTCTTACCCGGACTACGGCCTGGTCCGCAAGCGCGACGACTTCGACGAGCAGCTGGCCCGGCAGGCGCAGAAGGCGGGCGCGCGGCTGCACGAGCGCTGCAACGTGGGCGCCCCGATCATCGACGACCGCACCGGCCGCATCACCGGCGTGCACGCCAAGCTCGGCGAGGACAAGACGCCGGTGACCTTCCACGCGCCGCTGGTCGTGGCCGCGGACGGCAACTCCACCCGGCTCTCCCTCGCGATGGGCCTGCACCGCCGCGAGGACCGCCCGATGGGTGTCGCGGTGCGGACGTACTTCACCTCGCCGCGCCACGACGACGACTATCTGGAGTCCTGGCTGGAGCTGTGGGACCGCCGCGGTGCCCAGGACCGGCTCCTGCCCGGCTACGGCTGGATCTTCGGCATGGGCGACGGTACGTCGAATGTCGGCCTCGGCGTCCTGAACACCTCGTCCGCCTTCAAGGAACTCGACTGGCGCGAGATCCTCAAGGCCTGGTGCGCCTCGATGCCCGAGGACTGGGGCTACACCCCCGAGAACATGACGATGCCCATCCGCGGCGCCGCCCTGCCGATGGCCTTCAACCGCCAGCCGCACTACACCAAGGGCCTGCTGCTCGTCGGCGACGCGGGCGGCCTCGTCAACCCGTTCAACGGCGAGGGCATCGCGTACGCCATGGAGTCCGGCCAGATCGCGGCCGACGTCATCGTGCAGGCCCAGGCCCGCGCCACGCCCGCCCAGCGCGAACTGGCGCTCCAGGACTACCCGAAGACGCTCAAGGAGGTCTACGGCGGCTACTACACGCTCGGCCGCGCCTTCGTGAAGCTCATCGGCAACCCGAAGGTCATGAAGATCGCCACCCAGCGGGGCCTCACCCACCCGATGCTGATGAAGTTCACCCTCAAGATGCTGGCGAACCTCACGGACCCGCGGGGCGGCGACGCGATGGACCGCATCATCAACGGCCTCAGCAAGGTAGCCCCCAAGGCTTAGCCCCACGGCTTGGCTCCCACGGCTTGGCTCTCACGGCTTAAAGGCGGCCCCAAGGCCCCTTAGGCGCCGCCGCGGCGGGGATGTCCTCCCCGCCGCGACGGCGCGTCGGCGGACACACGAAAGGGCTGTTGCTCCCGCTGGAGCAACAGCCCTTTCCTGGTTCTGCGTGTCAGAGCACCCGCACCGCGCCGGAGGCGGGGTAGCCCGACAGGTCCTGGATGACGACGCCCTTGCTGGGGTTCGCGGCGTCCAGGTACTGGCCGTTGCCGATGTAGACGCCGACGTGGTACGCCGAGCCCGCGCCGCCCCAGTAAAGGATGTCGCCCACCTGGAGGTTGGAGAGCGAGACGGGGGTGCCGGCCGTCGACTGGGCCTGCGAGACGCGCGGCAGGTCGACGCCGACCTGCTTGAAGGCGGCCTGGACGAGGCTGGAGCAGTCCCACGCGTTGGGGCCCGAGGCACCCATGACGTACGCGTCGCCGAGCTGCGCCTTCAGGAAGCTGATGACCGTCCCGACGCTGCCGCTGGCGGGCGCGGACTTGCTGGAGGACGAGGAGGCGGAGGAGGCGGAGGAACCGCCGCCGGAGGGCGCGGAGGACGTGCTGAGCTGGGTGCGCTCGGAGTCCCGCGCGGCGCGCTCGCGGGCGGCCTCACGCTCGGCCTTGGCCTTGGCTTCGGCCTTCTTCTTGGCCTCCGCCTTCTTCTCGGCCTCAGCCTGGTCCTTGGCGGCCTGCTTGGCGGCCTTCACGGCGGCGGCGTCCTGCTGCGCGCGGGCCTCGTAGCTGTCGGCGGTCTGGGCCGTCGCGTCAGCGGACTGGGCGATCTGCGCGGACAGATCGGCGGTCAGGGTGGGCAGCTCGATGGTCTCGGTCACCGGCTCGGCGGCGTTCGCCGTACCAGCGGCGGCGGCCACTGCCAGGGTGCTGAGGACGCCACCGGCAACTCCGGCGCGCAGAGCCATCTTCGACGCGCTGCGGCGGGGCTTCCGGTGGCTGGGTATGTGAGCGGTGTGGGACATGAGAACAACCGCTATCAGGGACACCCGGTTCCCTTCAAGAAACGTGTGCTGCGCCACAGTTGTCCCGCGCGCGACTGAATCCCGGGCGTGTCGCACCTTATTGACGCCGTAACGGGCAATGCGGACAGTCGTGATCACGCCTGTGATCATGGGTTTTCCGCGTTACGTCCGAATTGCCCACGGTCTACCACCCCCTATGCCGGTTGGCCAAGCCCGGTTGTTTGGCCGGTAGTTCATGTGTGGCGCAGGTCACTTCGCGGGGGGCGATGGACCTCCCCGAGACCTCGTCGAGACCGGGCCGAGATCTTCCGCTCCCGCATCAGTGCCGCCAGCCCTCGCGTGCGCGTCGCGCATCAGTGCCGCAGGCCCCTCGCGCGCGCGTGGGGAACGCCTCGCTTTCGCGCGCGTGCACGCGCGTACGCGTACGCGCGGGGTGAAGCTGATATCGGCGCCCTCGCCCGCGCGGGTGGTTCGGCGTCCGACTCGTGGGACGCGGCGCCCGACTCGTGAATCGATGCACACGTCCACACTCGTCCACATCTCTGCCGCCAAAGTGTGAACGCGCTCCTCTATCAAGCGCTCGCGTCCAACGCCAATTTGCCTGTAGCGGCCATCGCTTGATAGTGCAACCCCGCCTCGACCAGGCCTTACGCGTCAGGATGTCACCTCTGGTGATCACTCAGGCGCTTCGCGTACGAAGATCACCGCTCATCCGACTTCATGATCCTTCGTCAGGTGGTGGAGATCACAAAGCCGTTGTCGTACCCCGTGTCGCAGATCACAGACCGGCAGGCATAGGATGCGGGGCAGTTGGGCTTGTGACCTGCTTCACATGTAAGCGATCTTCGCGTGCGAGTGATCTTCGCGAGTCCGATGCAACCGCCAGCAGTCAGTGCCGACTGAGAGGAGCGAGGAGCGGTGAACGCCTATGCGCCCATCCTCGTACTGGGAGCCCTCGGGGCAGGCTTTGCGATCTTCTCCGTGGTCATGGCCACGCTTATCGGTCCAAAGCGGTACAACCGCGCGAAGCTCGAGGCCTACGAATGCGGGATCGAGCCGACCCCCACGCCGGCCGGCGGCGGGCGCTTCCCCATCAAGTACTACCTGACGGCGATGCTCTTCATCGTCTTCGACATCGAGATCGTCTTTCTCTATCCCTGGGCCGTCACCTTCGACGCCCTGGGGATCTTCGGGCTCGTGGAGATGCTGCTCTTCGTGCTCACCGTCTTCGTCGCCTACGCGTACGTATGGCGGCGCGGCGGTCTGGAATGGGACTGAGGAGCCACTGAGCATGGGACTCGAAGAGAAACTCCCGAGCGGATTCCTGCTGACCACCGTCGAGCAGGCCGCAGGGTGGGTGCGCAAGTCATCCGTCTTCCCCGCCACGTTCGGCCTCGCGTGCTGCGCCATCGAGATGATGACGACCGGCGCCGGGCGCTACGACCTGGCGCGCTTCGGCATGGAGGTCTTCCGCGGCTCGCCGCGGCAGGCGGATCTGATGATCGTGGCCGGGCGGGTGAGCCAGAAGATGGCGCCTGTCCTGCGCCAGGTCTACGACCAGATGCCGAACCCCAAATGGGTCATCTCCATGGGGGTCTGCGCCTCGTCGGGCGGGATGTTCAACAACTACGCGATCGTGCAGGGCGTGGACCACGTCGTCCCGGTCGACATCTATCTGCCCGGCTGTCCGCCACGGCCCGAGATGCTGATGGACGCGATCCTCAAACTGCACCAGAAGATCCAGACCTCCAAGCTCGGCGTGAACGCCGAGGAAGCGGCCCGCGAGGCGGAGGAGGCCGCTCTCAAGGCCCTCCCCACCATTGAGATGAAGGGTCTGCTGCGGTGAGCGACGCGCACGTGAACGGCACCGGCGAGCACCCCGAGGGAACGGTGCCCGCCCCCCGCGACACCTCCGGCGACGTCATCGGCGTCCGCAGGGGCATGTTCGGCGCCGACGACGGCGGCGACACCTCCGGGTACGGCGGCCTCGTCCGCACCATCACGCTGCCCGGCGCCTCCTCGCGCCCCTACGGCGGCTGGTTCGACGAGGTGGCCGACGAACTCGAAGGCGCCCTGGAGGAACAGGGCCTCGTCCCCGAGAACGCCATCGAGAAGACGGTCGTCGACCGCGGTGAGCTGACCTTCCACATCGCGCGCGAGCACCTCGTGCGGGTCGCCCGCACCCTGCGCGACGACCCGGCGCTCCGCTTCGAGCTGTGCACCGGCGTCAGCGGCGTGCACTTCCTGGAGGACAAGGGCCGCGAGCTGCACGCCGTCTACCACCTGCGCTCGATCACCCACAACCGCGTGATCCGCATCGAGGTCAGCGCCCCGGACGCCGATCCGCACGTCCCCTCGCTGGTCGCCGTCTATCCGACGAACGACTGGCACGAGCGCGAGACGTACGACTTCTTCGGGCTGGTCTTCGACGGCCACCCGGCCCTCACGCGGATCATGATGCCGGACGACTGGCAGGGCTTCCCCCAGCGCAAGGACTACCCCCTCGGCGGCATCCCCGTCGAATACAAGGGCGCCCAGATCCCGGCTCCGGACCAGCGGAGGTCGTACTCGTGACTTCTCCTCACACCGCTCCCCACGCAACCCCCCGCGCCACGACGGAAGGCACCGTCTACACCGTCACCGGCGGCGACTGGGACGAGGTCGTCCAGTCCGCGGTGCGGGCCGACGACGAGCGCATCGTCGTCAACATGGGTCCCCAGCACCCCTCCACGCACGGAGTGCTCCGGCTCATCCTGGAGATCGAGGGCGAGACGGTCTCCGAGGCCCGCTGCGGCATCGGCTATCTGCACACGGGCATCGAGAAGAACCTGGAGTACCGGACCTGGACCCAGGGCACCACGTTCGTCACGCGCATGGACTATCTGACGCCGTTCTTCAACGAGACGGCGTACTGCCTGGGCGTGGAGAAGCTGCTCGGCATCGAGGACCAGATCCCCGACCGCGCCACGATCCTGCGGGTGCTCCTGATGGAGCTGAACCGCATGTCCTCGCACCTGGTCTGCATCGCCACCGGCGGCATGGAACTCGGCGCGACGACCATCATGATCTACGGCTTCCGCGATCGTGAACTCATTCTCGACATCTACGAGCTGATCACCGGCCTGCGCATGAACCACGCGTACGTCCGGCCCGGCGGACTCGCCCAGGACCTGCCCCCGGGCGCGGTGGACCAGATTCGCGAGTTCGTGAAGAAGATGCACAAGAACCTTCCGGAGTACGACAAGCTCGCCACCGGAAACCCCATCTTCAAGGCCCGCATGCAGGACGTCGGCTACCTCGACCTGGCCGGCTGCATGGCCCTCGGCGCCACCGGACCGGTCCTGCGCTCGGCCGGTCTCCCGCACGACCTGCGCAAGGCCGAGCCCTACTGCGGCTACGAGACGTACGACTTCGACGTCCCCACCGCCGACACCTGCGACTCCTACGGGCGCTTCCTGATCCGCCTGGAGGAGATGCGCCAGTCGCTGCGCATCATCGAGCAGTGCCTGGACCGCCTGGAGCCCGGCCCGGTCATGGTCGCCGACAAGAAGATCGCCTGGCCCGCCCAGCTGGCCCTCGGCCCCGACGGCCTCGGGAACTCGCTCGACCACATCAAGAAGATCATGGGCACCTCCATGGAGGCCCTGATCCACCACTTCAAGCTGGTGACGGAGGGCTTCCGGGTGCCACCCGGACAGGCCTACGCCGCCGTGGAATCGCCCAAGGGCGAACTGGGCGTGCACGTCGTCTCCGACGGCGGCACCCGCCCCTACCGGGTCCACTTCCGTGACCCGTCCTTCACCAATCTGCAGGCCATGGCGGCGATGTGCGAGGGCGGCCAGGTGGCCGACGTCATCGTCGCCGTCGCGTCCATCGACCCCGTGATGGGAGGCGTCGACCGGTGACCACCAGTTCCCCCGAGGGCGTCGGCCTGGGCATGCCCCAACTGCCCCCGCCGGACTACCCGGACGACGTCCGCGCCCGCCTCGAAGCGGACGCGCGCGAGGTCATCGCCCGCTACCCGGACTCCCGCTCGGCGCTCCTTCCGCTGCTGCACCTGGTGCAGTCGGAGGAAGGCCACGTGACCCGCACCGGCATGCGCTTCTGCGCGGACATGCTGGAGCTGACCACCGCCGAGGTGACGGCGGTCGCGACCTTCTACTCCATGTACCGCCGCAAGCCCTCCGGTGACTACCAGGTCGGCGTCTGCACCAACACGCTGTGCGCGGTCATGGGCGGCGACGCCATCTTCGAAGCCCTCCAGGAGCACCTGGGCGTCGGCAACGGCGAGACCACCGACGACGGCAAGGTGACGCTGGAGCACATCGAGTGCAACGCCGCCTGTGACTTCGCCCCCGTGGTGATGGTCAACTGGGAGTTCTTCGACAACCAGACCCCGGGCAGCGCCAAGCGCCTCGTCGACGACCTGCGCTCCGGCACACAGGTCGAGCCGACCCGCGGCGCCCCGCTGTGCACCTTCAAGGAGACGGCACGGATCCTCGCGGGCTTCCCCGACGAGCGCCCCGGCGCCGTCGAGGCGACCGGCGGCGCGGGCCCCGCCTCGCTGATCGGGCTGCGCCTGGCCAAGGGCGAGGTGCCCGCGCGCGTGGTCCACCCGCGCACCGGCGGCCCGGAGGACACCCAGCCACACGACCCGTCGCCCAGCGAGCACCTCAGCTCGCACGACGCGCCGCAGCAGACCTCGGCCTCCGACCCGGCCCACCCGGCCGGTCCGTCAGCCGAGGAGGGGGAGTGATGACGTTGGCCGCCGAGATCGACAACGAGACCAGCCCGGAGAAGCTGCTCGCGCCGGTGCTCTCCGCCTTCTGGGACGAGGACAAGTCCTGGACGCTGGACACCTACCGCCGCCACGACGGCTACGAGGGGCTGCGCAAGGCCCTCGCCATGTCGCCGGACGACCTGATCGCCTACGTGAAGGACTCGGGCCTGCGCGGCCGGGGCGGCGCGGGCTTCCCCACCGGGATGAAGTGGCAGTTCATCCCGCAGGGCGACGGCAAACCGCACTATCTAGTTGTCAACGCCGACGAGTCGGAGCCGGGGACCTGCAAGGACATCCCGCTCCTCTTCGCGAACCCGCACAGCCTCATCGAGGGCATCGTGATCGCCTGCTACGCGATCCGTTCGTCGCATGCGTTCATCTATCTGCGGGGTGAAGTCGTCCCCGTCCTACGACGGCTGCACGAAGCCGTCCGTGAGGCCTACGCGGCGGGCTACCTCGGCAAGAACGTCCTCGGCAGCGGACTCGATCTCGAACTCACCGTGCACGCGGGCGCGGGCGCGTACATCTGTGGTGAGGAGACCGCGCTGCTCGACTCGCTGGAAGGCCGCCGTGGCCAGCCGCGACTCCGTCCCCCTTTCCCCGCGGTCGCGGGCCTCTACGCATGCCCCACTGTTGTCAATAACGTCGAGTCCATCGCGTCGGTTCCCGCGATCCTGAATCGCGGAAAAGACTGGTTCAAGTCGATGGGCAGCGAGAAGTCGCCCGGCTTCACGCTCTATTCGCTCAGCGGCCACGTCACCTCGCCCGGCCAGTACGAGGCGCCGCTCGGCATCACGCTGCGCCAGCTCCTCGACATGAGCGGCGGCATGCGCGCCGGCCACCGCCTCAAGTTCTGGACGCCCGGCGGCTCCTCGACGCCGATGTTCACCGACGAGCACCTCGACGTGCCGCTCGACTACGAGGGCGTGGGCGCCGCCGGGTCCATGCTCGGCACCAAGGCCCTGCAGTGCTTCGACGAGACGACCTGCGTGGTGCGGGCCGTGACGCGCTGGACCGAGTTCTACGCCCACGAGTCCTGCGGCAAGTGCACGCCCTGCCGCGAAGGGACGTACTGGCTGGTGCAGTTGCTGCGCGACATCGAGGCCGGCAAGGGCGTCATGTCCGACCTCGACAAGCTGAACGACATCGCCGACAACATCAACGGCAAGTCCTTCTGCGCCCTCGGCGACGGCGCCGCCTCGCCGATCTTCTCCTCGCTCAAGTACTTCCGCGAGGAGTACGAGCAGCACATCACCGGCCGGGGCTGCCCCTTCGACCCCGCCAAGTCCACGCTCTGGGCCGACCGGGGCGGCCGGTCCGACACCCACACGGAGGTGAACGCATGACAGTGACCACCAATAGCGCTCCCTCCGGGGGCGGGGAAGCGGCCGTTCCGCCGGAGGACCTGGTCTCGCTGACGATCGACGGCATCGGGATCAGCGTCCCCAAGGGCACCCTGGTGATCCGGGCCGCCGAACTCCTCGGCATCGAGATCCCGCGCTTCTGCGACCACCCGCTGCTCGACCCCGCCGGTGCCTGCCGGCAGTGCATCGTCGAGGTCGAGGGCCAGCGCAAGCCGATGGCCTCCTGCACCATCACCTGCACCGACGGCATGGTGGTGAAGTCGCAGCTGACGTCGCCGGTCGCCGAGAAGGCGCAGCGCGGGGTGATGGAGCTCCTGCTCATCAACCACCCGCTGGACTGCCCGGTCTGCGACAAGGGCGGCGAGTGCCCGCTGCAGAACCAGGCGATGCAGGTCGGCGACCCGGACTCCCGGTTCGAGGGCAAGAAGCGCACGTACGAGAAGCCCGTGCCGATCTCCACGCAGGTGCTGCTCGACCGCGAGCGGTGCGTGCTGTGCGCGCGCTGCACCCGCTTCTCCAACCAGATCGCGGGCGACCCGATGATCGAGCTGATCGAGCGCGGCGCGCTCCAGCAGGTCGGCACGGGCGAAGGTGACCCCTTCGAGTCGTACTTCTCCGGGAACACCATCCAGATCTGCCCGGTGGGCGCGCTCACCTCGCACGCGTACCGCTTCCGGTCGCGCCCCTTCGACCTGGTGTCGTCGCCGTCGGTGTGCGAGCACTGCGCGGGCGGCTGCGCGACGCGCACGGACCACCGGCGCGGCAAGGTCATGCGGCGGCTCGCGCAGGACGACCCCGAGGTCAACGAGGAGTGGATCTGCGACAAGGGGCGCTTCGGCTTCCGGTACGCGCAGAAGCCGGACCGGCTGACCACGCCGCTGGTGCGGGACGCCGACTCCGGGCAGCTGGTGGCGGCTTCGTGGCCCGAGGCGCTGGAGGCGGCGGCCAAGGGCCTCGCCGCCGCGCGCGGGCGGGCCGGGGTGCTGACCGGCGGTCGGCTCACCGTGGAGGACGCCTACGCGTACAGCAAGTACGCGCGCGTGGCGCTCGGTACGAACGACATCGACTTCCGCGCGCGGGTGCACAGCAGCGAGGAGGCCGACTTCCTCGCGGCGCGTGTCGCCGGGCGCGGCCGGGACCTCGACGGCACCGGCGTCACGTACGGCGCGCTGGAGAAGGCCCCGGCCGTGCTGCTCGTCGGGATGGAGTCCGAGGAGGAGGCGCCCGGCGTCTTCCTGCGGCTGCGCAAGGCCTGGCGCAAGCACGGCCAGCGCACCTTCTCGCTCGCCACCCACGCCACCCGCGGCCTGGAGAAGGCCGGTGGCACGCTCCTTCCGGCCGCGCCCGGCACCGAGACCGAGTGGCTGGACGCGCTCGCCGCGAACGTGGGCCTGGCCGACGACGGCGCGAAGGCCGCCGAGGCGCTGCGCTCCGAAGGCGCCGTGATCGTGGTCGGGGAGCGGCTCGCGGCGGTACGGGGCGGGCTCACCGCCGCCGTGCGGGCCGCGTCCGCGACGGGCGCCCAACTGGTGTGGATTCCGCGCCGCGCGGGCGAGCGCGGGGCGATCGAGGCGGGCGCCGTGCCGTCGCTGCTCCCGGGCGGCCGCCCGGCCACCGACCCGCGCGCGCGGGACGAGGTCGCGGGCGCCTGGGGCGTCGCCGAACTCCCGCACCGCTACGGCCGGGACACCGGCCAGATCATCGAGGCCGCCGCGACCGGCGAGCTGGGCGCGCTGCTCGTCGCGGGCGTCGAGGTCGCCGACCTGCCCGATCCGGCACGCGCGCGTGCCGCACTCGACGAGGTCGGCTTCCTGGTCTCCCTGGAGCTGCGGCCGAGCGAGGTGACGGAACGTGCCGACGTGGTCCTTCCGGTGGCGGCCGTCGCCGAGAAGCCGGGCACGTTCCTCAACTGGGAGGGCAGGGCCCGGCTTTTCGAGGCCGCGCTGAAGCCGGACCAGATGACCCGCAAGTCGTGCCCGAGCGACGCACGCGTCCTGCACATGCTGGCCGACGCGGGCGACATCCACCTGGGCCTGCCCGACCTGCTGACGATCCGGCGCGAGCTGGACCGGATCGGCGGCTGGGACGGGCCGCACGCCACCGAGCCGTTGGAGACCGGCGCCCAGCCGCCGCGGCCCGCCGCCGGTGAGGCCGTCCTCGCCGGACACCGGCTGCTGCTCGACCAGGGCCGCCTCCAGGAGGGCGACGACGCGCTGGCCGGGACGCGGCACGCGGCGGTGGCCCGGCTCTCGGCGGCCACCGCGGCCGAGATCGGCGTCAAGGCCGGCGACACGCTCACCGTCACCGGACCGGCGGGTGCGACCACGCTGCCGCTGCTCGTCACCCAGATGCCCGACCGGGTCGTCTGGCTCCCGCTGAACTCGACCGGGGGAGGCGTCGCTTCGGACACCGGCGCCCGGCCCGGTGAACTCGTCCGCATCGGCCCGGCCACCCTGCCGGAGCCCGCCGAGGCCACGGAGGTGACGTCGTGATGCTTCAGGCAGTGCACAGCGCGCAGGCATCGGTGCCGCTCGCGGCCGAGGACCTGTCGATGTTCGGCAGGGACCCCTGGTGGCTGATCGGCCTCAAGGCCGTCTTCTGTTTCGCGTTCCTGATGGTGATGGTGCTGTTCTCCATCGTGTGGGAGCGCAAGGTCGTGGCCTGGATGCAGTTGCGCATCGGCCCGAACCGGCACGGCCCCTGGGGCATGCTGCAGTCCCTCGCGGACGGCATCAAGCTGATGCTCAAGGAAGACGTGGTCGTCAAGCGCGCGGACAAGGTGGTCTACATCCTCGCGCCGATCGTCGCCGCCATCCCGGCGTTCATGGCGATCGCGGTGATCCCCTTCGGGCCCGCGGGCAACGAGGTGTCGATCTTCGGACACCGCACCACGATGCAGCTCACCGACCTGCCGATCGCGATGCTCTACATCCTCGCGGTGGCCTCGGTCGGCATCTACGGCATCGTGCTCGCGGGCTGGAGCTCCGGTTCGACGTACCCGCTGCTCGGCGGTCTCCGCTCGTGCGCGCAGATGATCTCCTACGAGATCGCGATGGGCGCCGCGTTCGCCTCCGTCTTCCTGTACTCCGGGTCGATGTCGACATCCCGGATCGTCGAGGCACAGGAGGGGCGCTGGTACGTCCTGCTGCTTCCGGTCTCGTTCCTGATCTACATCGTGACGATGGTCGGCGAGACCAACCGCGCTCCGTTCGACATGCCGGAGTCCGAGGGCGACCTGGTCGGCGGCTTCAACACCGAGTACTCGTCGATCAAGTTCGCGATCTTCATGCTCGCCGAGTACATCAACATGATCACCGTCTCGGCCGTGTCCGTGACGCTCTTCCTGGGCGGCTGGCGGGCTCCCTGGCCCATCAGCACCTTCTGGGAGGGCGCGAACCACGGCTGGTGGCCGATGGCCTGGTTCGTGCTCAAGGTCCAACTGCTGCTGTTCTTCTTCATCTGGCTGCGCGGCACGCTGCCCCGCGTCCGCTACGACCAGCTGATGAAGCTCGGCTGGAAGGTCCTCATCCCGGTGTCGGTGGTGTGGCTGATGCTCGTCGCCACGGTGCGGGCGCTGCGCAACGAGGACTACGACTTCAGCGAGATCGCGCTCTACGTAGGCGGCGGAGTGCTCGCCCTGTTGTTGCTCTCCGTACTCGTGGACATGTTCCGCGACAAGCGGGAGAGGCAGCAGATCGCGGCTTCCCCGCCCGAGGAATCCACTGCTTTCGACCCGATGGCCGGGGGATTCCCGGTGCCGCCGCTGCCCGGACAGACCCTGCCGCCGGTGCCGCGCCGACGCCCGCGCCAGGAGCGGGAGTTGATTGTCAGTGGTGGGCCCGATACTCAAAGTGACGGAAAGGAGGCGTCCGATGGCTGAGCAGTCGAACATGCCGGACCGGCCGAAGCGCTCGCAGCTGCCCGAGCAGCAGCAGACGGCCGACCCGCAGCAGTCGAACCAGTCCAACCAGGGGTTCCAGAACCCCGTCGCGGGCTTCGGCGTGACCTTCAAGGCCATGTTCAAGAAGCGGCTGACCGAGCAGTATCCGGAGCAGCAGAAGACCACCGCACCCCGGTTCCACGGCCGGCACCAGCTCAACCGCCATCCGGACGGCCTGGAGAAATGCGTCGGCTGCGAGCTGTGCGCCTGGGCCTGTCCCGCGGACGCCATCTATGTGGAGGGCGCGGACAACACCGAAGAGGAGCGCTACTCCCCGGGCGAGCGGTACGGCCGCGTCTACCAGATCAACTACGCCCGCTGCATCCTCTGCGGCCTGTGCATCGAGGCGTGCCCCACGCGCGCGCTGACGATGACGAACGAGTTCGAGCTCGCCGACAGCAGCCGCGAGAACCTGATCTACACCAAGGAGCAGCTGCTCGCAGGCCTCGAAGAGGACATGGTCGACACGCCGCACGCGATCTACCCCGGCATGGACGAGGGCGACTACTACCGCGGCCTGGTCACGCAGGCCGCGCCGGGCACGGTGACCCAAGTGGCCGTCTCCAAGGGCGAGAAGCCCGCCCCCGGGGACGACGCCTTCGAGGGGTCAGGCTCCGGTGAAGGGTCCGGGGCCTCGCGCGGGCAGGGGGTGGGCGCATGACCGCCCTCGCGGCCTACACCACCTCCACCGGCGAGGCCGTCCAGTTCTGGGTGCTCGCCACGGTCGCCGTGATCGGCGCGCTGTGCACGATCCTGATGCGCAAGGCGGTCCACAGCGCGCTCTGCCTCGCCGGGACCATGATCATCCTTGCGGTGTTCTACCTGGCCAACGGCGCGTACTTCCTGGGCATCGTGCAGATCGTGGTCTACACAGGCGCGATCATGATGCTGTTCCTCTTCGTGGTCATGCTCGTCGGCGTCACCGCCGCCGACTCCCTGAAGGAGACCATCAAGGGCCAGCGCTGGCTGGCCGCCCTGTGCGGACTCGGCTTCGCCGTCCTGCTGTTCGCGGGCATCGGCAACGCCTCCCTGAAGAGCTTCAACGGCCTGGCCAAGGCCAACGGGAGCGGCAACGTGGAGGGCCTCGCCTCCCTCATCTTCACGAAGTACGTCTTCGCCTTCGAGATCACCGGCGCCCTGCTGATCACGGCGACGGTCGGCGCGATGGTCCTCACCCACCGCGAGCGCACGGAGCGCGCCAAGACGCAGCGCGAGCGCGCCGAGGAGCGCGTGCGCGAGGGCAAGCACCTGCCGCCGCTGCCGGCCCCGGGCGTGTACGCCCGGCACAACGCCGTGGACATCGCGGGTCTGCTCCCGGACGGCACCCCCTCGGAGCTCACGGTCAACCAGACGCTGCGCGAGCGCGGCCAGATCCGCGACGTCTCCAGCGAGGCGCTGAGCGACCTGCGGGCCCTGGAGCAGCGTGCCGCCGACCGTCTGGAGCGGCCAGGATCGGTCCGGCCGGACACCGGCCGGAGCGGTGAGGGCGATTCCGGGTCCGACCCCGTCACCGCCCCGGCGGGCGAGCAGACCGAGGAGGCGTCGAAGTGAATCCGGTCAACTACCTGTATCTGGCGGCCCTGCTGTTCGCCATCGGCGCCACCGGCGTGCTGATCCGGCGGAACATGATCGTCGTCTTCATGTGCGTCGAGCTGATGCTGAACGCCTGCAATCTCGCGTTCGTCGCCTTCGCCCGGCTGCACGGCAACTTGGACGGCCAGATCATCGCCTTCTTCACGATGGTCGTCGCGGCGGCGGAAGTCGTGGTCGGGCTCGCGATCATCGTGTCGCTGTTCCGCTCCCGTCACTCGGCCTCGGTCGACGACGCCAGCCTGATGAAGCTGTAAGGGGTCGCTAGAACCGTGAACACAGAGAACTTGATTGCGCTGCTGGTGGCGGCGCCTCTGCTCGGAGCGGCCGTACTGCTGTGCGGCGGGCGCCGGTTGGACCGGGTGGGTCACTGGCTCGGCACGGCGCTCGCGGCCGTCTCCTTCGTGATCGGGCTCGTGCTCTTCACCGACATGCTGGGCAAGGGCGCCGAGGACCGGACCCTGCGCCAGCACCTGTTCAGCTGGATCCCCGTCGAGGGCTTCCAGGCGGACGTCGCCTTCCAGCTGGACCAGCTGTCGGTGACGTTCGTCCTGCTGATCTCCGGCGTGGGCACGCTGATCCACCTGTACTCCATCGGGTACATGGAGCACGACGAGCGGCGCCGCCGCTTCTTCGGCTACCTGAACCTGTTCCTCGCGGCGATGCTCCTGCTCGTCCTCGCCGACAACTACCTGCTCCTGTACGTCGGCTGGGAGGGCGTGGGCCTCGCCTCGTACCTCCTGATCGGCTTCTGGCAGCACAAGCCCAGCGCGGCCACGGCGGCCAAGAAGGCCTTCCTGGTCAACCGGGTCGGCGACATGGGCCTGTCGATCGCCATCATGCTGATGTTCACCACCTTCGGGACGTTCGCCTTCGAGCCCGTCCTGGGGGCCGCCGAGGAGACCAGCGAGGGCAAGCTGACGGCGATCGGCCTGATGCTGCTGCTCGCGGCGTGCGGCAAGTCCGCGCAGGTGCCGCTGCAGTCCTGGCTCGGTGACGCGATGGAGGGCCCGACCCCGGTCTCGGCCCTGATCCACGCGGCGACGATGGTGACCGCCGGTGTGTACCTGATCGTGCGCTCCGGGGAGATCTTCAACGGCGCGCCGGACGCGCAGTTGGCGGTCACCGTCGTGGGTGCCGTGACGCTCCTCTTCGGTGCGATCGTCGGTTGCGCGAAGGACGACATCAAGAAGGCCCTCGCCGGTTCGACGATGTCCCAGATCGGCTACATGATCCTGGCCGCGGGCCTCGGCCCCATCGGCTACGTCTTCGCGATCATGCACCTGGTGACGCACGGCTTCTTCAAGGCCGGGCTCTTCCTCGGCGCCGGTTCGGTCATGCACGGCATGAACGACGAGGTGGACATGCGGAAGTACGGGGGCCTCAGGAAGTACATGCCGGTGACCTTCGTGACCTTCGGTCTCGGCTATCTCGCCATCATCGGCTTCCCCGGCCTGTCCGGCTTCTTCTCCAAGGACAAGATCATCGAGGCGGCGTTCGCCAAGGGCGGCACGGAGGGCTGGATCCTCGGCTCCGTGGCGCTGCTCGGCGCGGCCATCACGGCGTACTACATGACCCGCGTGATGCTCCTGACCTTCTTCGGAGACAAGCGCTGGCAGCCCGATGCCCACGGCAACGAGCCGCATCCGCACGAGTCGCCGAAGTCCATGACGATCCCGATGATCCTGCTCGCCTTCGGTTCGGTGTTCGCGGGTGGCTTCTTCAGCATCGGCGACCGCTTCATGCACTGGCTGGAGCCGGTCACCCACCACGACCACGGCGACTCCCCGCTGAGCGCCGCCACGGTCACGGGCGCCACGATGGTGGTCCTGGTCATCGGCGTCACCCTGGCCTGGTTCCAGTACGGCCGCAGGCCGGTCCCGGCGGTCGCCCCGCGCGGCTCCCTGCTCACCCGCGCGGCCCGCCGCGACCTGCTCCAGGACGACTTCAACCACGTGGTCCTGGTACGCGGCGGCGAGCACCTCACGCGCTCCCTGGTGTACGTCGACCACACCCTGGTGGACGGCGTGGTCAATGGCACGGCGGCTTCGGTCGGCGGGCTCTCCGGACGGCTGCGCAAGCTGCAGAACGGCTACGCCCGCAGCTACGCGGTCTCGATGTTCGGCGGCGCGGCGGTCCTCATCGCCGCGACCCTGCTGATGAGGGCGGTCTGATACCGATGTCGTTTCCTCTGCTGACAGCGACGGCCGCGCTCCCCGCGGTCGGGGCGATCGCCACGGCGGCCGTCCCGGCCGCCCGGCGGACCGCCGCCAAGTGGCTCGCGCTGCTCTTCTCGCTGGCCACACTCGCCCTGGCCGTCGTCGTCGCCGTCCGGTTCGACCCGGACGGCGACCGCTACCAACTGACCGAGTCGCGCGCCTGGATCAGTGACTTCGGGGTGCGCTACGAACTGGGCGTCGACGGCATCGGCGTCGCCCTGATCGCGCTCACCGCCCTGTTGATCCCCTTCATCATCCTGGCGGGCTGGCACGACGCCGATCCTCTGGAGACGAAGTCGTCGCGCTGGCGGCCGACTCAGGGCTTCTTCGCCCTGATCCTGGCCGTCGAGGCGATGGTGATCATCTCCTTCGAGGCCACCGACGTCTTCCTCTTCTACATCTTCTTCGAAGCCATGCTCATCCCGATGTACTTCCTCATCGGCGGCTTCGGAGACCGCGCCCACGCGGGCAGCGACGAGAACGCCTCGGCGCAGCGCTCGTACGCGGCCGTGAAGTTCCTGCTCTACAACCTGGTCGGCGGCCTCATCATGCTGGCCGCCGTGATCGGGCTCTACGTGGTCGCCGGGAACTTCTCGCTCCAGGAGATCGCCGAAGCGCGGGCCAACGGTTCGCTGGACATGGCGACCAACACCGAGCGGCTGCTGTTCCTCGGCTTCTTCTTCGCCTTCGCGGTGAAGGCCCCGCTGTGGCCGCTGCACACCTGGCTGCCGAACGCGATGGGCGAGGCCACGGCCCCGGTCGCCGTGCTGATCACGGCGGTGGTCGACAAGGTCGGCACGTTCGCGATGCTGCGCTTCTGCCTCCAGCTGTTCCCGGAGGCGAGCAAGTGGGCGACCCCGGCGATCCTGGTGCTCGCACTGATCAGCATCATCTACGGAGCACTGCTCGCCGTCGGCCAGCGCGACATCAAGCGCCTGGTGGCGTACGCGTCGATCTCGCACTTCGGGTTCATCATCCTCGGCATCTTCGCGATGACGTCCCAGGGACAGTCCGGCGCGACGCTCTACATGGTCAACCACGGCCTCTCCACGGCCGCCCTGATGCTGGTCGCCGGGTTCCTGATCTCGCGCCGCGGCTCGCGTCTGATCGCGGACTACGGAGGAGTGCAGAAGGTCGCGCCGGTGCTCGCGGGCACCTTCCTGATCGGCGGTCTGGCCACGCTGTCGCTGCCGGGGCTCGCGCCGTTCGTGAGTGAGTTCCTGGTCCTGGTGGGCACGTTCGCGCGCTATCCGGCGGTCGGGATCATCGCCACCTTCGGCATCGTCCTCGCCGCGCTCTACACGCTCGTGCTCTACCAGCGGACGATGACGGGCCCGGTGAAGCCGGAGGTCGCGTCGATGCCCGACCTGAAGGTGCGCGAACTGGCCGTGGTGGCCCCGCTGATCGCCCTCCTGATCGTCCTCGGCGTCTACCCGAAGCCGGTCACCGAGCTGGTGAACCCGGCGGTCAAGCACACCATGTCCGACGTCCAGAAGAAGGACCCCGAGCCCGAGGTGGAGGCCGCCAAGTGAGTGCGACAGCCGTCCACAGCCTGTGGACAACGGCGGCCGAGCCGCTCGACAAGATCGACGCGCCGAAGATCGAGTACGGCCAGCTGGCACCGACCCTGATCGTCATCGGTGCCGGCGTCATCGGAGTGCTCATCGAAGCCTTCGTGCCGCGCAAGTCCCGTTACTACGCCCAGCTGTTCGTCTCCGTCGTCGCCCTCGCCGCCGCCTTCGCCGCGGTCGTCGCCCTCGCGGCCGGGGGCTACGGCACCACGAAGGCGCGCATCGCGGCGATGGGCGCCATCGCCGTCGACGGTCCCGCGCTCTTCCTCCAGGGCACCATTCTCCTCGCCGGTCTGGTCGCGATCTTCACCTTCGCGGAGCGCAGGCTCGACCCGGCGGCACACGGCAACCGCGTCGACTCCTTCGTGGCGCAGGCCGGAGCCGTGCCCGGCAGCGCGGGCGAACAGGCCGCCACCAAAGCCGGGTTCGCCACCACCGAGGTGTTCCCGCTGGCGCTGTTCGCCATCGGCGGCATGCTGGTCTTCCCGTCGGCGAACGACCTGCTGACGTTCTTCATCGCCCTGGAAGTCTTCTCGCTGCCGCTCTACCTGCTGTGCGCCCTGGCGCGCCGCAAGCGGCTCATGTCGCAGGAAGCGGCCGTGAAGTACTTCCTCCTCGGCGCCTTCGCCTCCGCGTTCACGCTGTTCGGCATCGCGCTGATCTACGGCTACGCGGGCTCGGTGTCGTACGGCACCATCGCCAAGGTCGTCGACGGCACGATCACCACGGTCGACCCCGCCCTCGCGGGCACCATGGGCAACGACGCGCTGCTCCTCATCGGCTCCGCGATGATCGTCATGGGCCTGCTCTTCAAGGTCGGCGCGGTGCCGTTCCACATGTGGACGCCCGACGTCTACCAGGGCGCGCCGACGCCGGTGACGGGCTTCATGGCGGCGGCGACGAAGGTGGCCGCGTTCGGCGCGCTCCTGCGGCTGCTGTACGTCGTGCTCCCGGGGCTGCGCTGGGACTGGCGGCCGGTGATGTACGGCGTCGCCGTGATCACGATGCTGGGCGGCGCGATCGTCGCGATCACCCAGACCGACATCAAGCGGCTCCTCGCGTACTCCTCGATCGCGCACGCGGGCTTCATCCTCGCGGGTGTCATCGCGACCACAAAGGACGGCGTCTCGTCGGTGCTGTTCTACCTGGGCGCGTACTCCTTCGTGACGATCGGCGCGTTCGCGGTGGTCACGCTGGTGCGGGACGCGGGCGGCGAGGCGACACACCTGTCGAAGTGGGCGGGGCTCGGGCGCCGCTCACCGCTGGTCGCCGCGGTGTTCGCCGTCTTCCTGCTCGCCTTCGCGGGCATCCCGCTGACCTCAGGGTTCTCCGGGAAGTTCGCGGTGTTCAAGGCGGCGGCCGAGGGCGGCGCGGGCGCGCTGGTCGTGGTCGGTGTGATCTCGTCCGCGATCGCCGCGTTCTTCTACATCCGCGTGATCGTCCTGATGTTCTTCAGCGAGCCGAAGACGGACGGCCCGACGGTCGCCGTGCCGTCGCCGCTGACCATGACGGCGATCGGGCTCGGCGTCGCGGTGACGCTCGTGCTCGGTGTGGCTCCGCAGTACTTCCTCGATCTGGCCAACCAGGCGGGAGTCTTCGTCCGGTAGGCGGGGGGGCTTCGGCCCCGCCCGCCTCGTACGGTGCCGCCCGGCGTCCCGCAGTTCGCGGGAGGCCGGGCGGTGGCGTGTGCGGGGTCCGGTGGTGCCGGGGATGCCCGGGACGGTGGGGCGGCGGAGCGGCGCGTTCTTCACACCGCGGGGGCCGGCCTGTGGATAACTTCGTGGCCTGTCGCCCCGGACCCCTATCGTGGACGCAGTGGTGGAAGCACGCGGTGGTCGAGGCGTGACGTACGGGGGCTGGGCGATGTATGGGATCGGTGGCATGACTGAGATGGACGAGGGCGCGAGCCGGTTCGCGGACCCGGACCCGTTCGACGACCCCTTCGGGGGCCCCGAGGAGGACCCGTTCGGCGACCCCGGCGAGGACCCGTTCGCGGACGCGCACCCGGGCGCCGGACCGGGCGCGGGACCCGGCGCGGCCTCCGGCCCGATCGCCGCGGGCAACGCGCTGGAGACCTTGCACCGCGTCTTCGGGTACGACTCCTTCCGCGGCGAGCAGGAAGCGATCATCGACCATGTGGTCGCGGGGGGCGACGCCGTCGTCCTCATGCCGACCGGCGGCGGCAAGTCCCTGTGCTACCAGATCCCGGCCCTGGTCCGCCCCGGCACCGGCGTCGTGGTCTCCCCGCTCATCGCACTGATGCAGGACCAGGTGGACGCGCTCAGGGCGCTCGGCGTGCGGGCCGGGTTCATGAACTCGACCCAGGACTTCGACGAGCGCCGGGTGGTGGAGGCCCAACTGCTCGCGGGCGAGCTCGACGTGCTCTATCTGGCTCCGGAGCGGCTGCGCCTGGACGCCACGCTCGGCCTGCTCTCCCGGGCCCGGATCTCCGTCTTCGCCATCGACGAGGCGCACTGCGTCGCCCAGTGGGGCCACGACTTCCGCCCCGACTACCTTGCGCTGTCCGTCCTCGGCGAGCGCTGGCCGGACGTGCCGCGCATCGCCCTGACGGCGACGGCCACGGACGCCACGCACCGGGAGATCACCCAGCGCCTGGCCATGCCCGACGCCAAGCACTTCGTGGCGAGCTTCGACCGGCCGAACATCCAGTACCGGATCGTGCCGAAGGCGGACCCGAAGAAGCAGCTCCTGACCTTCCTCAAGGAGGAGCACGAGGGCGACGCGGGCATCGTCTACTGCCTCTCGCGCAACGGCGTGGAGCGCACCGCGGATTTCCTCCGCGCCCACGGCGTGGAAGCGGTGCCGTACCACGCGGGCCTGGACGGCGGGACGCGCGCGCTCCACCAGTCGCGGTTCCTGCGCGAGGACGGCCTGGTGGTGGTCGCCACGATCGCCTTCGGCATGGGCATCGACAAGCCCGACGTCCGCTTCGTCGCCCACCTCGACCTGCCCAAGTCGGTCGAGGGGTACTACCAGGAGACGGGCCGCGCGGGCCGCGACGGCCTGCCCTCCACGGCCTGGATGGCGTACGGCCTGCAGGACGTCGTCCAGCAGCGCAAGCTCATCCAGGGCGGCGAGGGCGACGAGGCGTTCCGGCGCCGGGCCGCCGCCCACCTGGACGCCATGCTGGCGCTGTGCGAGACGGCCCAGTGCCGCCGCGCCCAGCTCCTGACCTACTTCGGCCAGGACCCCACCGCCGAGTCCTGCGGGAACTGCGACACCTGCCTCACCCCGCCGGAGACCTGGGACGGGACGGTGGCCGCGCAGAAGCTCCTGTCGACCGTCGTGCGACTGCAGCGGGAGCGCGGCCAGAAGTTCGGCGCCGGCCAGATCATCGACATCCTCCTGGGCCGCAGAACCGCCAAGATCATCCAGTTCGACCACGACCAGCTGTCCGTCTTCGGCATCGGCGAGGACCTCACCGAGGGCGAATGGCGGGGTGTGGTCCGGCAGTTGCTCGCCCAGGGGCTGCTCGCGGTCGAGGGGGAGTACGGCACGCTCGTGCTGACCGAGGCCAGTGGCTCCGTGCTCGGGCGGCAGCGGGAGGTGCTCCTGCGCAAGGAGCCCAAGAAGCCCGCCACCGCCGCGCGTTCGGGGGGCAAGGGCGAGCGCAAGGCGCGGGCCGCGGCGGCGGTGGCCGAGCTCGCCCCCGAGGCCGTGCCCGTCTTCGAGGCGCTGCGGGCCTGGCGGGCCGCGCAGGCCCGGGAGCAGGGGGTGCCCGCCTATGTGATCTTCCACGACGCGACGCTGCGGGAGATCGCCACGGTGCGGCCGACGTCCGTCGGGGAGCTGGGAGGTATCGGCGGGGTCGGCGAGAAGAAGTTGGCCACGTATGGGGAGGGCGTGCTGGAGGTGGTGGCGGAGGCGGGGGAGTAGGGCCTCGAGGGGCCCCCAGTCCCGCCCCTTCCGATCCTGGGGGCTCCGCCCCGGACCCCGCTCCTCGAACTCCCCCAAGCTCTTGAGGAGCAGGGGCCCATGAGGGGCTGATTGCGGCCCGTCCGGCGCTTGAGGACGAGGCGCTGAGCGCCGATCAGCGGGGCCCCGGGGGCGCAGCCCCCGGTTTCGGGAAGGGGCGGGACTGGGGAGCCCCCGGCAAGGCCCCCAGCCCCTCCACCTCAGCCTCGCGCCGCCGCGATCCGCCCCGTGACCTCGCCCAGGCCCACCCGGGTCCCACCGGGCCCGGGGGCCCACGCGGTCATCGTGACGACGTCGCCGTCCTCGAGGAACGTCCGCTTGCCGTCGGGAAGTTCGAGCGGATCCCGCCCGTTCCAGGTCAGCTCGATGAGGGAGCCGAACTGCTCGGGGGAGGGCCCGCTGACGGTGCCGGAGCCGTAGAGGTCCCCGGTGCGCAGGGAAGCGCCGTTGACGGTCATGTGGGTGAGCTGCTGGGCGGCGGTCCAGTAGACGGTGGAGAAGGGGGGTTCGGAGATGACCTGGCCGTTGAGGGAGACGGTGATGCGGAGGTCGTAGCCCCCGGGCTCGTCGGCGACGGACTCGGCGGAGTCGTCGAGGTAGGGGAGCAGGGGCTCGGTGCGCGCGGGCGGGGCGACGCGGGCGGAGTCCAGGGCCTCCAGGGGCGTGATCCAGGCCGACACGGAGGTGGCGAAGGACTTGCCGAGGAAGGGGCCGAGGGGGACGTACTCCCAGGCCTGGAGGTCGCGGGCGGACCAGTCGTTGAGGAGGCAGAGGCCGAAGACGTGCTCGCGGAAGTCCGTGAGGGGCACGGGGGTCCCCAGCGTGGACGGCGTGCCGACGACGAAGCCGACCTCGGCTTCGATGTCGAGCTTCGTGGACGGACCGAAGACGGGCGCGGTGTCGGCGGGCGTCTTGCGCTGACCGGTGGGGCGCACCACGTCCGTGCCGGAGACCACGACGGTGCCGGACCGGCCGTGGTAACCGATGGGCAGGTGCTTCCAGTTGGGGGTGAGCGGCGTGGGCGCGTCGGGGCGGAACATCCGGCCCAGGTTCGAGGCGTGGTGCTCGGAGGCGTAGAAGTCGACGTAGTCCGCGACCTCGAAGGGCAGGTGCAGGGTGACGTCGGAGAGGGGGTGGAGCAGCGGGCGGACGGCGTCGCGGTGGGCGGGGACCGTCACCCAGGCGGTGAGGGCGCGGCGGACGTCGCTCCAGGTGCGGCGTCCCGCGGCGAGCAGCGGGCCCAGGGTGGGCTGGGCGAGCAGCGAGACATAGGGGGAGCCGAGGGCGGCGGCGGCTGCGCCCGCGTCCAGGACGTACGAACCGATGCGGACGCCGACCCGACGGCCGTCCGAGGCGGAACCGGCCGCTGCTCCGGGCCCCGAATCAGGCCCCGAGCCGGGCGTCGTCCCGGACGCGGACGTGGCGGACCCGGCCGGGGAGAAGACTCCGTACGGAAGATTGTGCGGGCCGAAGGGGTCGCCCTCGGGGAGGTCGAGCGGGTTCTGCTCGGACATGCGTGCCTGCCTCGCTTTCCAATCTGAGTGCCCCACACGTTACGTGGGAAGCCTCGCCGGGGGCAGTGTCTAAAGAGTTAGCAATGTCCGGATAAACCAGGAGTGGAACAGGCAATTCCTGCATAGCTTCCTTTGGGGGACACGGACAGGGGTGGTCCGGTCAGGCGCAGACGGACACGTGGGGGGACCCGTGACCATTTCCAGCGGCGGACTGGCGTCAAGGCCCGACCGTGAAGTGCCCGGACTGATCGTGAAGTTCGGTGACTATCCGCTGCATCACGGCGGTGTGGGGGCGATCCGCAGCCTGGGACGCCTCGGCATCCCCATGTACGCGATCACCGAGGACCGGTACACGCCCGCGGCCGTGTCCCGCTATCTGACCCGTGCCTTCCCGTGGCCCACCACCGGCGTCGAGGGTCCCGCGTATCTGGTGGAGGGGCTGCTGCGGATCGGGCGGCGGATCGGCAGGCCGACGGTGCTGATCCCCACGGACGAGGAAGCGGCGGTGCTGATCGCCGAGAACCAGCGGGAGTTGAGGGACGCGGACTTCGGAGGGTTCCTGTTCCCGCCGGTGGCGCCCGCGCTGCCGCGGCGCCTCGCCAGCAAGCAGGGGCTGCACGAGCTGTGCGTGGAGCACGGCATCGCCTCGCCCGCCTCGGTGTGCCCGCAGAACCAGGAGGATGTGGAGAAGTTCGCCGCGACGGCCCGGTTCCCGGTCGTGGCCAAGAACAGGGAGGCGTTCCAGCGCCGCGAACAGCCGGCCGTGAACGGCACCACCCGCATCAACACGCCCGCGGGCCTGCTCAAGCTGGCCCGCGGCTGGGGAGAGCGGCCCAGCGTGATCCTCCAGGAGTACCTGCCGCGCGAGCAGGCCGAGGACTGGGTCGTGCACGCCTACTTCGACGCCGACTCGACCCCTCTCACCCTGTTCACCGGCGTGAAGGTACGCTCCTGGCCGCCGCACGCGGGGATGACGGCGACGGCGTACGTCGTCGACAACCCGGAACTCGCGGACCTCGCCGCGCGTTTCATCAAAGAGATCGGCTTCACCGGAGTCATCGACCTCGACCTCCGCTTCGACCGCCGCGACGGTCGGTACAAACTGCTCGACTTCAACCCACGCATGGGCGCCCAGTTCCGCCTCTTCGAGAGCGAGTCGGGGATCGATGTCGTCCGGGCGATGCATCTGCATCTGACCGGCCGTCCCGTCCCCGAGGGGGAGCAGCGCGCGGGACACCGCTATGTCGTGGAGAACATCGACCTGCCCGCCTATCTCGCCTACCGCCGCAGCGGCTATGTGACACCCCACGCGCCGTCCCGTGCCAGCGGCACGGAGCTGGCGTGGCTCGCGGCGGACGACATGCTGCCGGCCTTCACCATGCTCGCGCGCTTCGTACGGCCAGGAGCGAAGCATCTGTTCCAGCTGTGGCGGACCAACCGCCGCGGCGGCACGACCACGAAGTGACGGTGCGCCGTGCGCCGGCACGGCGCACAGCACGTTCCGGGGAGGGACTTCGTGAATCAAACAACGCAACCGGTCGCCGTCATCGGAGCGGGCCCATACGGCCTGTCCACAGCGGCACATCTGAGGGCCCGGGGCATCCCGGTGCGCGTGTTCGGCGAGCCGATGGTGAGCTGGCAGTCGCACATGCCCGCGGGGATGCTCCTCAAGTCGACACCCGCCGCGTCGAACATCGACGCCCCGCAGCCCGGCCACACCCTCGTCGACTACTGCGACGCGGCGGGCCTGCCCCGCCTCGTCACGGACGAGGACATCATCCCCGTCGAGACGTTCGTCGGATACGGCCAGTGGTTCCAGCAGAAGATCGTGCCCGACCTGGAGCGGGTGCGGGTGGTCTCCGTCGACCCCCGCCCGGCCGGGGGCTTCGAGCTGAAGCTGGACTCCGGGGAGCAGTTCACGGCCCGCGCGGTCGTCGTCGCCACCGGCCTGTCCGGCCTGTCGTGGCTCCCGTCCGAGCTGGCCGCGGCCGCGCCGGACGGCCCCTCGCCCGCGGGCCCCGTCTCGCACAGCGCACAGCACCACGACCTCACGCGGTACGCGGAGAAGGACCTGCTGGTCGTCGGCGCCGGGCAGTCCGCCCTGGAGACGGCGGTGCTCGCGGCGGAGGCCGGCGCGCGGGTGCGGGTGGTAGCGCGCGGGCGGCGCTCGGTCGCTTTCGGCCAGCCGCCGTGGGACCAGCCGAAGCTGCGACCGGAGTCCCCCTTCGGCCGTGCCTGGTCGCTGTACGCGTTCAGCTACCACGCCGGGGGGTACCGCCACCTTCCCGCCTCCGCCCGGCACTTCCTGACCCGTCGTGTCCTCGGTCCACTCGGCGCCTGGTGGCTGCGGGAGCGGTTCGAGCGGAAGGTCGAGGCGCGCGAGGTGCGGCGCATCGTGACCGCGGGCACCCGCGACGGCCGCCCCGTCATCGGCGTCGAGACCCTCGGCGGCCGTGCCCGGGAGCTGGCGGCCGACCACGTCATCGCCGCCACGGGCTACCGCGTGGACCTCGCCGCCCTCAGCTTCCTCGGCCACGGCCTGCGCGCCCGCCTCGCCACCAGCCGGGGCACGCCCAAGCTGGGCGCGGGGTACGTCTCCTCAGTCCCCGGTCTGTACTTCACGGGCATGCTCGCCGGGTCGTCGTACGGGCCGGTGATGCGGTTCGTGTGCGGCACGGAGTTCGCCTCGCCGCGGCTTGCCGGGCATTTGGCGGCGGCTCACCGGGGGGTGTGAGAGCGGGACACCGAGGGGTGTGAGAGTGGGACACCGAGGGGTGTGAGAGCCGGGCCCGGAGCGCCCGGCCCGGTCGGCCTCAGCGATCGAGCACCGGCATCGGCGCGGGCCGGGCCTCGCGCATGCGCTCCGGAGTCCAGTAATCAGCCTTGGCGTTCCCGCTGTGCTCGGCCTCGCTCCTGGTGGAGTCCGAGCTCTTGCCGCTTGCCGCGTCCGAGCCCTTGCCGGGGGTGGCATCGGCCCTCTTGCCGGGCGCGGCGTCCGAGCCCTTGCCAGGCGTCGCGCGGGACTCCTCGCCGGACTTCGTGTCCGACACCGAGGCCCCCGCGCCCGGGCGCGACTCCCGGCCGGTGCCGTCCGAGTCCGCGGCCGATGCCTGCCAGGTGAGCAGCGCCGTGAGCAGCGCGGCGGAGGCAGCGGTGGTGAGGGCGAGCTTGCGGGCCGGACGGAGAGTCATGTCGTTCCTTCGTGCCAGGTGACGTACGGAGGCCTTCCCGCGTACGGAAGGCCGGCTTGCCCCAGTGCGACGTGCGCGCGGCGTGAACGGTTCCCCCTCGCTACCGCTGCACCTCCCGCACCCAGGCCCGCAGCCCCGCCATGAACCCCTCCCGCTGCTCGGCCGGAAGCCCCGCGAGGGCGCGGAGCAGCGGCTCGCCCCGGCGGGCGACGAAGGACTCCAGGAGCGGGCGGTACTCCTCGGCGAGGGACACGAGGACCCGGCGGCGGTTGGTCTCGTCCGGGGCGCGGGTGACGATGCCCGCGCGCGCGAGGCCCCCGACCAGCTCGCTCGCCGTCGGCAGGGACACCTGGAGCCGGTCGGCGATGCCGCTGACGGTCAACGGCCCGTCGGCCGCCAGGAGCTGGGGCAGCACCGCGCCGTGACGCGGGGTCAGGCCATGGCTGTCCATGGCCTCGCGCAGCGGCTCCGGCATCAGCGCGCTCACCGCGGCACCCCGGAAGTACGGCTCGAGCAGGGGCACGAGCCCCACGATCCGGATCTCGACGGGGGTGAGCGGATACCTGTGTGGTTTCCGGCTCTCCGGTCCGAGGCTCTCCGGTCCGAGGCTCTCCGGTTCGCGCCCCTCCGGATTGCACCCCTCCGGATCGCGCCCCTCCGGTCCGTGGCTCTCCGGTTCTTGCGTGCTCTGCATTCCGCGAGTGTAGTTGGTTTGGATTGCCGAACTGTTCGGGTATCCAAAGTGTTACGAGCCCTGTGGGGGACGCGAGCTTTCTGAAGGTGTGTGAGGCATGACGTCGATCAGTTACTACGAAGCCGTCAATGACGCGTTGGAACGACTCGAGGACCTCGGGTACGAGCGCGGCGTCGGCGTCGACCTCGCCAACCACGGGCCCATGGGCGCGGAGGCCGTCGCGGTGCTGGGCCACGGCGACGAGGTGGCCCGCTGGATCGGGCGCTATCGCCGCGCCCTGGACCACCATGAGCCTCCAGCCGCGCGCTTCGCTCTGGATCCCGCCGACGAGGCGTCGTGGCGGCCGGCGTTGGGCGATTTCGGCCGTGCGGGGGACTGGGAACGGCTGTTCGCGCGCGAACTCGCCACCGCGCCCTGGCGCGACGTCCTCGCCCGCTGGTGGCCGCGGCTGCTCCCCGGCCTCTTCGCCGGTCTGACCCACGGCCTCATCCGGACGGCGCACGCGGTGCGCGGCCTCTCCGCCGCCGGGGAGAAGCCGACGCGCCTCCAGCTCGACGAGCTGGCCAGGGGCCTGGCGTACTGGGCCGCCCGCCACCGGGTGCTGCCGGGCAGCCCCGCCCTGCGCGGCCCCCACACTGTCCCGGCGGCGGTCGCCGCGCTGCCCCGGGTGCCGCTCGACGGCCCGCGCGGACCGTCCGTGGCCCTCGGCCGCATCGAATCCCTCGACCGACTCCCCGGGTACACGGAGTCGTTGGAGTGGTTGGCGCCCCACCCGGCGTCCCGCCTGCTCAGCGATATGACGCTGCAGTTCGCCGACGTGTATCTGGGCCACCCCGAGGTCTTCCCGGTGCCCCTCGTCCACGGCCTCACCGCGCCCGCCGCCGCCCGCCTCGTACTGCCGCACCTGCCAAGGGAGTTGTACGAGCCGACGCTCGCGCGCCTGTGGCAGGTGCAGTCGACCTTCCTCCTGGCCTTCACCACCGACCGGCGGGACGAGGAGTCGGCGGCCTGGCGGGCCGAGGCGGACGACCTGCCCCCGCTCGCCGAGCTCGGCGCCCGGGCCGTCGAGCACGGCGACGAGCACGTCATCAAGTTCACGGAGGCGTGCCTGCGGGAGTACGCCCTGCGGCCGGACCCCCGCTATCCGGCGGCGGCGCACGCGGCACAGCGCCGCATACCGCGCCTCGACGCGGGCGGGGGCGTGGCGGGAGTGTCGGCTGGGGTTGCGGACTGATCGGAGGTGCGCCGAAGGGGGGAGGCGGCGGGCCGGGCGGGAGGTGAGTCGAGGAGGGGAGAGAGGAGGAGAGAGGAGGGGAGAGGAGGGGAGAGGGGAGGAGAGGGGAGGGGAGGGCATGGACTGGCCGCCCGCGTGCGGGAGTTCGGGACCGGCGTGAAGGGGTGCGCGCGGCCGTGGGGAGATTCCGCGTGAATCTGGTGATGCGGGGACGGTCCGGGAGCCCGTCCGGGCGGGGGCGATCCGGGGCCGCCTCGTTCCGGTGAACCGGGAGCGGGTCGGCGGGACCAGCGCACAGGTGTGTCCCGGGCGCGCGTCACCGGGCGTATCCGGGCCCACACCCCGGTGTCTGCCGGGAGTGCGCCCGGCGCACCTGAACCGTCACAGCTCCTGCCACACGGCTTACCGACCGGCGTCAGATCCGTATTCTTCGGATCATGGCCGTTCCCCTCGCATATGCCCTCATCGCCACTGACCTCGACGGAACCCTGCTGCGCTGTGACGACACGGTTTCCGACCGGTCGCGCAGGGCGCTGGCCGCCGCGAGCGAGGGCGGCGCACGGCACCTCGTCGTCACCGGACGCCCCGCGCCCCGCGTGCGCCCGCTCCTGGAGGAGCTCGGCTGCGACGGGCTCGCGGTGTGCGGGCAGGGCGCCCAGTTGTACGACGCCGGGAGCGGCCGCATGGTGTGGTCGGTGACGCTGGACCGGGAGCTGGCCGAGGCCGCGCTCGGGAAGATCGAAGCCGAGGTCGGGCAGGTCTTCGCGGCGGTCGACCAGGACGGCGTCGACGGCCTGACGCTGATCGAGCCGGGGTACGAGATGCCGCATCCGACGCTGCCGGCTGTGCGGGTGCCCCGGCGGGAGGTGCTGTGGGAGGAGTCGATCAGCAAGGTGCTGCTGCGGCACCCCGCGCTCGCGGACGACGAGTTGGCTGCGGTGGCCAGGGACGCCGTGGGGTCGCTCGCGACCGTGACGATGTCGGGGCCCGGCACCGTGGAGCTCCAGCCGTGCGGAGTCACCAAGGCGACGGGGCTCGCCCTCGCGGCGGAGCGGCTGGGGTTGAGCGCCGCCGACACGATCGCGTTCGGGGACATGCCGAACGACATCCCCATGTTCGTGTGGGCCGCGCACGGGGTGGCCATGGCCAACGCCCACCATGAACTGAAGGCGGTGGCAGACGAGTTGACCGCGTCCAACGAGGAGGACGGGATCGCGGTGGTGCTGGAGCGGTTGCTGGGGTGAGGGGGAGGGCGAGTGGCCCCCGGACCACCGCTGGCCGCTGGGCCCCGGCCCACCTGGCCTCTTGGCCTCGGCCCGCCTGTCCCATCTGGCCCGCCTGGCACGCGTGGCCCCTCGCCCCCGCCCCGCCCCCGGCCCGCCTGACCTCTTGGCCCCAGGCCCACCCAGTGCCTTGGCCCCAGGCCCCCAGTCGCCTCGGTTCCCGACCCACCAGGTGCCTGGTCTCCAGCCCCAGCCCCAGCACCAGCCCCAACCGCAACGACAACCCCAACCGCAACGACAACCCCAACCCGTCAGCCTCTCGGGGCCGGGGCCGGGGCCGGGGCCGGGGCCGGGGCCGGGGCCGGGGCCGGGGCCCTGGTCCTGGACCATGGCCGGAAACGTACACACGCCGGATCTCTGGCCGGATGACGTCACCGGCCGCCGGTGGGGTCCGGAGTCGGGTGGGCGGGGTGCGGCGGAGGCGGTGCGGAGGGTCGGAGGGGCTCGGCTCGCGGGGCGGCGGTGTGCCGGGAGGGGGAGAGGGGCGGAGCGGGTGGCGGGCGGGGGCCGATGGGGGAGGTATTACTCCCTCCATGCGGGGCACATCGTCCTCTGTGGAGTATTTCGGTCATTCCATGTCTATCGGGCACGCTGGTCTCCTCTGCTCGGGCAGGCGCTCGCTGTGATCGAAAGGCGACCGGATACGCTGACTTGAGTGATGGCAGCGACACATCGACAAACCGTGTCATCGACGAATGATCGACCGAGTGATCGACTTGTGATCGTCAGCAGACAGGAGAACCCCTCGTGACCGTCGTCGGGCCCTTCGGGCTGAGCGTGCGGGACCAGGCTCTCGAAGCCGATGTCCAGGCCGGGTTGGCGGCTGTCGAGGAAGGCCTGCTCGAGGCCACCAAGAGCGAGGTCCCCTTCATCACGGAGGCCGCGCAGCACCTCGTGCGCGCGGGCGGCAAACGTTTTCGGCCACTCCTGGTGATGCTCACGGCGCAGTTCGGCGATCCCTACGCCCCCGGTGTGGTGCCGTCCGCCGTGGTCGTGGAGCTGACGCACCTCGCGACGCTGTACCACGACGACGTGATGGACGAGGCCGATGTGCGCCGGGGCGTGGCCAGCGCCAACCAGCGCTGGGGCAACTCCGTCGCGGTCCTCACCGGTGACTTCCTGTTCGCGCGCGCGTCCCACACGCTGGCCGACCTCGGCCCCGAGGCCGTCCGGGTCCAGGCCGAGGCGTTCGAGCGGCTCGTCACCGGGCAGATCCTGGAGACGGCGGGCCCGTCCGACGGGCGTGACCCCGTCGACCACTACCTCGAAGTGCTCGCGGGCAAGACCGGTTCGCTGGTCGCGGTCGCCTGCCGGTTCGGGGCGATGATGTCGGGGGCCGACGAGACGGTCGTGGACGTGCTCACGCAGTACGGGGAGCGGCTCGGGGTCGCCTTCCAGCTCGCCGACGACGTCCTCGACATCGCGTCCGAGTCCACCGAGTCCGGGAAGACGCCCGGCACCGACCTGCGGGAGGGCATTCCCACCCTGCCGGTGCTGCGGCTGCGGGAGCGGGTCGAACGGCTCGGGCTCGCGGAGGACGTCGCGCTGTGCGAGCTGCTCGACTCCGACCTCACGGATGACGCACGGCACGCCGAGGCGCTGGCCCGGCTGCGGGTGCATCCGGCTCTTGAGCTGGCTCGGCGGGACACGGTGCGGTACGCCGAGGAGGCTCGGGCCGCGCTGGCCCCGCTGCCCGAGTGCGACGCCAAGGCGTCACTGGTCGAGCTCTGTGACCTGGTGGTCCACCGGGCGGGATGACGGCTCGGGGCTTCACACCGCTCGCTCGCCCGATGCGTGACGCCAGTGCGTGACGCCAGTGTGTGACGTAGGCGTGCCGCGCCGGTGTGTGACGTACGTCACTTGATGATTCTCGGCCTGGATTGAGTCCAGGCTAGGACCCGTTCCGTACTCATGCCCAGAAGCTGACGCAGGGGGCGTCGGCTGAGGAACGGGGAGATTTCATCTCATGGGCGCTATCAGCACTTCTACGGAGAACAGCACTTCGGCGAGGAACCGCACTTCCGCGAAGAACCGTCGTCGCACCCTGATCGTCACCGGCGTCGCGGTCGCCGCGGCCGCCGGGGTGGCCGCCGCCGTCCTGCCCGCGACGGCGGACAGCGGGCGCGAGTCACAGGGCTCCCAGGGCGCCGCGCACGGCGGCGCACACGGTGGGGACGCCGTCGAGGTGCGGAGCAGCACCGCGGCCCGCGGCGGCTCCCTCTTCGTGGCCAGCATGAACGGGGCCAACGAGGTGCCCGTGCAGGGCGGCCCCGCCGTCGGGGACAAGGACGGCGCGGCCCTGCAGTTCGTGAAGGTCAAGGGCGACAAGGTCAGCGTCACCGTCAAGTGGCGCGGCACCGCCAAGCCGACCGCGCTCCACATCCACCAGGGCGTCAAGGGCACCAACGGCGGCATCAAGGTCGACTTCACCAAGCTGCTGGCGAAGGCCGAGCACCAGCGCGTGACCGGTACGGTCAAGGTCACGGACGCCGCCCTGCTCAAGCGGCTCAAGGCGAATCCGAACGGCTTCTACGCCAACCTGCACACCGCCGAGTTCCCCGGCGGAGCCGTCCGCGGCCAGCTCCACAAGGTCACCGCGAACGTCTCCCTCGACGCGGCGGCCCGCAGCTTCCAGGCGTCCGTGGTCAAGGGCAAGCAGATCTACCAGTGCAAGAAGGCCGAGGACGGCTCGGGCGGCTTCACCTTCCAGCAGCGCGACGTCCGCGCGACCCTCGGCGGCCGCATCGCCCACGACTTCGTCGCGCCGAACTCCGGCACCCCGCGCTGGGTCGCCCCCGACCGCAGCGGCTTCACCGGCAAGCTCATCTCCAAGACGCCCAACGGCGCGAAGAACATCGCCGAACTCGACCTGAAGGCCAAGCAGGTCGGCAAGAAGCGCGGGCTGCTCGCCGGTACGACCGAGATCCTGCGCCTGAACACGGTGGGCGGCGTCCAGCCGTCCGGCAGCTGCGCCAAGGGCAAGGTCGTGGCGGTGCCGTACGGCGCCGACTACGTCTTCGTACAGCGCTGAGAGCTGCGGATACGGCCTCGGAGTGAGATCGGGGCCGGTGTCCGGACCAGTGTCGGGACCAAGTGACGTGCGTGTGCGGAACTCCCCCGTGACGTACCGACCGTCACCCTCCCGGGCGGCGCCTCCCCTTACGGGACGGGGGAGGTGCCGCCCCTTTTTGTCATCCCAGAGCAGTACGCGGAGTTGCTCCCGGGGTCTGACGCTTCCGCGTGGCCGATTTGGTCGGATGGAGACAGACGAAGACCGGTACCGACAACCACATCCTGACCAATTCGGGTGAGAATGGCGGCGCGGGGTGGACGAGTGCACGCGAGGAACGAATCGCCGCCGCCGACGACGGAGGTAAGGCACACAATGGCACCGTACGAACCGGAGCAGGACACCACCGAGGCAGACGAGCTCAGCGCGGGCCGCCGCAAGGCCGTGCGCTATGTCGTCCCGCTCGCGGTGGCGGGGGTGGCCGCGGCGACCATCGGGCTCGTCCCGGCGCTCGCCACCTCGGGTGACCCGGACCTGCCGGACATCACCGCGCAGGAACTCATCGAGAAGATCGCCGCGTCGGACACCGAGCAGCTCTCCGGCACGGTGAAGATCAGCACCGACCTGGGCCTGCCGTCGTTCGGCTCCGGCATGACCGGCGGTTTCGCGCCGGGCGGCGGGGACGGTGAGGGCGGCAAGGACGGCAAGAGCGCGGCCGACCCGAGCGCCAAGCTGATGGAGCTGGCCTCCGGCACGCACACCCTGCGGATCGCGGTCGACGGCCCCGACAAGCAGAAGCTGTCGGTGCTCGACGACGCCGCCGAGTACAGCCTGATCCACAACGGCGACGACGTCTGGGCGTACGACAGCGCGTCGAACGAGGCGTACCACTCCAAGGACGGCGGCGCCCACGCCGACAAGAACGGCAAGGGCGACCGGAAGGACCTGCCGAAGGAACTTCCCGCCACGCCCAAGGAGTTCGCCGAGCAGGCCCTGAAGGCGGCCGAGAAGTCCTCGACGTCCGTGAAGGTCGACGGCAGCGCGCAGGTCGCGGGCCGGGACGCCTATCGCCTGGTGCTGAAGCCGAAGGACTCCGGTTCGACGGTCGGCCAGATCACCATCGCGGTGGACGAGAAGACGGGCACGCCGCTGAAGTTCACGCTGTCCCCGGCCGGCGGCGGCTCGGCGGTGGTCGACGCGGGCTTCACGAAGGTCGACTTCGGCAAGCCGTCCGCGGCCACCTTCGACTTCGAGCCGCCGAAGGGCACGAAGGTCACCGAGAAGGGCGACGCGGCCGACAAGCCCGGCCACCGCGGCGAGGACTTCAAGGGCGAGGGGCCCGAGGGCCTGAACGTCATCGGCGAGGGCTGGACGTCCATCGCCGAGCTGAGGATTCCTGGCGGCCAGGGCCTGCCGACGTCGGGCGCCGGTTCCGACGAGGTTCCGCAGGAGGCGGCGAAGTTCCTGGACTCCCTCGGCGACAAGGTGAGCGGCGACTTCGGCTCGGGCACGGTCTTCAAGACCCGCCTGGTCAACGCGCTCGTCACCGACGACGGCACGGTGTACGCCGGTGCCGTCACGAAGGACGCGCTGGTCAAGGCGGCCAACGCGGCCCAGTAGGGGCTCAACGCGCCACGCGGGCGGCGGTGGGTGCGTACCGGACCGGTACGCACCCACCGCCGCCCCATCGTTCAACGGGAGGAAGCCGGTGCCGAGCACCAAGGGCGGGACCAGGGCCAGCGTGATCGAGACGGCCGGGCTGACCAAGCGGTACGGCAAGCACCTCGCCGTGGACGGCCTCGACCTCAGCGTCCCCGGCGGCAGCGTCTTCGGCTTCCTCGGCCCCAACGGCTCCGGCAAGACCACGACGATCCGCATGCTGATGGGTCTGATCGAGCCGACTTCCGGCCGCGCCAAGGTCCTCGGCCGCCCCATGCCGTTCGAGGCCCGCAGGGTCCTTCCGCACGTGGGCGCGCTCATCGAGGGCCCCGCCCTTTACGGCTTCCTGTCCGGCCGCGACAACCTCCTGCGGTACGACTCCGCCGACCCGACCGCCGACCCCCGCACCCGCAGGGCGCGCGCCGGAGCGGCCCTGGAGCGGGTCGGCCTGACCGCCGCCGCGGGCAAGAAGGCCAAGGCGTACTCGCTCGGCATGAAGCAGCGCCTCGGCCTGGCCGCCGCCCTGCTGCAACCGCGCGAGCTGCTCGTCCTCGACGAGCCGACGAACGGGCTCGACCCGCAGGGCATGCGGGAGATCCGCTCGCTGGTGCGGGAGCTGGCGTCCGACGGCACCACCGTCTTCCTCTCCTCGCACCTCCTGGACGAGATCGAGCAGGTCTGTACGCACGCGGCGGTGATGGCCCAGGGGCGTCTGATCACCCAGGGCCCGGTCGCCGAACTCGCGGCGGGCGCGCGCGGACGGCTCACGGTGACGACCCCGGACACCGGCGACGCGGCCCGCGTCCTGAAGGAGCTCGGCGTGGCCGACCTGGTCGTCACCGAGGACCGCGTCACCGGCGAGCCGCCGGGCACGGATCTCGCCGACGTGAACGCCGCACTGGTCGAGGCGGGCGTCCGCGTCCGCGGCTTCGGCGTCGAACGGGCCTCCTTGGAGGACGCGTTCGTCGCGCTGACGGGGGAGGGATTCGATGTCGCGGGCTGACGTGACAGCCGGGGCGGACGGGGCGGACGGGGCGCACAAGGCGCGCCCCACCGCAGCGCACCCCACCAAGGCGCGCTCCGCCGAGGCGCGCCCCGCCGACCCGCACCCCGCGGGGCGAGCCGCGGCCCCCCGCCCCGTACGCCTCGCCTGGACGCTCGGCCTGTTCCGCAGCGAGCTGTCCCTCACCTTCCGCCGCTGGCGCACCCTCGCGCTGCTCGCGGTGCTCGCCGCCGTACCGGTGCTCGTGGGCATCGCCGTGAAGATCGAGACGAGTGACGGCGGCACCGTGGGCGGCGGCGGACCCGACGGGGGCGGCGGACCCGCGTTCATCGCTCAGGTCACCAACAACGGCCTGTTCCTGGTGTTCACGGCGCTCGCGGCGACCCTGCCGTTCTTCCTGCCGATGGCGATCGGCGTCGTCGCGGGCGACTCCATCGCGGGCGAGGCGAGCGCGGGGACGCTGCGCTACCTCCTGGTGGCGCCCGCGGGCCGCACCCGCCTGCTGCTCGCCAAGTACGCCACCGCGCTGACGTTCTGCCTCGTCGCGACGCTGGTGGTGGCGGCGTCCGCGCTGGCGGTGGGGGCGTTGCTGTTCCCGCTCGGGGAGGTCACGACGATCTCCGGGACCCGGATCAGCTTCTCGGACGGGCTGCTGCGCGCCCTGCTGATCGCGCTGGTCGTGGCCGCCTCACTGATCGGGGTCTCGGCGCTCGGCCTGTTCGTGTCGACGATGACGAGCAGCGGCATCGCGGCCATGGCGACGACCGTGGGCCTGCTCATCACCGTCCAGATCGTCGACCAGATCCCGCAGCTGCACGCGATCCACCCGTATCTGTTCTCGCACTACTGGCTGTCCTTCGCCGACCTGATGCGCGACCCCGTGTACTGGGACGACCTGGTGAAGAACCTCGGCCTCCAGGCGCTGTACGCCGGGGTGTTCGGGTCGGCGGCGTGGGCCCGGTTCGGGGCGAAGGACATCGCCTCCTAGCGGCCGACCCGCCGTCCAGGGCCTACTCGCTGTAGTCCGAGGAGGCGAACGGGAACTGCGCCAGCGGGATGTCCTCCTGGGCGAAGAACGTCTTGGCGCGCGCCAGGGCCTCGGTGTCGTTCAGGACGTGTCCGGGCCGGGTGCCGTTGCCGAGCAGGACGCCGCCGAAGCGCATCGGGAAGAACGCGGCGGTGTTGCGCAGCGTGCCGACGAGCGGGTCCGCGGCGGCCTCGTTGCGGTCGGCGAGCGCGGTCACGCCCCACAGGGTGCGGCCCGCCATGGTGTTCTTGAAGTCCAGCTCGGGGACCTCCAGCCAGGCGTCCCAGTAGTCCAGGTAGCGCTTGGTGGTGGCCGAGAGCGAGTACCAGTAGAGCGGCGACGCGATGACGATGTCCGTGGCGGCGAGGGTCGCGTCCAGGAGCAGCGCCTCCGTGTCGCCCTGCGGGCGGGGCCGGGCGCGCGGCACGGAGTCGTCGTGCCGCAGGTCCTTGAAGTCCGGGAGCGGGTGGTCGGCGAGGTCGATCCAGCGCTGCTCGACGTCCGCGGGCAGCTGCTCGGCGGCCTTGCGCGCCAGCAGGGCGGTGTTGCCGTCGGGGCGCGCGCTGCCGTGGACGAAGAGGAACGTGCGGGTGGCCATGGGTCTCCCTGGGATGACGTGCGCTCTGCTTGCGCACAGCGAATGCCTGCGCGTGCACTATATGCACGCGCAAGCATTCCCGTCCAGGGTGCTCTGTGCGGGCGCTACGCGTGGGGCGCTACGTGCAGGGCGCCAGGTGCGGGGCGCTGCGTCGAGGCGTCCGGGGCGCTGCGCCCGAGGCCCTGCGTCCGGGGCCTAGGAGGAGAGCCCCCACACCGCGTACGCGACCGCGTCGCTGTTGCGGTCGATCGCCGTGTTGTTGATGTTCGACGTGGTGTCGCACGACGCGTGGTAGCAGCGGTCGAACGCCCGGCCCGCCGTGCCGCCCCACTTCTGGGCCTGGGCCGAGGACTTGGCGGTGCTGGCGCCGGAGAAGATGCCGCCGACCGGGACGCCCGCGTTCTTGAACGGCGCGTGGTCGGAGCGGCCGTCGCCCTCGCGGTCCGGCTCGGTGCTGACGTTCAGGCCCGAGTAGTACGCCTTGAAGGTGCGCTCGATGGTGGGGTCGTCGTCGTACACGAAGTAGCCCGGGTTCGGCGAGCCGATCATGTCGAAGTTCAGATAGCTCTTGATCTTCGTGCGCTCGGACGCGGGCAGGCCGCGGACGTAGTTCGAGGAGCCGATCAGGCCCAGCTCCTCGGCGCCCCACCAGGCGAACCGCAGGTGCTTGGTGGGCTTGTACTGCTCACGGGACACCGCGAGGGCGGTCTCCAGGACGGCGGCCGAGCCGGACGCGTTGTCGTTGATGCCCGCGCCCCGGCTGACGCTGTCGAGGTGCGAACCGGCCATGACGACCTGGTTGGCGTCGCCGCCGGGCCAGTCGGCGATCAGGTTGTAGCCGACGCGGCCGCCGGCGGTGAACTGCTGCACGGTGGTGGTGAATCCGGCGGCGTCCAGCTTGCCCTTGATGTAGTCGATCGAGGCCTTGTAGCCGGCGCTGCCGTGGGACCGGTTGCCGCCGTTGGCGGAGGCGATCGACTGGAACTGCGAGAGGTGGGCCTTGACGTTGGCCACGGGGATGTCCGGGGCGGCCGCGCGCGGGGGCGCGGACGTGCCGGTGGATCCGGTGGCGGCGGTGGATATCGCGCTGGTCGTCAGAAGTGCGGCGGCGGCTATGACGGCCGCGGCCGCGCTGCGTCCGGTGACGGAGAGTCTCATGTGGGGGGCTCCGGCTTTCCGTGAGTTGAATTCCGAATGAGCCTGGAGTGCCCGATGGTGGAGCGGTGTTGAGTTCACGTCAAGAGCGGGATCCGGACGGAGTGTTCCGCATAGCGGTTCGCGGGATCGCCGCGCCAGGCCCTCAACTTCCGCTCGTACGCCAGGAACTCACCGGTCAGGCGGTACGAGAACGCGCCAGCCGCGGGCGTAGGTGTCCGGCACCGCCACCGGTACCCAGTCCCTGGCCCAGGTCGGCGCCGAATGCCGGCGCAGGACCAGCACGTCGGGCCGCCGCCGGTCCCCGGGCCGCCGCTCGTGCGCGCGCGGGGCGGGTTCGCAGCCGGCCACGTACGCCAGCGGAATCACCGACGTGTTGCCGCCGAGCAGACAGGGCGGCCGCACCCCCCGCTCGTGCACGACCGCGGCCACCCGCACCCAGTCCTCCCGCGCCTCGGACTGGATCCGGGAGTGGGAGCTGACGAGGGAGCCCTGCATGGCCAGATGCCCGGCGAGCAGCCCCGCGAGCACGCCCCCGGCCAGTGCGGGCCGCCGCGCCGCCCGGGCCCACCGCACCGCCGCGAGCACCCCGAGCCCCGCGGGCACCGCGAGCAGCGCGTGCGTGGGCAGCAGGAACCGGGGCGCGGTGTACGGCACCACGAGGACGTAGGGCAGCGCGGCGCACACCCCCACGACCAGGGCGAGCCACCCTGCCGTGGCCGTCTGCCGAAACCGCCGCGCCGACCACAGGCCGAGGGGCACGAACACGGCGAGCAGCACCCACCAGGTCAGGGAGGGCACCCGCACTCCGTCGCCCTCGCACGGACGGCACAGCAGCGGCCCGTCGATCGCCGTGAACTGGTGCAGGAGCGAGTCCGTGAACCGCAGCCCGCCCTGCACTTCGCTCGCGTCGCTGAGCCGTTCGCTTACGCCACCGAAGCGAACGTACGCCTCGATCACCCACGGCAGCAGACCCGCCCCGAGGCCGCCGAGCACGGCGAGGGCGCGGCCGCGCGAGCGCCACAGCGGCACCAGGAGGGCGGCGGCGAGGAGCGGGGCGGCCACGGAGACGCCGTCGTTGGGCCGCATCAGGGTGGCGAGGAAGACGCCGGCGGCGATGCCCGCGTAGGTGCGCGGGCCGGGGCGGCGGCGCAGGAAGAGGCCGACGGCGGCCGCCGTGCCCATGGCCGTGTAGTGGTTCGGCATCGCGGCGTCGGCGTAGAACACGGCCGACCACAGGCTGCCGTACAGCGCGGCCGCGACCCCCGCCACGTACGGCAGCCGTGGCACGGACCGCAGCCACGGCCGGAAGCCCAGGTACAGGGCGGCGGTCGCGAGCGCCGTCAGCCACATCCGGAGCAGCACGACCGAGTCGCTCCAGGAGGCGACGGGCGCCAGCAGCACGGGCACGCCCCGGGTGCGGGGCGCGCTGAAGGGCACGCCGGGCGCCTGGTCGGGGGCGTAGGGGCCGAAGCGGCTCGCGTAGACCAGCTCGTCCCAGCCGAGCCGCAGGTCGAGGGGGACCAGGGTCAGCGAGGCGAGCGCGAAGAGGGCGCACACGGCGACGAGGAGCCGATGGGCCAACTGTTCGCGGTCGCGACGGACGGGGCGGTCGCGCTGCGGTTTCCACTGCTCGACGACGGACACGGGACCACGGTAGGAAACGGGGGCGCGGTGGCGGCAGTACGCGTGCCGCCGGGCGTGGCGCGGGGCGGTGCCCGCGCGGCGCGAAGTCGCCGGTGCGGCGGGCGCGGGCGGGCGTGGCGCGGCTCACGGCGTGGGCTGTTCGGGCGAAGGGCTCTCGCGCCGCCAGGATGAGCCCATGCACATAGGTATCGCGCTGCCGCAGTACGGCACCCACGCCCGCGCCGAGGTCATCGCCCCCTTCGCGCGGGACGCGGAGGCCGCCGGGTTCGACTCGCTCTGGGTCGGCGACCGCTCGCTGGCCCCGGTCGAGCCCAGCGACCTCTACCCCGGGCACACCCCGGAGCATCCCTATCCGGCCGAATACAAGACCTTCCTCGACCCGCTCGTCGTGCTCACCGTCGCCGCCACCGCGACCACCCGGGTCCGGCTCGGCACGAGCACCCTCAACGCCCCCTGGTACCCGCCCCTGCTCCTCGCCCGCTCGCTCACCTCCCTGGACCAGGTCAGCGGCGGACGTCTGGACGCCGGGCTCGGCATCGGCTGGCTGCGGGACGAGTACACGGCCGTGAACGCCGACTTCGGCAGGCGCGGCGCCCGTCTGGAGGAGATCCTCGACGTCCTGGAGGGGATCTGGGCGCAGGAGGTCTTCGGCCACAAGGGCGAGCACTGGGAGATCCCGCGCTCCTACGTCGGGCTCCGCCCCGCGCAGCCCTCGGGACCGCCGCTCTACCTGGGCGGGTTCAGCCCGGCCGCGATGGCCCGCGTCGGCCGCAGGGCCGCCGGGTGGGTCGGCGTCTCGCTGCCCGCCGAGGCGCAGGCGGGGCTGTGGGGGATCGCGCGGCGCGCCGCCGAGGACGCGGGCCGGGACCCGGACGCGCTGCGCCGCCAGATCCGGCACAACCCGAAGCCGGGTGCGACGGACGAGGAGATCGCCGCCGTGCTGCGCGGGGTGCGGGACACCGGGGCGGAGAGCTGCTTCGTGGACCTCCAGCAGTGCGTGCGGGAGCCTGCGGAGGCGCTGGAGCTGGGGAGTGCGGTGCTGGAGCGGGTGCGGCGGGCTTAGGGGCCCGTACGCGTACGGGTCCACGTCCTTGTGTGGCGTGGACCCGTACCGGCAGCCCGGTTCCGTGGCGTGGACCCGTACCGGCAGCCCGGTTCCGTGGCGTGGACCTGTACCGGCCCGGTTCCGTGGCGTGGATCCGTACCGGCCCTGCGCGCGGGCCGGTACGAGGGAGGCTCAGGCCGCCGCGGGGCGCCGCATCGCCCACAGGGTCGGGCCGCCGCCCGGCAGTGCGACCTCGCCGAGCACCGTGAAGCCGAAGTGCTCGTAGACCGGCAGGTTGTCCGGCTTGGACGACTCCAGGTAGACCGGCAGGCCGTCCGCGTCGGCCTTGGCGAGGCCCGAGCGGAGCAGGGCGGAGCCGTGGCCCTGGCCCTGGGCCGCCGGGTCGGCGCCGACGACGGCCAGGTACCAGTGCGGCTCCTTGGGGCCGTGCTCGGCGGCGAGTTCGACGGCCTCGCGGAACAGCGGCGCGCGGTCGCCCAGTATCTCCGTCAGCTCCTGGACGGTCTCCGCGTCCGGAACGGCCTTGTCCTGCGCGCCCGGCGGCACCCAGAACGAGGCGGCCGACTCGGTGCGCTCGCAGACGCCGTGGCGGCCGTACTGCCGGGTGAAGATGGTGGCGAAGTAACGCCCGAGGCCCGCCTCGCGGGTGGCCTCGTCGGGGAAGAACCAGCGCATCATCGGGTCGTCGTCGAACGCGCGCGTCAGGGTGCGGCTGATCGCCGCGGCGTCGTCGAGCGTCGCGGGCCGCGGGGAGTTGGCCGCACTCGACGCATTCGTTGTATTGGTCATCGACATGCGGCTCATTGTGCACTCGGTGATCTTGGGTGCTCGGGCCAGGGGTATCCCGTCGCGGCCGCGGGGCATGGGCGGCCGCGGGCGCGGTACGGGTGCCGGTGAACGACCCGTTGCGCAGGTGGGGCCGGGGCGGGTTCAGGGGCCGAAGCGGCGGCGGTACGCCGAGGGGCTCAGGCCCGTCTCGCGGCGCAGCCGGGCCCGCAGGTTGGCGGCCGTGCCGAGGCCGCTGCGGTGCGCGACCACGTCGAGCCGCTCCTCGCCGCGCTCGATGAGGCGGCACGCGAACGCGGTGCGCTCGCCGTTCAGCCAGGCCAGCGGGGTGGTGCCGAGTTGGGCGCGGAAGCGCCGGTGCAGCGTCGCCGGGCTGACGGCGGCGCGCGCGGCGAGGTCGGCGACCGTGAGGGGTTCGCCGAGCCGCTCCTGGGCCCAGGCGAGCAGCGGCGCGAGCGACTCGTCGGGCACGTCGGGGACGGGGCGCTCCACGAACTGCCGCTGGCCGCCGTCGCGGTGGGCGGCGAAGACCAGGCGCCGCGACACGGAGTTGGCGACCTCCGCGCCGAAGTCGCGGCGCACGACGTGCAGTCCGAGGTCGAGCGCGGCGGCGCTGCCCGCGGCGGTGAGGATGTCGCCGTCGTCGACGAAGAGCACGTCCGGTTCGAGGTGGACGGCGGGGAAGCGGCGCCGGAAGTCGTCCGCCCACTGCCAGTGCGCGGTGGCCCGGCGCCCGTCGAGGACCCCGGCCTCGGCCAGCGTGAAGGCGCCGCTGCAGAAGCCGAGGAGACGGGCGCCGCGCGCGTGCGCCCTGCGGACGGCGGCGAGGACGGCGGGGCGGCGGGGGACCTCGGTGTCGGGGCGGTTCGGCACGATCAGGGTGTCGGCGGTGTCGGCGGCGTCGAGGGAGGCGACCCCGGTGAGGGTGAAGAAGCCGTCCCGCATCAGGGTGCGCGGCTCGGGCGAGCAGAGCGTGAACTCGTACAGCTCCCGGCCGAGTTCGGGCCTGCGCAGGCCGAAGATCTCGGAGGCGCAGCCGAGCTCGAAGGGGTTGGAGTTCTCGTCGACGATGACGACGACGCGGTGGAGGCGGGTGCCGGAGGGGGCGTCGGTGCGTGCGTCGGTGCGTGCGTCGGAGCGGTGCGGGGCGCCCGGTGCGGAGGCCTGAGAGTTTTCTTGCGCCATATGCGATTTCTAGCACTCGTGGCGGGTCCGGCCAAGGTCGACGATGAAGCCATGACCAACGAAACCGCCGCCCGCAGCCGCGAGCCGATCGCCCTGTCCGACGCCCTGGCCTCCTTCGACGCGCTGTGGAGCCCCCGCATCGTCACCCGCGTCAACGACTACGACGTCCGCGTCACCAAGGTCGAAGGCGAGTACCTCTGGCACGTTCACGACGACACCGACGAGTTCTTCCTCGTGGTGGAGGGCGAGCTGGACATCGCCCTGCGTGACGCCGACGGCGAGCGCACCGTCACGCTGCCCCAGGGGTCCGTCTTCACCGTCCCGCGCGGCACGGAGCACAAGCCGATCGCCCGGAGCCGGGCCTCGATCCTGCTGTTCGAGCCCACGGGCACGCTGACGGTGGGGGACCGCCACGAGGAGGTCCCGGATTACGTGGACGCGACGACGGGCCACGCGCTGGCCTGACGCGCGCCACGCCGTCCCGACGCGCGCCACGCCGTCCCGACGCGCGCCACGCCGTCCCGACGCGCGCCACGCCGTCCTGACGCGCGCCACGCCGTCCCGACGCGGCCGAGCTCCCGCCCGGCCTAGGTCAGGCAGAACTCATTGCCCTCCGGGTCGGCCATCACCACCCACTCGCCCCCCTGCTCCTGGACGTGCCGCAGCGCGGTCGCGCCCAGCGCCTCCAGGCGGGCCTGTTCCTTCTCGCGGGTGCCGGGCGCGGCGTGCACGTCCACGTGCAGCCGGTTCTTGCCGGACTTCGCCTCCGGGACGCGCTGGAAGAGCAGCCTCCGCCCGAGGCCCGTGCCGGTCTCCTCGTCCACCGGATCGTCCGGGTGCCGTACGGCGATGAGGTCCCGGAAGCTGCGGCGTCCCCGGAAGTCGACGGTCTCGGCCTCCGTCACGGCGCCGAAACCGAGCAGCCGCTCGATCAGGGCGCTGTTGTCCTCGACCTCGTACCCCAGCGTCTCGCCCCAGAAGGCGGCCTGGGCGTGCGGGTCCTGCGCATCGATCACGAGTTTCCAGTGCAGGGTCATGCCGTCATCGTAACCGCTTATAGTGGTTACGTGGTGGACGAGAAGCGAGAAAGTCGGGAAACCCGAGAATCCCGGGAAAGCCGGGAAGGCGCGGCGGCGGGTGGGCCGGGGCGGTCGCCGGGCGTGATCATGCGACCGCCGGACGGGCAGGTCTACCGCTTCGACCCCGGGGCGCTCTGCCTGGAACTGCTCGCGACCGGCGGCCCCGGCGCGTTCGCCCGCTTCGAGACGCTGCGCGAGCCGTCGGACCTGGCCGCGTGGGCGGCCGCGAGCCGCATCGGCGGGTGCCCCGGACTGACCGTCACGGAAGCGGAGTTGGCGGCGGTCAGGGACCTGCGCGACGCGCTGTTCCTGTTCACGGCCGACCACGCCCACGGCCGCCCCTGGGACCCCCGCCACCTCGCGGCGCTCAACGCCGCCGCGGCCGCGCCCCCGCTCACGGCCCGCATCGAGCCGGACGGCACCCGCGCCTGGGCCCCGGGCGCCACCGGTACCCAGCTCCTCGCGACGGTCGCCCGCGACGCCGTCGACCTCTTCACCGGCCCGTACGCACCGCGCGTACGCGAATGCGCCGCCCACGACTGCTCCCTGCTCTTCGTGGACACCTCACGCCCGGGGCGACGGCGCTGGTGCGCGATGGAGCGCTGCGGGAACAGGGCGAAGGCGCGCACGCACCGGGCGACGCGCGCGGCCGCGCCGGGCGAGCGCTAGGAGGCCGGGTGGCCGCGCCGGACGAGCGCTGGGAAGCGGGGGCGCCGCGCCGAACCGGTAGGCCGCCGCCGGACCCGCAGGCCGCCGTGGCCGATCCGGACGACCCCTAGGGGAGCCCCGCCGCGTCCTCCGCCGCCGCCCGCTCGTCGTACGCCGTCCGCGCCGCCGCGATCTCCCCCTGGTGCTCCTCCGTCCACGTCACGAGCGACTGGATCGTGTGGTGCAACGTGCCGCCGAGGGGCGTGAGTTCGTACTCGACGCGCGGCGGGACCACCGGATGCACCGTGCGGAGCACCAGGCCGTCCCGCTCCAGCTGTCGCAGCGTGACCGTCAGCATGCGCTGGCTGATCCCGTCGATCTCGCGCCGCAGCTCGGTGAAGCGCAGTCGGCGGCGGTCCAGGAGCGCGATGACGAGGAGCGACCACTTGTCGGCGACCCGGTCGAGGATCTGCCGCACCTGGCAGTCCTCGCGGGTGTCCCACTGGAAGGGATCGGCGTCCCCGTAGCCCACGGTGGCGTCCACGGTGCCTTTGGAGTTACTCGGTGACTTCAAAGTGCCTTCTTCCATGCCTGTCGATGCTGCCCCACGATTCCCTTGGTTACAAGAAGGAACCGGCCGTCGGTCGAGTAACCGCCATGCCGAGACCACCCCGAGACCAAGGAGTCCTCATGGGCGCCCGCGCCTGGGCACTGCTGCTCGTGCTCTGCGGAACGATCTTCCTGGAGGGCATCGACATCGCGATGGTCGCGATCGCGATCCCCTCGATCCGGTCCGACCTGGACCTCTCCACCGGCACGGCGGCCTGGGTCGTCAGCGCCTACGTGCTCGGGTACGCGGGCTTCACGCTGCTCGGCGGCAGGGCGGCCGACCTGCTCGGCAGGCGGCGGATGTTCCTCGTCTGGCTCGGGGTCTTCCTGGTCTTCTCGGGGCTCGGCGGCTTCGCGACCGAGGGCTGGATGCTGGTCGTCGCGCGCTTCGTCACCGGCGTGGCCGCGGCCTTCATGACGCCCGCCGCGATGTCGATCATCACCACCTCGTACGGGGAGGGCCCCGACCGCACCAAGGCGCTGCTCGTCTTCGCCGGGACCTCGGCGGGCGGCTTCTCGCTCGGCCTCGTCGTCGGCGGGCTGCTCACCGAACTCGGCTGGCAGTGGGTGTTCTTCACGCCGGTGTTCTTCGCGGCCGCGATCCTCGTGGCGGCGCTGCGGCTCATCCCGGCGGAGCCGCCCCGCACCGGCGGCGGCCCCGCGCGCCGGTTCGACCTGCCGGGCGCCGCCGCGGCGGCCGGGGCGATGCTGCTGCTCGCCTACGGCGTCGTGCGGCTCGAACACGGCGTCGCGGGCTGGCCGTTGACGGTCGCCGCGGCGGTCGCGGGGCTGCTGCTCGTCGGGGTCTTCGTACGGATCGAGCGGCGCACGGCGGACCCGCTGGTGCGGCTCGGGATCTTCCGTACGGGGTCCGTGGTGCGGGCCGGGCTCGGCGCGCTGCTCTACCTCGGGGCCTTCATGGGCTTCCAGTTCGTCCTGACGCTCTACCTCCAGGACCTGCGCGGCTGGTCGTCCTGGCAGACCGCCGTCGCGATGATCGTCCTCGGCTGCGACGTGGTCCTCTCGCCGACGCTGACCCCGCGCCTGGTCCGGCGGTTCGGCAACGCGCGCGTGATCCTCGGCGGCTTCCTGATGGCCACCGTGGGCTACGGCCTCTTCCTGCCGGTCGGCGCGGACTGGCCGTATCTCGCGATGTTCCCCACGCTGCTGCTCGCGGGCACCGGTTTCGCGCTCACCCTCGGTCCGCAGATGATCGCGGCGACGGACGGGGTCGCCGAGCGGGAGCAGGGGCTCGCGAGCGGACTCCTGCAGACCTCCACGCAGTTCGGCGCGGCGATCGGCATCTCGGCCGTGACGGCCGTCCACGGCCTGGTCTCCGCAGGCGCGCACACGGGCGGGCACGGCGGCGGGGGAGCGGACGCCGGGGCGGACCTGGCGGCGTTCCGCTGGGCGCTGGTGGTGCCGGTGGTGATGGCGGCGCTGGGGACGGTCGTGGCGCTGGCCGGGGTGCGGACGACCCGGGGCGGCGGGCGGGCTGCCGCACCCGGGAGCGGGGCAAGCGCCGGGCGGGGCGAGGGCGGAGGCGACGCCCGCGCGGTCGCGGGCAGCACTCGGCGCACCGCCTTGAGCGGCGGCGCTCGGCGCACCGCCTTGAGCGGCGGCGCTCGGCGCACCGTCCTGAGCGGCAGCGCTCAGCCCGCCGCCCGGAGCGCCCCGGAGTCCGCGCGACGCGCCGTCAGGGAAGCGCGGTAGCCGCTCGGCGTGATCCCGCGGATCCGCTTGAAGGCGTCGCTGAAGCCGAACCCGTCGGCGTACCCCACCCGTGCGGCCACCGCCGCGACCGTCGCGCCCGGCTCCGTGAGGAGGTCGGCGGCGAGCGCCATGCGCCACTCGGTGAGGTACGCCATCGGGGGCCGCCCCACCAGGTCGGCGAAGTTCCTGGCGAACGCCGCGCGGGACACCCCGGCGCACCCGGCGAGCGACGCCACCGTCCAGGCCCGGCCGGGATCGTCGTGCAGGGCGCGCAGGGCCGGGCCCACCACGTCGTCGCCGAGCGCCCGGTACCAGGCGGGCGGGCTCGCCTCGGGCAGGTCGAACCACTCCCGCAGGGTGCAGGCGAGCAGCCAGTCGAGCATCCGGTCCATCACGTACTGGCGGCCCGGCCGGTCGGCGGCCACCTCCTCGGCGATCAGCTCGATGATCGTCAGGCACTCCTCGCCGCCCGGCACGACGAGCAGCGGCGGCAGCGCCGAGAGCAGCCGCCGCCCGCCGGCCCCCGCCCACTGGTAGGCGCCGGTGACCACTTCGGTCTCGGCTGTGCTCTCGGCGGCGGCGACGCGGTACGGCGCGGACGTGCTCACGGCGGCGGACCCGGCCGTGAGCGTGCGCGGGCCGCCCGCGCCGCCGTCCGGCGCTCCGGCTCCCGTGGTCACCCTGGCCGCGCCCCGCAACACCATCACCAGCGTCAGCGCGGCCGACTCCGGCGGCTCCGACTCCCACGGCCCGCTCAGGACCGTACGACTGAACCGTGCGCCGTCGGCGCGGATGCCACGCAGCAGATCCCCCAGAGCGTCCATGCGCTCCACCGTAAACGGAGTCCCGTGGCGGCGGGCCGCGCCGCCGGGCCTGCGGGACGGGCTCCTGCGGGGGTGAGACGGACGCCTATGGGGTCAAGACGCGCGCCCATGTCACCAGGAACGGCAAGGGGGTTGGCTTGCCGCATGACGACATCGACCCACTCCGACCACGCCCCCTCCGACCGCACCGAGCCCCTGCTCCTCGTCCTCGGCGCCACCGGCAAGACCGGCCGCCGCGTGGTGCCCCGGCTGCGCGCCGCGGGCCACACCGTGCGGGCGGCGTCCCGCTCCGGCGAGACCCGCTTCGACTGGCACGACCGGACCACCTGGGCCCCCGTCCTGTCCGGCGTGACCGGGCTCTACCTGATCGCGCCGGAGGACCCGGAGCCCGTCGTCGACTTCGTGGCCCAGGCCGCGGCGGCGGGCGTGCGCCGCTTCGTGGTCCTGTCCGGGCGTGGCGCCGACGTGTCCCAAGAGGCCTTCCTGCCGGGCATGTGGCGGGCCGAGCGGGCCGTCGCGGACGCGGGCGTCGACTGGACGGTGGTCCGGGCCAACAACTTCGCGCAGAACTTCTCCGAGGACTTCTTCCACGCGGCGGTCCTCTCGGGCCGCCTCGCCCTGCCGGTCGGCGAGACGGTGGAGCCGTTCGTCGACGTGGAGGACATCGCGGACGTCGTGGTCGCGCTGCTCACCGAGGACGGCCACAGCGGCCGCGTGTACGAGCTCTCGGGCCCGCGCGCGCTCACCTACGGCGCGGCCGTCGCGGAGATCGCGGAGGCGTCGGGCCGCCCGGTGCGCTTCGAGGCCGTGACGCCGGAGCAGTTCCGGACGGAGCTGACCACGGACGGCGTGCCCGAGGCCGTCGCCCAGGAGCTCACCGACCTCTTCACGTTCGTCACCGAAGGCCATCTCTCGTCGCCGGCGACGGGTGTGCGGGACGTGCTCGGCCGTGAGCCCAAGGACTTCAGCGCGTACGTGAAGTCGGCTGCCGCGGCGGGGGCCTGGAACTAGCGGGAGGCGGCCGGGGCGGTCGGGCCGGGGGCGTCGGCCGGGCCGGCCGGGGTGCTCGCGTCGGCCGTCGGCCCGGTCACGGTGGCCGAGCCCGCCCGGGCGGCCAGCGCGGCCGCCCGCACCGCGTTGCGCCGCGCGGTGCGCAGCCCGTCGAAGGTCAGCAGGACGAGGGCCAGCCACACCAGCGCGAACCCGGCCCAGCGCTCGGCCGGCATCGCCTCGTGGAAGTACAGGATGCCGAGCAGGAACTGGAAGACGGGCGCCAGGTACTGGAGCAGCCCGAGCGTGGACAGCGGCACCCGGATCGCGGCGGCGCCGAAGCAGACCAGCGGCGCGGCCGTCACCACACCCGTGGCGGCGAGCAGCGCGGCGTGCCCGAAGCCCTCGGTGGCGAACGTGGCCTCGCCCCGCGAGCCGAGCCACAGCACGAAGGCGAGCGCGGGCAGGAACTGCACGGCGGTCTCGGCGGCGAGCGACTCCAGACCGCCGAGGTTGACCTTCTTCTTGACCAGGCCGTAGCCGGCGAAGGAGAAGGCGAGCACGAGGGAGATCCACGGCGGGCGGCCGTAGCCGAAACCGAGCACGAGGACGGCGGCGAGTCCGACGCCGACGGCCGTCCACTGCACGGGGCGCAGCCGCTCGCCGAGCAGCAGGACGCCGATCGCGATGGTGACCAGGGGGTTGATGAAGTAGCCGAGGGAGGCCTCGACGACGTGGCCGGAGTTCACGGCCCAGATGTAGACGCCCCAGTTGAGGGTGATGACGGCCGCGGCGATCGTCACCAGGCCCAGCTTGCGCGGCTGGCGCAGCAGTTCACCGGCCCAGGCCCAGCGGCGGACGACGAGCAGCGCGCCACCGACCACGATCAGGGACCAGGCCATCCGGTGCGCCAGGATCTCGCCCGCGCCCGCGGGCTTCAGCAGCGGCCAGAACAGCGGCACCAGGCCCCACATGCCGTAGGCGGCGAAGCCGTTGAGCAAGCCTGTCCGTGCCTCGGCCTTCGCCTGCGCTGGGGTCACGGCTCCTCCTTCGTGCGGGGCAGTCGCTCGCTGCCGAGCACGAAGGTAGCGCCCCCGGGGTGCGGCTGTCATGCCCGTATCGCCATACGGTCATGACAGGTCGGTCCCGGGGGCGCTGCCGGTGTGATTCCGGGGCGGTTCAGCCCTTGAGCGCCGCCACGATCGCCTCGCTCATCGGCGTCGTCGGCCGCCCGATGAGCCGGGCCAGATCGCCGCTGCCCCCGGCCAGCAGACCGCGCCCGATCGCCGCGTCGACGTCCACGAGGATCGCGGCGAGCGGCTCCGGCATCCCGGCGCCGGTCAGGACGGCGCGGTGCTCGGCGGGGGAGACCTCCTTGTACGTGACGGGCTTGCCGGAGTGCGCGGCGACCTCGGCGGCGTACTCGGGGAAGCTCCACGCCGTGTCGCCGCTCAGCTCGTACGCGGCGCCCTCGTGGCCCTCGCCGGTCAGCACCGCGACGGCCGCCGCGGCGTAGTCGGCGCGGGCGGCGGAGGCCACCCGGCCGGTGCCCGCGCTGCCGACGACGGCGTTGTGGGCGAGGACCGGAGCCAGGTGCTCCGTGTAGTTCTCGTGGTACCAGCCGTTGCGCAGGAACGTGTACGGCAGGCCCGAGTCGAGGATCGCCTGCTCGGTGATCTTGTGCTCGGCGGCCAGCTCGAAGTCGGCGTCCGGTCCGCCGAGGACGCCCGTGTAGACCAGGTGCGCGACGCCCGCGGCCCGCGCCGCGTCGATCACGGCCCGGTGCTGCGGCACCCGCTGCCCGACCTCGCTGCCGGAGATCAGCAGCACCTTGTCGCCCGCGTGGAAGGCCCCGGCGAGCGTCTCGGGCGCGCTGTAGTCGGCGACACGCAGCTCCACGCCGCGCGCGGCCAGGTCCGCGGCCTTGTCCTTGTTCCGTACGACGGCCGCGATCCGCTCGGCGGGCACGCCCGCGTCCAGCAGGCCCGCGACGACGAGGCGGCCGAGGTGGCCGGTGGCTCCGGTGACGACGATGCTCATGAGTGGAATCTCCTGTATGGGCGATAAGCCCTGCTCGGGCCCGTTGTGATCGGTATGCCACTCACCCTAGCTCCGGCACTAACTATCCGTAAGTACCCACTTTGAAGTAAGGTACTGGCATGGCCGTAAGTACCAGCATCCGGAATGCCCAGGGCGAGCAGATGTGCCCGCACCGCCTCGTCCTGGAGCACGTCACCAGCCGTTGGGGCGTCCTCGTCCTGATCGCCCTCGCGGAGCGGTCGTACCGCTTCAGTGAGCTGCGCCGCGAGATCGGCCGCGTCAGCGAGAAGATGCTGACCCAGACCCTGCAGACGCTGGAGCGCGACGGCATGGTGCACCGCGACGCCAAGCCGGTCATCCCGCCCCGCGTCGACTACTCCCTCACCGAGATGGGCCACGAGGCGGCCGCGCTGGTGCGCGCGCTCGGCGGGTGGGCGGACCGGCGCATGGACGACGTGCTCGTGGCGCGCGAGAAGTACGACGCGGCGCGGCCCTGAACGCCGAAGGCCCGGTCCTGGGATCAGGACCGGGCCTTCGGCGTTCGAACCGGGCGCTCCGCGCGCCGGACGGGCGGGACTAGCCCACGACCGTCCAGGTGTCGCCACCCGCGAGCAGCGCCGCCAGGTCGCCCTTGCCGCGCTGCTCGATGGCCGCGTCGAGCTGGTCGGCCATCAGCGTGTCGTACACCGGCCGGTCCACGCTGCGGAAGACGCCGATGGGCGTGTGGTGCAGCGTGTCGGGGTCGGCGAGGCGGGACAGCGCGAAGGCCGTGGTCGGGGACGCGGAGTGCGCGTCGTGGACCAGGATCTGCGACTCGTTCTCCGCCGTCACCGCGACGACCTTCAGGTCGCCGGTGGCCGGGTCGCGGACGACGCCCTTGGAGTTGTCGGCGCCGAAGCGGATCGGCGCGCCGTGCTCCAGGCGGATCACGGCCTCCTCGGCCTGCTGCTTGTCCTTCAGGACCTCGAAGGCGCCGTCGTTGAAGATGTTGCAGTTCTGGTAGATCTCCACCAGTGCCGTGCCCGGGTGGTCGGCGGCCTGGCGCAGGACCTCGGTGAGGTGCTTGCGGTCGGAGTCCACCGTCCGCGCCACGAAGGACGCCTCCGCGCCGATCGCGAGGGACACCGGGTTGAAGGGCGCGTCGAGGGAGCCCATCGGCGTCGACTTGGTGATCTTGCCGACCTCGGAGGTCGGGGAGTACTGGCCCTTGGTGAGGCCGTAGATCCGGTTGTTGAACAGCAGGATCTTCAGGTTCACGTTGCGGCGAAGGGCGTGGATGAGGTGGTTGCCGCCGATGGACAGCGCGTCGCCGTCGCCGGTGACGACCCAGACGGACAGGTCGCGCCTGCTGGAGGCGAGGCCCGTCGCGATGGCCGGGGCGCGGCCGTGGATGGAGTGCATCCCGTACGTGTTCATGTAGTACGGGAAGCGGGAGGAGCAGCCGATGCCGGAGACGAAGACGATGTTCTCCTTGGCCAGGCCGAGCTCGGGCATGAAGCCCTGCACGGCGGCCAGGACCGCGTAGTCACCGCAGCCGGGGCACCAGCGCACTTCCTGGTCGGACTTGAAGTCCTTCATGGACTGCTTGCCCTCGGCCTTGGGCACGAGCTTCAGAAGCGTCTCGGAGCCGGTGGGCCCCTCGATCGTGGTGTCAGCCATCGATGGCCTCCTTGAGAGCCGTGGCGAGCTGCTCGGCCTTGAACGGCATGCCGTTGACCTGGTTGTACGAGACCGCGTCCACGAGGTACTTGGCGCGGATCAGCGTGGCGAGCTGACCGAGGTTCATCTCGGGGATCACCACCTTGTCGTAACGCTTCAGGACCTCGCCGAGGTTCCGCGGGAACGGGTTGAGGTGGCGCAGATGGGCCTGCGCGACGCTCTGCCCGGCCGCGCGCAGACGGCGCACCGCGGCGGTGATCGGCCCGTATGTGGAGCCCCAGCCGAGGACGAGGAGGCGGGCGTCGCCGCTCACGTCGTCGACCTCCAGGTCGGGCACCTCGATGCCGTCGACCTTGGCCTGCCTGGTGCGGACCATGAAGTCGTGGTTGGCCGGGTCGTAGGAGATGTTGCCCGTGCCGTCCTGCTTCTCGATGCCGCCGATGCGGTGTTCGAGGCCCGGCGTGCCCGGGATCGCCCACGGCCGGGCGAGGGTCTGCGGGTCCCTCTTGTACGGCCAGAAGACGTCGGTGCCGTCCGCCAGCGTGTGGTTGGGGCCGGAGGCGAACTGCGTGCGCAGGTCGGGCAGTTCGTCGGTGTCCGGCACCCGCCACGGCTCGGAGCCGTTGGCCAGATAGCCGTCGGAGAGCAGGAGGACGGGCGTGCGGTACGTGACGGCGATCCGGGCCGCCTCGATGGTCGCGTCGAAGCAGTCCGCGGGCGTGCGGGGCGCGACGACGGGCACCGGGGCCTCGCCGTTGCGGCCGTACATCGCCTGGAGCAGGTCCGCCTGCTCGGTCTTGGTCGGCAGACCGGTGGAGGGGCCGCCGCGCTGGATGTCGACGACGAGCAGCGGCAGCTCCAGGGAGACCGCGAGCCCGATGGTCTCGCTCTTGAGCGCCACACCGGGGCCGGAGGTCGTGGTCACGGCGAGCGAGCCGCCGAAGGCCGCGCCGAGCGCCGCGCCGATGCCCGCGATCTCGTCCTCGGCCTGGAAGGTGCGCACGCCGAAGTTCTTGTGCTTGCTCAGCTCGTGCAGGATGTCCGAGGCCGGCGTGATCGGGTACGAGCCCAGGTACAGCGGCAGGTCCGCCTGGCGCGCGGCCGCGATCAGGCCGTACGACAGGGCGAGGTTGCCGGAGATGTTGCGGTACGTGCCCGTGGGGAACGCCTTGGCCGCGGGTGCCACCTCGTAGCTGACCGCGAAGTCCTCGGTCGTCTCGCCGAAGTTCCAGCCCGCCCGGAACGCGGCGATGTTCGCCGCGGCGATCTCGGGCTTCTTGGCGAACTTGGACTTGAGGAACCTCTCGGTGCCCTCGGTCGGCCGGTGGTACATCCACGAGAGCAGGCCGAGCGCGAACATGTTCTTGCTGCGCCCGGCGTCCTTCCGGGACAGGTCGAAGTCCTTCAGCGCCTCGACCGTCAGCGTGGTCAGCGGCACCGGGTGCACCTGGAAGCCGTCCAGCGAGCCGTCCTCCAGCGGCGAGGTCTCGTACCCCACCTTCTGCATGGCCCGCTTGGTGAACTCGTCCGTGTTCACGATCACCTCGGCGCCGCGCGGCACGTCGCCGATGTTCGCCTTCAGCGCCGCCGGGTTCATCGCGACCAGCACGTTCGGCGCGTCGCCCGGGGTGAGGATGTCGTGGTCCGCGAAGTGCAGCTGGAACGACGACACACCGGGCAGCGTCCCGGCGGGGGCGCGGATCTCGGCGGGGAAGTTCGGCAGCGTCGACAGGTCGTTGCCGAAGGACGCCGTCTCGGAGGTGAACCGGTCCCCCGTGAGCTGCATGCCGTCACCGGAGTCACCCGCGAACCGGATGATCACCCGGTCGAGACGGCGCACGTCCTTCTCGCCCGCAGCGGCCCTGCGCTGCTCTCCCACGACGGCTTCGTCGGCCTGCTCGGCCGGGCTACTGACCTGGCTGGTCACTGAACTGGACCTCCCTCGAGGCGGCTGTGCGGGAGCGGCAGGCCGCCCTGCCCTCCCATCGCCCACCCTACGTCTGTAAGGGTCACCTTCTTAGGGCCGCTCGCATGGTGGACGCACCTTTGAGACAGCTGGATGCCCTGATTTGTCATGCTGTGACTCGCCCCCCGGCCTTTCATGAAGACGCTCTCCGCTCATCCTTTGGTTCTAGGACCTGGTTCCAGGACCGTGTTCCAGGACCGGCTTGCGGTGGTGCGGTGGTGCGGTGGTGCGGTGTCGCTGTGCGTGACCTTGTCCCGGTGGCGGGACGAGGGCCCGTCGTACGGGAGCCCCGTGCGGGAGCCCGGTTCAGGAATTCAGGTAGGTCAGAACCGCGAGTACCCGCCGGTGGTCCCCGTCACTTGGCGAGAGCCCGAGCTTCAGGAAGATGTTGCTGACGTGCTTCTCGACCGCCCCGTCGCTCACGACCAGCTGGCGCGCGATGGCGGAGTTGGTCCGTCCCTCCGCCATCAGGCCGAGGACCTCCCGCTCGCGCGGGGTGAGGCCCGCGAGGACGTCCTGCTTGCGGCTGCGCCCGAGCAGCTGCGCCACGACCTCGGGGTCGAGCGCGGTGCCGCCCTCGGCGACGCGCACGACGGCGTCCACGAACTCCCTGACCTCGGCGACGCGGTCCTTGAGCAGATAGCCCACGCCCCGGCTCGACCCGGCGAGTAGCTCCGTCGCGTACTGCTCCTCCACGTACTGCGAGAGCACCAGCACGCCGAGCCCGGGGTGGCGCTGGCGAAGGAGCACGGCCGCGCGCACCCCCTCGTCGGTGTGCGTCGGTGGCATCCGCACGTCCGCGACCACGACGTCCGGCAGCGCGCCCTGCGCCGCGAACTCGGTGATCGTCTTGATCAGCGCCTCCGCGTCACCGACTCCCGCGACGACGTCGTGCCCGCGGTCGGTCAGCAACCGGGTCAGGCCCTCCCTGAGCAGCACTGAATCCTCGGCGATGACCACCCGCACCTTGTCCTCCACGATGTTCTGGACCCCCACAGCCTGTCCCCGCCCCATTGACAGGCTCCAGCATCCCAGCATCCCGGCATTCGGACGAGCCTGTGCCGGGCCGAGGCGATTTCAGCCCGTCCGGCGTCCGGCCCGTCCGGCCCGTCCGGCGTTCGAGAACGAGGCGCGGAGCGTCGTTCGGGGGCGGGCCGTCCCACCCGAAGGGGACGACCCGCCCCCGGGGTCCAGGGGCAGAGCCCCGGGATCGGAGAAGGGGTGGGACTGGGGCGCCCCCGCGAGGCCTCGGCCCCGCCGGCCCGCCTCAGCCCCGCCAGGGCAGCTCAGCCGTGACCACCGTCGGCCCGCCCACGGGCGACTCGACCACCAGAATCCCGTCCACCGCGTCCAGCCGCTCGGCAAGCCCCGCGAGCCCGGACCCGGCCGACACATCGGCCCCGCCCCGCCCGTCGTCACTGACCTGCAGCATCAGCCGGTCCTCGACCTTCCACACGTCCACAGAGGCCCGCCCCGCCCCACTGTGCTTGCTGATGTTCTGCAGCAGCTCGGACACGGTGAAGTAGGCGATCCCCTCGATCGCGGCGGCGGGCCGCGCGGCCAGGTCCACCTCGACCTCCACCGGCACGGTGCACCGCGCGGCCAGCGCGGAGAGCGCGGCGTCGAGGCCCCGGTCGGTGAGGACGGCCGGGTGGATCCCCCGGGCTAGGTCCCGCAGCTCCTGGAGGGCGACCTTCACCTCGCCGTGCGCCTCGTCCACCATCCGCGCCGCCGCCTCGGGGTCCTCGGCCAGCTTCTCCTTGGCGAGGCCCAGGTCCATGGCGAGGGCGACGAGCCGCGCCTGCGCCCCGTCGTGCAGGTCCCGCTCGATGCGCCGCAGGTCCGCCGCGGCGGTGTCCACGACGACCCCACGGTCCGACTCCAGCTCGACGACACGTGACACCAGGCGCGAGGGGCCGAGGAGGCCGAGGACGAGCAGTCGGTCGACGGTGGTCAGGGCGCGCACGATCCAGGGCGTGGCCAGCGTGACGAGGAGACCCGTACCGGCGGTGAGGCCGATTTCAAAGGGGTTGTCCAGGTATATCCGGTGACCGTCGTCGCCGTAGAGCTGGATCCCGTCCTGCCCCCCGTAGACCGGGAACAGCCAGAACCACAGCGGATACGTGAGCATCGCCCAGCCGTACGTCCAGAAGACCGCCGTCACGACGAACGAGAAGATCGCCCACGGCATGTGGACCAGCGCGTACAGCACGTGCCGCCAGGAGACGCCGCTCTTGAGCACGGCTCCCATCCACGCCATGACGCCCTTGTCCCGGGGCTGGAGCGGATGCGGGTCCTTCACGTCCACGCCGAGCAGCGTCCGGGCCCGGACCCGCTCCAGGAAGCCGAAGCCGCGGCAGGCCGTGAGCCCCAGGGCGAGGATCGGGATGCCGACGAAGGTGATCAGGAGTCCCACGCCGACCGACAGCATCGTCACCGCGAAGACGAAACCGACGATGCTGATGGGGAACGAGAGGAGCACGTACAGGAGCTCACGCCAGGTGCGTCCTTCGAGCGGCGCGCGCAGGGCGACCGGGAGCCGGCCCAGCCGGCCCTCGCCGCGCCCGCCGCCCCGGTGGCTGCCGTGGCCGCGGTGGTCCTCGACGTCGGCTTCCATGACGTGTCCGTACCCCTGTCCGTAATCCGTGGCCATCGGTGTCATCCGTTCTGCTCGGCCCCGCGCGGGTTCTTGCCTGCTCCGCGAGGGCTTCCCCTTGTCGTACCACCAGAGTGCGCGCCGGAGCCCGGTCGCGACCATGGAGTCGGTCGGCGTCTTGGACGGGGGGTTTTCCCTACCCCGAGGGGGCACGCAGCACCAGTGAGAGCCCCGTGCGGGCCCTCAGTCCTCGCTCCGGTCCCGCCACGGCAGCTCCGCCGTGATCGTCGTCGGCCCGCCCGTGGGCGAGTCGATGACGAACAGGCCGTCCACCGCGCCGAGCCGGTCCGCGAGGCCCGCCATGCCGCTGCCGCCGTCCAGGCTTGCGCCGCCTCGGCCGTCGTCCCACACCTGTATCAGCAGGCGCTGGTCGGAGCGCCAGACCTCCACGCTCGCCGACCGCGCCCCGCTGTGCTTGCTCACGTTCTGCAGGAGTTCGGAGACGGTGAAGTACGCGATGCCCTCGATCGCGGCCGCCGGGCGCGTCGGCAGGTCGGCCGTCACCTTCACCGGCACCGTGCACCGGGAGGCGACCGACGAGAGTGCGGCGTCCAGGCCGCGGTCGGTGAGGACGGCCGGGTGGATGCCGCGCGCCAGGTCCCGCAGCTCCTGGAGAGCCAGCTTCACCTCGCCGTGCGCCTCGCCGACCATCGCCGCCGCCGCTTCCGGGTCCTCCAGGAGCTTCTCCTTGGCGAGGCCGAGCCCCATCGCGAGCGCCACGAGCCGCGCCTGCGCGCCGTCGTGCAGATCGCGCTCGATGCGCCGCAGGTCGGCCGCGGCGGTGTCCACCACGACCCCCCGGTCCGACTCCAGTTCGGCGATGCGCCGCTCCAGCTCGTCGGAGCGCGACAGCAGGCCCCGCACCATCGCCCGGTCGGCGTTGGCGAGCAGCCGCGCGATGAACGGAAGCACCGGCCACAGCACGAACACCCCGACGGACATCACGGTGAACGTCACCAGGGCCCACGGCAGCCGGATGAAGCAGTACAGCATCGTCCGCCAGCCCACCGGGTCCTTGAAGGTGGACCAGAGCCAGGTGAGGAAGCTGCCGCCACGCCGCGACGGCGACGGCATCGGGCTCGGCTCCTCGATCCGGACACCGAGAAGCAGCCGCGCCCGCCAGCGCTCCGCCTTGCCGAGCAGCCGCGCGCCGAACAGCGCGAACGCGAGCAGCGGCAGGCCGATCACCGTCACCGACAGCGCGCCGCCGATGCCCAGCGCCGCCACCACGTACACGAAGCCGGCGATGCCGATCGGCAGGTTCGTCAGGAGATGCGCGATCTCCTTCCAGGTGTGCACGTCATAGGCGAAACGGGCAGGTGGCGGGCCCTGCGGTGGAGCTTCCGAGGACGTGGTGCTTGCGGTCATACCGCAAAGGGTGCCCGGCTCGCCGCGCTCGCGCCATGAGGGGGGCCGCCGGATCGCACTGTGGTTAACCCCACCCCGCCCATGCTTGGCCGTGACGGTCTGCTTACCTCCTCTTTAGCAGGCCCTAGACTCCCGTGCGTACAGATCGTCGAACGGACGTGACGGCAAGCCGCTCCGTGGCACCGGTGTGACGGCGCATCGGCGAGTCACGGGCGAGACGTGAGCGATACCCGCGTGAGTTTCGGGAGTGAGGGGCTGAGGTGCCAGTGACGACGCACCGCACGGACGTCGCGGCGAGCTACTTCGAGTCGTACTCCGTCGTCGGGCTGCTCGCCGTGGTGGGCGTGCTGTTCGTCGCCGTGGCCTTCGGGGCGGGCCGCCTCCTGCGGCCGGTCGTACCGACCCCGGAGAAACTGCTCACCTACGAATGCGGCGTCGACCCGGTCGGCGACGGCTGGGCCCACACCCAGGTCCGCTACTACGTCTACGCGTTCCTCTACGTCATCTTCGCCGTCGACTCGATCTTCCTCTTCCCATGGGCGACGGTCTTCGCCGCGCCCGGATACGGCGCCGCGACCCTCGTCGAGATGTTCATCTTCCTCGGCTTCCTGGCCGTGGGCCTGCTGTACGCATACAAGAAGGGCGTCCTGACATGGACGTGAACCAGGAGCCCGCGGCGGAGCCCGTGCTCCTCCCGGAGCCCAAGCGGCTTGGCGTCCTGTCCCGCCTCGCCCCCGAGCCGATGAAGGTGGTCCTCAACTGGGGCCGCCGCTACAGCCTGTGGGTCTTCAACTTCGGCCTCGCCTGTTGCGCCATCGAGTTCATCGCGGCGTCCATGGCCCGGCACGACTTCATCCGCCTCGGCGTGATCCCGTTCGCGCCAGGACCGCGCCAGGCCGACCTGATGGTCGTCTCCGGCACGGTCACCGACAAGATGGCGCCCGCGGTGAAGCGTCTGTACGAGCAGATGCCCGAGCCCAAGTACGTCATCTCCTTCGGCGCCTGCTCCAACTGCGGCGGCCCGTACTGGGACTCGTACTCCGTCACCAAGGGCGTCGATCAGATCATCCCCGTCGACGTGTACGTCCCCGGGTGCCCGCCGCGCCCGGAGGCGCTGCTCCAGGGCATCCTCAAGCTCCAGGAGAAGATCGCCCGCGAGTCGCTCGGCGAGCGCTACGGGGCGAACGGGGCGCGGCCGTCGACGGCCGCGCTGCGGAGCGGCCTGGTCGCGCCGCCCGCGCCGGGTGCGCAGAGCGCGCAGGGTGCGCCGGGTGCCTCGGGGGTGGACGCCGAATGACCGGCTGGCTGCCCGCTCCCGTCGAGGAGCTGTTCGGCGCGGAGGCGACCGCCGAGGAGGCGTACGAGGTCCTGACGGTGGACGTGCCCGCGGCCTCCTGGCTCGACGCCCTGCGCACCGCCCGCGACGAACTCGGCTGCACCTACTTCGACTGGCTCAGCGCCGTCGACGAACCGGGCACCGGGTTCCGCGTGTCCGCCCACGTCGTCGCCCTGTCCCCGGTGCGGCGGCTGCTCGTCCGCACGACCGTGCCGCACGCGGCGCCCGCCCTGCCGACCGCCGTCGACGTCTACGCGGGCGCGGCCTGGCACGAGCGCGAGACCCACGAGATGTTCGGCGTCGGCTTCGAGGGCCACCCCCATCTCGTACCGCTGCTGCTGCCCGAGGGCTTCGAGGGCCACCCGCTGCGCAAGGACTTCGTGCTGGCGGCCCGGGTCGCGAAGGCCTGGCCCGGGGCGAAGGAGCCGGGGGAATCCGACCACGGTGGGCCCAAGCGGCGCCAGATGCTGCCGCCGGGCGTGCCCGATCCCAACGAGTGGGGCCCGCTGAAGGGGCAGCTTCCGGCCGCTCCCGCACGGCCCGCACGCGGGGCGGGCCGGGCCGCGGGCGGCGCGGGGCGGGCCGCGGGCGAGCGCCCGGCCCGGCGCACGCGGACCGCGGGCGAGGGGTCCGCCAGCCAGACGGAGGCGGCTCCGACTCCGGCACGGCGGTCACGCAGCGTGTCGCAGGGGTCGGCTTCGCAGCGGGGGGAGGGGGCGGCTCCCACGGGGGAGGCTGCGGCTCCGGTGACCCCGGCTGCTTCGGCAACCCCGGCCACGGAAGCCGCGGAGCCCCCGAAGGCGAAGGACGAGGCCCCCTGGCACCACGCCCGCCCGGCCTTCGACGAGACCGAACCGGAGACGGCGAGGGCGCCGAAAACGAAGGCTGCGGAAGCGGCGGCGGCTCCGACCGAGCCCGACGCCCCCGCCGAGCCCGTCACCCCTGCCGAGCCCGTCACCCCTGCCGAGCCCGAAGACCCTGACAACCGCCCAGGAGGCCCGCAGTGAACGACGCCCTCGACGTCACGCTGCGACTCCTCGTCGTCTTCGTCGTCTTCCTGACGTTCCCCCTGATCATCGGGCAGACCGAACACAAGGTCATGGCCCACATGCAGGGCCGCCTCGGCCCCATGTACGCGGGCGGCTTCCACGGCTGGGCCCAACTCGTCGCCGACGGCGTCAAGTTCGCCCAGAAGGAAGACGTCGTCCCGGCCGACGCCGACCGCCGGGTCTTCCAGCTCGCCCCGGCCGTGGCCCTGCTGCCGTATCTGCTCGTGCTGCTCGCCATCCCGATCGGCCCCGGTGAGGGCGCCGTCGGGCAGGTCATCGACGCGGGCGTCTTCTTCGTGCTGGCCGTCATGGGCGTCGGTGTCCTCGGCTCCCTGATGGCGGGCTGGGCGTCGGCCAACAAGTTCTCCCTCCTCGGCGGCCTGCGCACCGCGGCCCAGCTCCTCGCGTACGAGCTGCCGATGCTGCTCGCCGCCGCGTCCGTGGCCATGGCCGCGGGCACGGTCTCGCTGCCCGGCATCGTGGACGCCTTCGAGTGGTGGTGGCTGCCCTGGCAGATCGTCGGCGCGATCGTCTTCTTCGTCGCCGGGCTCGCCGAACTCCAGCGCCCGCCCTTCGACATGCCGGTCGCCGACTCCGAGATCATCTTCGGCGCGTACACCGAGTACACGGGCCTGCGCTTCGCCCTCTTCCTGCTCGCCGAGTACGCCGGGATCGTCGTCCTGTGCGGCCTGACCACCGTCCTGTTCCTGGGCGGCTGGCACGGCCCGTGGGGCGCCGACGGGCTCGGCTGGGTGTGGACGCTCCTGAAGACCGCCGTCCTCGCGTTCGTCGTGATCTGGCTGCGCGTCACCTACCCCCGCCTCCGTGAGGACCAGCTCCAGAAGCTCGCCTGGGTCCTCCTCGTCCCGCTCGCCCTCGCGCAGATCGCGCTCACCGGAATCGTGAAGGTGGCGATCAACTGATGGCTGCACAGACCCCGCCCGCCCGGCCCCGGATCCCCGGGTCGGGCCTCGCCAAGGGCCTCGCCGTCACCCTTCGCACCATGACGAAGAAGACCGTCACCGAGCAGTACCCCGAAGTGCAGCCCGAACTGCCGCCCCGTACCCGCGGCGTCATCGGCCTGTTCGAGGAGAACTGCACGGTCTGCATGCTGTGCGCCCGTGAGTGCCCGGACTGGTGCATCTACATCGACTCCCACAAGGAGACGGTCCCGGCGGCGGCCCCCGGCGGCCGCGAGCGCAGCCGCAACGTCCTCGACCGCTTCGCCATCGACTTCTCCCTCTGCATGTACTGCGGCATCTGCATCGAGGTGTGTCCCTTCGACGCGCTGTTCTGGTCCCCGGAGTTCGAGTACGCCGAGACCGACATCCACGAACTCACCCACGAGCGCGACAAGCTCCGCGAGTGGATGTGGACCGTCCCCGCCCCGCCCGCGCTCGACCCGGCCGCCGAGGAGCCGAAGGAGATCGCCGCCGCCCGCAAGGCCGCCGAGAAGCTGGCCGCCGAGGCCGACAAGCCGGCCGTCCAAGCCGACAAGCCGGCCGCCGCCCAGAACACGTCCGAGCCCGGACCGGAGGGGGACGCGTGACGTTCGCAGCAGCCTCCACGACGGCGGCGAAGGCCGCCGAGACCCACGGCTTCCTGTCCCCGACCGGCGTCGAGATCGCCTTCCTCCTGGTCGGCCTCGTCACCCTGGGCGCGGCGGTCATCACCGTCACGACCAGGCAGCTGGTGCACGCGGCCCTGTGGCTGGTGGTGGCGCTCGGCGGCATCGCCGTCGAGTACCTCCTCCTGACCGCCGAGTTCATCGCCTGGGTCCAGGTCCTCATCTACGTCGGCTCCGTCGTCGTCCTCCTCCTCTTCGGCCTGATGCTCACCAAGGCGCCCATCGGCCGCTCCCCGGACGCCGACTCGGGCAACCGTCCCGTCGCCCTCGCCGTGGCCCTCGTCGCCGCCGGCGCCCTGGTCTGGGTCGTCGTGGACGCCTTCCGCACGACGGTGATCGACCTGGACGGCGCCGCCCAGGGCTCCACCGACGTGACCGGCTCCGTCCTCTTCCGGTACTGGGTACTGCCCTTCGAGGCCCTCTCCGTCCTCCTCCTCGCCGCCCTCGTCGGCGCGATCGTCCTGTCCCGCAAGAAAGCGGCCCAGGAGCAGGGCGAGGAACACGCCCAGGAGCACGCCCAGGAGCAGCAGGAGCAGGGGGACAACCGCTGATGCACCTCCACCTCGCCTATCCCGCCGTCCTCGCCGTCCTCCTGTTCTGCGTCGGCCTGTACGGCGTCCTCGCCCGCCGCAACGCGATCCTGGTCCTGATGTCCGTCGAGCTGATGCTCAACGCCGTCAACCTCAACCTGGTCGCCTTCGACGTCTGGCTGCGCGACACCCTCCACGCCGGCCAGGCCCTGACCCTGTTCACCATCGCCATCGCCGCCGCCGAGATCGGCATCGGCCTCGCGATCGTCCTCGCGGTCTACCGCAACCGCGGCACCTCCGCCGTCGACGACCTCCGCGACACCGCCGAGCGCCCCGGCGACGACGGCGGCTCCGACCCGGAGGGCGCCGCCGCCGAGGAAACCGACGAGCCCGCCCCCGGGGCGTCGCAGAAGGCTGAGGCCACCGCGTGACCACGACCACCCTCGCCGTCCTCGTCCCCCTCCTGCCGTTCCTCGGCGCCGCCGCCGGGCTGCTGCTCGGCCGCACGGTCCCCGGCCTCGTCCGCCCGCTCGCGGTGCTGCCCGCCCTGACGTCGCTCGGGCTCGCCGCGGTCGTGGCCGTGCGCCAGGGCGGCGACGCGGCCGTGGACGCGGCCACCCAGCTCACCCCCACCGGCTCGGTCCCCATCGACCTCGCCCTGCACATCGACGGCTTCGCGGCCCTGGTCGCCATCCTCGTGGGCGTCGTCGCCTCCTGCGTGCAGATCTACTCGACGGCCTACCTGCGCGACGACCCCCGCTACCCCTCGTACGCCGCCCTCGTCTCCCTCTTCACCTCCGCGATGCTGCTCGTCGTCTACTCCGGCGACCTGATGGTGCTCCTGGTCGGCTGGGAGATCATGGGCATCTGCTCGTACTTCCTGGTCGGCCACTACTGGGAGACCCCCGAGGCGCGCGCCGCCTCCCTGAAGGCCTTCCTGGTCACCAAGCTCGGCGACGTCCCCTTCCTGATCGGCCTGTTCGCCCTCGCCGTCGACGCGGGCTCGTTCCGGATCACGCGGATCCTGGCCACCGTCGCGCAGGGCGGCCTCGACCACCCCACCCTCATCGCGCTGCTGCTCCTCGCGGGCGTGGCGGGCAAGTCCGCGCAGTTCCCGCTGCACACCTGGCTGCCCGACGCGATGGCGGGCCCGACCCCCGTCTCCGCGCTCATCCACGCCGCGACGATGGTCGCCGCCGGTGTCTACTTCGTCGCCCGGCTCCTCCCGGTCTTCGCCGCCTCGGCCGCGGCCCTGGTCGTCCTCGCCGTCATGGCCGCCGTGACCATGGCCGGCTCGGCCCTCGCCGCGCTCGCCCAGGACGACATCAAGCGCGTCCTCGCGTACTCGACGATCGGTCAGCTCGGCTACATGACCGGCGCCCTCGCCGTCGGCGACCGCGGTGCCGCCGTCTTCCACCTCCTGTCGCACGGCGCCTTCAAGGCGCTCCTGTTCCTCGCCGCCGGCGTGATCATCCACGCCGCGGGCACCAACTCCCTCGCCGCGATGTCCCGCATGAAGGGCCTGCGCGACCGCGTCCCCGACGCCTACTGGACGATGACCGTGGCGCTCCTCGCGCTCGCCGCGATCCCGCCCTTCAGCGGCTTCTTCTCCAAGGAGGCCGTCCTCGGCGCCGCCGAGCACACGGCCACCGGCCACGCCGACTCCGCCCCCGCCGCGGCGGGCTGGATCGTCCTCGTCGCGGGCCTGACCGCGGCCCTCCTCACCGCCGCGTACGCGACCCGACTGTGGCTGCTCGCCTTCCACGGCAGGGGAGCGGACGCCCCCGACCACGGCAGGCAGCCCGTGGCCATGACCTCCGTCCTGTGGGTCCTCGCCGTCCCGTCACTCGCCTTCGGCGTGACCGTCGGCGTCCTCCCGGACTGGTTCGACGGCCACGAGCTCGCCCCGACGCTCACCACCTCCGTCCTCGGCACGGGCGTCGCCCTCGTCGGCGCCCTGGTCACGTACGGCGCGTGGCGGCACACCACCGCGCTCGCCACCCGCGTCCCGATCGGCGCGGTCGCCGCCCACCCCGACGCCGACGCGGGCCAGGTCGAGGCCGAGGCCATCGCCAGCCACGCGCCCGCGTACGGGGATGTGGCCTCCGCCCCCGACCCGGCGGACCCGGGCCGCCTCCTGCTCGGCCCGCTGCACCGCCACGCCGCCGTCGGCTTCCACCTCGACGCCCTCTACGCGGCCCTGTTCGTCCGCCCCGTCCAGGCCGGCGCCCGCCTCGTCCGCTTCCTCGACCGCGAGGTCGTCGACACGTACGTACGCGGCGCGGGCACCGCACCCCGCTGGCTCGGCGCGGCCGTCCGCCGCGCGCAGACCGGCAACGTGCAGACCTATCTGAGCGCGCTGCTCGCGGGCACCGTCGTCCTGGCGGTCGCCGCCGTCCTCGTCGCCACCGCCGGAGCGTGAGCAGCCGTGATCGGTATCAGTGAGTCAGTGATGCAGTTCCTTCTCGCGTTGATCGTCGTCGGCCCGCTCATCGGCGCCGTGGCCGCTCTCCTCCCGGCCCCGCCCGGGCTGAAGGGGAAGTCCCCCGACCAGGCCGTGCTGCGCCACGGCGTGACCGTGACCGGCGTGATCCTGCTCGCCGCGATCGCCCTCGCGCTCGGCTTCGACCACGACCACCCGTCGAAGATGCAGGCCACGACGGACATCAGCTGGATCCCCGCACTCGACGTGCGCATCCACCTCGGCATCGACGGCATCTCCCTCCCCCTGCTGGTCCTGACCGCGCTCCTGACCTTCCTCTGCGCGCTGTACAGCTACTTCAAAATGCCTGCTGGGCCGTCCCCCAAGGCATTCGTGGCACTGATCCTCGTGCTCGAGTCCGGCACCCTCGCGACCTTCGCCGTCCTCGATCTGCTGCTGTTCTTCCTCGCGTTCGAGATGGTCCTCATCCCGATGTACTTCCTCATCGCGCGCTGGGGCGGAGACAACGGGGCGGCGCGCAGCGCCTCGTCGAGGGGTGGTGGTCGGGAGACGGACGGGCGGACACAGGCCGCCTGGAAGTTCATCCTCTACACGCTGCTCGGCTCCGTCGTCATGCTGCTCGGCCTCCTCCTCATCGGGCTGAGGGCGGGCACATTCGACATGGTGGCACTCGCCACTGACAACGACCGGCAGCTGAGTACGTCCGTGCAGGTCATCGCCGTTCTGGCGATCGGGATCGGGCTCGCGGTCAAGACGCCGATGTGGCCGCTGCACAGCTGGCTCCCCGACGCCCACACCGCCGCGCCCACCGTCGGCTCGGTCCTGCTGGCCGGTGTCCTGCTGAAGATGGGCACGTACGGGTTCGTCCGGATCCTGTTGCCGATCGCGCCCGACGGGATGGAGACGTTCGCGCCCTACCTCGCCGCGTTCGCCGTCGTCGGGATCATCTACGGATCGCTGGCCTGCCTGGCCCTGGCGCGGCCCGGCGCGAAGGGCGACCTCAAGCGCCTCATCGCGTACTCCTCCGTCGGCCACATGGGCTTCGTGCTCCTCGGCATCTCGACCATGACGCCGACCGGCGTGAACGGCGCGCTCTTCGCCAACATCGCCCACGGCCTCATCACCGGCCTGCTGTTCTTCCTGGTCGGCGCGCTCAAGGACCGCACGGGCACGAGCGACCTCGACACCCTCGCGAAGGAGTCCGGCGCCGCCCTGTACGGCAAGGCGCCGCGCCTCGGCGGACTGCTCGCCTTCGGCGCCGTCGCCTCGCTCGGCCTCCCGGGACTCGCCGGGTTCTGGGGCGAGATGCTCGCCCTGTTCGGCGCGTTCGACCCTGCCGACGACCTCAGCCGCCCCGCGTTCCTCACGTTCATGGCGATCGCCGCGTTCGGCACCCTGCTCACGGCCGCGTACATGCTCATCGTCGTACGCCGCGTCTGCATGGGCCCGGCGTCGGCGACCCAGGAGACACCGCGGCTCGCCGACGTCCAGGGCTACGAGTTCGCCGCCTGGACCCCGCTCGTCGCCCTCACCGTCCTCGCCGGCCTCTGGCCCGCGGCCCTCCTCGGCCTCACCGACCCGGCCGTCCAGCAGCTCCTCGCAGGAGGCAAGTCGTGATCGCCGCCGAATCCACCGCGAGCCTCATCCAGTCCGTCGACTGGGTGGCCGTCGCGCCGCCCACGATCGTGGCGGTCGTCGGCCTCGCGGTCCTCGTCGCCGACCTGTTCCTGAGCGAGCGCAACAAGCACCTGCTCGGCTGGGTCTCCCTCGCGGGCCTGGTCGCGGCGGGCCTGTTCCTGCTCCCCCTCACCGACTCGCACCGCGCCGCCCGCTCCACTTTCTGCCTCAGCGGGCCGCGGGCCACCGCCTGCAGCTACACGGTCGACGAGTTCACCCTCGTCATCCAGCTCCTCGTCATCGGCGGCGCGTTGCTCACCGCCCTGCTCTCGATGACCGCCCTCAAGGACGCGCGGAACGCCGACAGGGAACTCCCCGAAGGGGAGTACTGGTTCCTGCTGCTCTCCTCGGCCGCGGGCGCGGCCCTGCTGCCCGCCTCCCGCGACCTCGCGACCCTCGTCGTCGCCCTGGAAGTCGCCTCCCTGCCCGCCTTCGCCCTCGTCGGCCTCAAGCGCGGCGACAAGCGCTCCTCCGAGGCGGCCCTGAAGTTCTTCCTGTCCTCCGTGACCGCGACCGCCGTGACCCTGCTCGGCGTCAGCTTCGTGTACGCCGCGACGGGCACCATGCACCTCACCGAGGTCGGCGAGAAGCTCGGGAACGTCGACGGACAGCTGGACACGCTCGCGCAGGCCGGTGTCGTCCTGACCCTCGTCGGCTTCGCCTTCAAGGTGGCCGCCGTCCCCTTCCACTTCTGGGTACCCGACACCTACGTAGGCGCGCCGTTGCCCGTCGCCGCGTACCTCTCGGTCGTCGGCAAGGCCGTCGGCTTCACCGGCCTGATCCTCGTCACCGTCGTCGCCTTCCCGGAGTACGCCGACGTCTGGGGCCCCGCGCTCGCCGCGCTCGCGGCCCTCACCATGACCATCGGCAACGTCGCCGCCCTGCGGCAGCAGGCCACGCGCGCGTACAGCGCGGTCCGGCTGCTCGCCTGGTCCTCGGTCGGCCAGGCCGGCTACCTCCTGGTGCCGATCGCGGCAGCCGGGTACGCCGACCGCCACACCGACGTCCTGGAGACCACCGGCGCCACCGTCGCGTACGCCCTGATGTACGCCGCCGTGAACCTGGGGGCCTTCGCCGTCGCCGCCCTGGTCGGCCGCACCCAGAAGCTGAACCGTGTCAGCGACTACCGGGGCCTGTACGCCAAGAGTCCCCTGTCGGCCCTGGTCCTCGCCTTCTTCCTGCTCTGCCTGGCCGGTCTGCCGCCGGGCATCATCGGCCTCTTCGCGAAGGTCACCGTGTTCTCCACGGCGGTCGACGCGGGCCTGGGCTGGCTGGCCGTCGTCATGGCGGCCAACGTGGTGATCGCGCTCTACTACTACCTCCAGTGGACGGCGCTGCTGTTCCGCGCCCCCGAGGGCGAGCCCGCCAAGCACCACATCCCGGCCCCCCTCACCGCGGCCATCGCCGTCACCGCCGTGCTCGGCGTCGCCCTCTCCGGGGCACCCCAGCTCGTCCTCCAGTTCGCGGAACACGGCGTGCGCTGAAGCCGGACGTACGGCATGAGGTGACGGGGGAGACAGGCCCCTGCCGACCGCCGAGCACGGCCCGGACCGCCCCGTCACCCGCGCGGCCCACACCGCTCCTGAGCGCACAAGGGAACTAGCACCCTCCGCCTGGCGTTGACCAGTAAGGGAGGGTCCACTGAACAGTGGAAGCACCAGCAAGCAGAGGGTTCCCCCGCGCACCACCAGGAGGGCGTACCGTGCACCGACGGACCAACGGGCTGAAGACCGCCGTACTCCTCGGGGGACTGTCCGCACTCATCCTCGTCATCGGCAGCTTCTTCGGGCGAATGGGCCTGATCGTCGCGCTCTTCGTGGCGGTCGGCACGAACGCGTACGCGTACTGGAACAGCGACAAGCTGGCCCTGCGCGCGATGCGGGCACGACCGGTGAGCGAGTTCGAGGCCCCCGAGCTGTACCGCATGGTGCGCGAGCTCTCCACCCAGGCCCGCCAGCCCATGCCCCGGCTCTACATCTCACCGACCGAGGCGCCGAACGCCTTCGCGACCGGCCGCAACCCGCGCAACGCCGCCGTCTGCTGCACGGACGGCATCCTGCGCATCCTCACCCCGCGCGAGCTGCGCGGCGTCATCGGCCACGAGCTGAGCCATGTCTACAACCGCGACATCCTGATCTCCTCGGTCGCCGGGGCACTCGCCTCCGTCATCATGTTTCTCGTCAACTTCGCCTGGCTGATTCCGATCGGGCGCTCCAACGACAACAACGGCCCCGGCATCTTCGGCATGCTGCTCATCATGCTGCTCGGCCCGCTCGCCGCGTCCATCATCCAGCTCGCCATCAGCCGTTCCAGGGAGTACGAGGCCGACGCGTCCGGCGCACAACTCACCGGCGACCCCCTGGCTCTGGCCAGCGCCCTGCGCAAACTGGACGCCGGTACGAAGCAGTTGCCGCTTCCGCCGGAGCCCCGGCTCGAAACGGCGAGCCATATGATGATTGCGAACCCGTTCCGGCCCGGCCAGGGCATGTCGAAGCTGTTCTCCACCCACCCGCCGATGGCGGAGCGCATCGCCCGACTCGAGCAGATGGCAGGTCGTCAGCAGTGAAGACAGTTCTGAACGTCATCTGGCTCATCCTGTGCGGCCTGTGGATGTGCCTGTTCTACCTGTTCGCGGGCGTACTGCTGTGCATCACGATCATCGGCATCCCGTTCGGCCTGGCGTCGTTCCGCATCGGCCTGTTCGCGCTGTGGCCCTTCGGGCGCAAGGCGGTCGAGCGCGCGGACGCGGGCGCGCCCTCGCTGATCGGGAACATCCTGTGGCTGATCCTCGCGGGCTGGTGGCTCGCCCTCGGCCACATCTTCACCGGCCTGCTGCTCTGCGTCACGATCATCGGCATCCCGCTGGGCCTCGCCAACTTCAAGATGATCCCCATCTCGCTGCTGCCCCTGGGCCGCGAAATCGTGCCCACGGACGAGCCGTTCACCGCCGGCCCGATCGGCGCCCCCGCCTCCGCGGGGCCGTCCCCGGCCGGCCCTCTGTCCCCCGGGCCCCTGCCGCCCGGCCAGCCGCCGTCCGGCCCGGCGAACCCGTACGGGAAGCGGGACGTCTGACCAGGGCCCTTCTGCGTACCGCTGTGTCCTGCGCCGCACCCGAGGGGCGCCCGGGAACCGCGCGCGCCCCGCACGGCGTCCTCCAGGACAACACCGCACGAAAAGGTACGAAGAGCCACCCGCACGGAAAGGCAGGTCACTCATGGGCATCATCAGCTGGATCGTTCTGGGGCTGCTCGCCGGTGCCACCGCCAAACTCCTGCTCCCGGGCCGTGACCCGGGCGGCTTCATCGGCACGACACTGATCGGCGTCGCGGGAGCCTTCGTGGGCGGCTGGATCTCCGCGCGCTTCCTGGACCGCCCGGTAGCCGACCACTTCTTCGACGGCGCGACCTGGGTCGCGGCCATCGGCGGCTCCCTCGTCCTCCTGATCGCCTACCGCATCCTCTTCGGCCACTCACGCCGCTGACGGCGGCACAGACTGCGGCCAGCAGCAAGGGCGGGCACCCGATCCGGGTGCCCGCCCTCCGTCGTACTTCAGCGGGCCGAACGGCCCACGAACTAGCGAGAGTTCACGAACTACCGGTAGTTCACGAACTGCAGCGCGAAGTCGAAGTCCTGGCCCTTCAGCAGCGCCTGCACGGCCTGCAGGTCGTCCCGGCTCTTGGAGCTGACGCGCAGCTCCTCGCCCTGGACCTGAGCCTTGACGCCCTTCGGGCCCTCATCGCGAATGATCTTCGCCACCTTCTTCGCGTTCTCCTGGGAGATGCCCTCCTGGATCGTGGCGAAGATCTTGTACTCCTTGCCGGACAGCTGCGGCTCGCCCGCGTCCAGTGCCTTCAGGGAGATGCCACGCTTGATCAGCTTGGACTGGAAGACGTCGAGGATCGCGTTGACCCGGTCCTCCGAGTTGGCCTCCATCAAGATCTTCTCGCCGGACCAGGAGATCGAAGCACCGACGTTCTTGAAGTCGTAGCGCTGCGAGATCTCCTTGCCCGTCTGGTTGAGGGCGTTGTCGACCTCCTGCCGCTCGACCTTCGAGACGATGTCGAAACTGGAGTCGGCCATGTCCTGTGGCTCCTTGTATCGGGGGTCTGCGTACTCAGCGGGTACACGGCCTTCTAGGCGCCGACCGCATCCGTAAAGCCTAGCCACTGCCGCCGCGCCGGGTGCCGATCAATCGGGTGGCGAAGCACCCCCTGTCATCAGGTATCGTTTACGTCGTTGCCACGGAGCACCGCGCAGAGCGGCCCACGGCGACAATCCCTGGCGGTGTGCCCGAGCGGCCAAAGGGAGCAGACTGTAAATCTGCCGGCTTCGCCTTCCCAGGTTCGAATCCTGGCGCCGCCACACGAAGGAGACCCTCTCCGGCTTGCGGAAACGCAAGCGGAGGGGGTCTTTTCGTTTTCTGGTTCCGACGGTGGATCCGGGGCCGTCCGACGAGGGATCCGGGGCCGGTTGCCGCAGGTCCGGCGCCGACGTGGGCACACTGGGACGTATGTCGTCGCCCAGCTCGTCCCGTCGCAGACACTGCCCCGTGTGCCGTCGTGAAATCGCGGTCGTGGGCGGGAGGTTCGCCCGCCACGATCCGCCCGGGCCACGCGGCGCCGGGGACCTCGTCTCGTGCCCCGGGTCCCGGCAGCACGCGCAGCTCGGCGCCGCGCAGCCCGCGCTCGACGGGTACGTGGTGCCGGAGTTCCCGGGGCAGCTGCCGCTGTTCTGACGCCTCGGCCCGCGCTGTCCGGGCCGAGCACCGCGCGCAGAGCACCGCGCGCAGAGCGCCGCGTGTCAGTTGCCCGCGACCGACTTCACCGCCACCGAGACCGGCGTCGAGCCGCTGATGACCTCAAGGGTGAGCCCCGCCGTCGCCGGGGTCTCCAGGAGCTCCGCGAGCACCGCCGCCACGTCGTCACGCGGGATCGGACCCCGGCCCGTCGACGCCTCCAGGCGGACGAGGCCCGTCCCGGCGTCGTCCGTCAGCATGCCGGGCCGCAGGACGGTCCAGTCCAGCGCGGCACGACCCCGTACGTTCGCGTCGGCCTCGCCCTTGGCCCGCAGGTAGGCGTCGAAGATCTCGTCGCCGGGGTGGTCGGGGTCCGCGCCCATCGACGACACCACGAGGTACCGGCGGACCCCGGCCCGCTCCGCGGCGTCCGCGAACAGGACGGCGGCGTCCCGGTCCACCGTGTTCTTGCGGTCCGCCCCGCTGCCGGGTCCCGCGCCCGCCGCGAACACCGCCGCGTCCGCGCCCTCCAGGTGCCGGGCGACCTCCTCCACGGACGCCGACTCCAGGTCGCACAGCACCGGTTCGGCGCCGGCGTCCCTGAGGTCCGCCTCGTGCGCGGGGTTGCGGATGAGCCCTGCGGCTTCGTCACCGCGCGCGGCGAGCAGTCGCTCCAGCCGCAGCGCGATCTGACCATGACCTCCAGCGATGACAATGCGCATGCTTCCGACCGTACGGCAGCCCGCACGTGATCGCGGCCGGAACGTCCCGCACCAGGCCACATGCCGCACGACCCGCCCCCCGGCGGCGTACGGGCCGCGCGCAGGCGGGCCGCACCGAGACGTGCGCGCCGACCACAGGCGCACGGGAGGGGCGCACCGAGCGCGGCCCCCTCACGAGACCACGCCGCCCCCCTGCCCCCGCCCCTGCCGCGGCAGGTCGAGCGCCACCGCCACCGCCGAGTCGCAGTACTCCCGCACCGCGCTGGTCCGCGCCACCACGCGCCCCCGATGCACCACGATGCGGCTGTACGCCAGCGACAGCGCTCCGGCGAGTGTGTCGCCGCGTACCGCGAGCAGTTCCGCCGGGAACCCCGCCTCCACCCGGACCTCGGGCAGCCCCATCGCCGCCCGCGCCGCCGAACTCACCGCGTCGTAGGCCTCCTCGGGGCGCAGCCCCTGCCGGGACGCGAGGAGGTACGCCGCCTCCAGCGGATCCCCGCGGCCCACCGGGTTCGCCACGTCCCGCAGCGCCCCGCTGCCCGCCGCGACCCGCACCCCGGCGGCCCGCAACAGCCGCACCGGGACCGCCCCGCCGTCCGCCACCCCGGCGGGCGCGGCCCCCGCCCCGCCGCAGTCGCCCTGCGGCAGGCACACCACCGTCACCCCGGCCGCCGCCAGCCGCTCCGCGGTCCGCGCCGCCACGTCGGACGGCAGCCGCCCCAGGCCGCCGCAGGGCCCGATCGCCACCCCCGGCCGCAGCCCTCCGGCCGCCGCCGCGAGCCGCGCGAGACGGGCCGGATCCCCGCCGTCCGTATGCAGGTCGACCGCGCAGCCGTGCTCCGCCGCGAGGTCGAGGACCGCTTCCGCGTACCCCGTCGGATCGGGGTCCAGATCGGGACAACCGCCCACTACGGAGGCGCCCGTCTTCACCGCGTCCCGCAGCATCGCCAACCCGTCGGCGCCCGCCGCCCCGGTCAGCAGCCGCGGCACCGCCACCACGGAGAGGTCGGCGAGACCGCGCAGCGAACGCCGTGCCTGGAGCACCGCCTGCAGCGCGTCCAGGCCCTGGACGTCCCCGATCCGCACATGCGAGCGCAGCGCCGTCGCCCCGTGCCCGAGCTGCAGCAGGGCCGCCTCCGTGGCGCGCCGCTGCACGTCCTGGGCGTCCCCGGGGGCCGGGCCCTCCGCGAGCGCGCTCAGGGCCGTGTCGCTGTGCGCGTGCGGCTCGGCCGCCGCGGGCAGCAGGAGGTAGCCGCTCAGGTCCACTCGCCCCGCGTGCGCGGCCAGACTGCCCGCCGTGCCGACGGCCTCGATGCGGCCTTCGCTGAGACGTACGTCCACGGTCCTGCCGTCCGTCAGGCGCGCCCCGCAGAGCAGTAGCGCGGAGGGCCCGGTCGAGGGCAGGGGGGCGGCGGACTCCCGAGGGCCGGGGGAGTCGGACGAAGAGGGCTGCTGCGGCTGGCTGTCGGGCATCGCGCTCCTGGGGTTCGGGGGCGGCTGCGGGCGGCTCGAGACGTGCCGGGACGCGACCCGAGGGCGCGCGTGGACGGCGGCGTCGAGGCTCGCAAGATCACGCAGCGCGGGTCGAGCCTAGGACGGCGGGGAGCCCGCTTCGCGGAGGAGCGCAATAGTCGTACTGCTGTGGTGCGAGGGCCTGGTGATCCCTGGTGAGGCGGGTGGGACGGCCTTTTCCGGGCCGGTGCCATGCCCCCGGACGGCCCTGGCGAAACGGATTTGGGCGATCGGCGGGCGAGCGTGTAATGTCTTCATCGCTCGCCCCAATAGCTCAGTCGGTAGAGCGTCTCCATGGTAAGGAGAAGGTCTGCGGTTCGATTCCGCATTGGGGCTCTGATGTGTGAAGGTTCCTCGCCTCCGGGCGAGGGGCCGAAGCGCATCGCAGCGGTGTAGCTCAGTCGGTAGAGCAAGCGGCTCATAATCGCTGTGTCACCGGTTCAAGTCCGGTCACCGCTACCCTCAGTAGCCGATTGTGGGGTCGGTCCTTCGATCGGCTACTCTTTTATGCGTTCATCCGTCCATCCGTCCGTCAAGGAGCACTCACGTGGCTGCCACCGACGTCCGCCCGAAGATCACGCTGGCCTGCGTGGAGTGCAAGGAGCGGAACTACATCACCAAGAAGAACCGGCGTAACAACCCGGACCGACTGGAGATGAAGAAGCACTGCCCGCGTTGCAACTCGCACACCGCGCACCGCGAAACGCGATAAAAACAGGCTAGTACTCGAGGCCGCCCCCGATCACTCGGGGGCGGCCTCGATTCGTTTCCGGGCGAACCGGTTCGCCGCTCGGCGGCGACCCCGTCCTGATCCTCATCGAGAAACCAGCTGCCAGGAGGTGCCGAGCCATGGCGCTCGACCAGTCCTTCGTGGGGCGGTCCTACCCGCCCACCGACCCCTATGAGGTCGGACGCGAGAAGATCCGCGAATTCGCGGTCGCGGTGGGTGACGCCAATCCCGCGTACGCCGACCCGGAAGCCGCCAAGGCGCTCGGCCACCCCGATGTGCTGGCCCCGCCGACCTTCGTGTTCGCGATCACGTTCAAGGCCGCGGGCCAGGTCATCGAGGACCCGCAGCTGGGGCTGGACTACAGCCGCGTCGTGCACGGCGACCAGAAGTTCGCGTACACGCGTCCCGTGTACGCCGGCGACCGGCTCACGGTGACCTCGACCATCGAGAACATCAAGTCGCTCGCCGGCAACGACATCCTGGACATCCGCGGCGAGGTCCACGACGCGGCCGGGGAGCACGTCGTGACCGCCTGGACCAAGCTCGTCGCGCGCGCGGCAGAGGAGGCGTGACCATGACGGCGAAGATCGCGTACGACGACGTCGAGGTCGGCACCGAACTCCCGGCCCAGACCTTCCCGGTGACTCGCGCCACACTCGTGCGGTACGCGGGTGCCTCCGGCGACTTCAACCCCATCCACTGGAACGAGAAGTTCGCGGTCGAGGTCGGGCTGCCCGACGTCATCGCGCACGGCATGTTCACGATGGCCGAGGCCATCCGCGTCGTGACGGACTGGGTGGGCGACCCGGCCGCCGTCGTCGAGTACGGCGTGCGCTTCACCAAGCCCGTCGTGGTCCCGAACGACGACAAGGGCGCCACGATCGAGGTCAGCGCGAAGGTCGCCGCGCTCCTCGAGGACCGGCAGGTGCGGGTCGACCTGCTCGCCAAGAGCGGCGACCAGAAGGTGCTCGGCATGTCCCGCGCGGTCGTGCGGCTCGCCTGAGCGGCGGCCACCGGTCAGCAGTAAGGGGCACCCGCCAGGGCGGGTGCCCCTTACTCGTGCCTCTTGCTCATGCTTCTTGCGCTTGCCTCATTCGCTTGCCCATGCCTCACTCGCGATTCGCGTTGGTCATGCCCCCACTCGCGCCTCGCTCGTCCCCGGAGGTCACCTCTTGACGTGGTTAGTGATTGGGCACTAACTTAGCCGCATGGTCAGGATGAGCGCAGAGGAGAGGCGCGAGAGCGTCATCCGCGCGGCGATGAGCGAGTTCGCCCGCGGTGGCTATCACGGGACGTCGACCGAGGCGATCGCCAAGCGCGTCGGAGTCTCGCAGCCCTATCTCTTCCGGCTCTTCCCCAGCAAGAAGGCGATCTTCCTGGCGGCGTCGTCCCGCTGCCTGGAGGACACCCGCAAGGTCTTCGAGAAAGCGAGCGAGGGGCTGCACGGCGAGGAGGCCCTGCATGCCATGGCCGTCGCGTATTCGCAGCTCATCGCGGACGACCCCGACAAGCTGCAGATGCAGCTCCAGACGTACGTCGCCGTGGCGGCCGCCGAGGCCGCAGGGGACCACGAGTTCGGCGAGATGGTGCGCGCCGGCTGGATGGAGATCTGGCAGGCCGCACATCTGCCGCTCGGGGCGGACGCGAACGAGACGACGACTTTCATGGCCTACGGGATGCTGGTCAACGTCCTGTCGGCGCTGAAGTTCCCCGCCGACCACCGGGTCTGGGAAGGCTTCTACCTGTCGGCCCAGCCCCAGGAGAAGTCCACGCGGTCGTAGTGGCCGCAGTGGCCCCAGCAGTCACGTGGATGTGGTCCGAGGTCCGCGCCTCGCTGCGCCCGTGAAAGTTAGTCATCAATAACTAACCTTACATCCGACACTCACCGTCCGGGGGAGACATGTCACAGCAAGCAGGGTCCCGCGGGGGAACCGTCTGGGCCCTCGTCATCACCAGCGTCGCCGGATTCATGGCGGCCCTCGACAACCTCGTCGTCACCACCGCGCTGCCCTCCATCCGCAAGGACCTGGGCGGCGGGATGGAGGACCTCGAATGGACGGTGAGCGCCTACACCCTCACCTTCGCCGTGCTGCTGATGTTCGGCGCGGCCCTGGGGGACAGGTTCGGGCGGCGCAAGCTCTTCGGCGTCGGCCTCGCGATCTTCACCGGAGCCTCCGCCGCGGCGGCCCTCGCGCCCGGCATCAACGAACTGATCGCCGCCCGCGCGATACAGGGAGTCGGCTCCGCGATCATGATGCCGCTCACCCTGACGCTGCTCACGGCCGCCGTACCGGCGGCCAAGCGCGGTATGGCGTTCGGGATCTGGGGCGCCGTCAACGGCCTCGCGGTCGCCAGCGGGCCGCTCATCGGGGGCGCGCTCACCGAGCACGTCTCCTGGCAGTGGATCTTCTGGCTGAACGTCCCGCTGGGCCTCGCCCTGCTGCCGCTCGCCCGGATGCGCCTCTCGGAGTCGTACGGCACCGGCGCCCCGCTCGACTTCACCGGCACCCTGCTCGCCAGCGGCGGCCTCTTCGGCATCGTCTACGCCCTGATCCGCGGCAACCTCGACGGCTGGACCAGCGCCCCCCGTCCTGACCGGCCTGATCGCAGGCGCCGTGCTGCTCGCCGGCTTCGTGCGCCACGGCATCCGCGCCGCGAACCCGATGCTGCCGATGCGGCTCTTCCGCAGCCGGGCGTTCTCCGCCGTCAACGCGGCCAGCCTGTTCATGTTCGTCGGCATGTTCGGCTCGATCTTCCTGCTCAGCCAGTTCCTCCAAGGAGTGCTCGGGTACTCGCCGACCGAGGCGGGGCTGCGGCTGCTGCCCTGGACCGGCATGCCGATGATCGTCGCGCCGATCGCGGGCTACCTCTCCGACCGCGTCGGCGGCCGCCCGGTCGTCACCGCCGGGCTCGCCCTCCAGGCCATCGGCCTCGGCTGGTTCGCGGTCGTCCTGTCGCCCGACGTCTCGTACGCCGCCCAGCTGCCCGCCCTGATCATCAGCGGCGTCGGCATGGCCCTGTTCTTCGCCCCGGCCGCCAGCCTGGTCATGGCCAGCGTCCGGCCGTCCGAGCAGGGCATCGCCTCCGGCGCGAACAACGCGCTGCGTGAGGTGGGCGGGGCGCTCGGTGTCGCCTTGATGGCCTCCGTCTTCACCTCGCAGGGCGGGTACGAGTCGCCGGTGGCGTTCGTGGACGGGCTCGAACCCGCGCTGTGGGTGGGCTCCGGCGTGGTCGCCCTGGCCGCCGTGGCCGCGGGCCTGCTTCCCCGGCGGGGGAGCGCCGCCGTGGTCGCCGAGGTGCCCTCGGCCGAGGAGCGGGTGCCCGTGTCCGTGTGACGGGGCCTCACGGGGCTCCGCTCCTGCCCCCCTCGTCGGCCCTTCGGGTCTTCCTCAAACGCCGGACGGGCTTCAGCAGCCCCGTCCGGCGCTTGGGCGTCCCGGGGGCACGCCGCAGGGCACGCCTGCGCCGCCCGTACCCTGGGGGGCGTGCAGGTACTCCACGACGCCCCCCTCGCCCCGCTGACCACCTTCCGGCTCGGTGGCCCCGCCGCCCGGCTGATCACCGCGACGACCGACGCCGAGGTGATCTCCGCCGTCCGCGAAGCCGACGACTCCGGGACCCCGCTGCTGATCGTCGGCGGCGGGTCGAACCTGGTCATCGGCGACAAGGGCTTCGACGGCACCGCCCTGCGCATCGCCACCACCGGCTTCGACCTGGACGGCACCCGCCTGGAGCTCGCGGCCGGTGAGGTCTGGACGGATGCGGTGGCGCGCACCGTCGACGCGGGCCTCGCGGGCATCGAGTGCCTGGCCGGCATCCCCGGCTCCGCGGGCGCGACGCCGATCCAGAATGTGGGCGCGTACGGCCAGGAGGTCTCCTCGACGATCACCGAAGTGATCGCGTACGACCGGAAGAGCCGCGAGACGGTCACCATCGCGAACGCGGACTGCGACTTCTCGTACCGGCACAGCCGTTTCAAGGCCGATCCCGACCGCTTCGTGGTCCTGCGCGTGCGCTTCCAGCTGGAGGACGCCGGCGGGATGAGCGCCCCGATCGCCTACCCGGAGACGGCCCGCACGCTCGGCGTCGAGGCCGGGGACCGGGTGCCCGCCGCCGTGGCCCGCGAGACCGTCCTGAAGCTGCGCGCGGGCAAAGGCATGGTGCTCGACCCCGAGGACCACGACAGCTGGTCGGCCGGGTCGTTCTTCACCAACCCGATCCTCACGGACGAGCAGTTCGCCGTCTTCCACGCGCGCGTGGCGGAGCGGCTCGGCCCGGACACCGCACCGCCCGCGTACCCCGCGGGCGACGGCCATGTGAAGACCTCCGCGGCCTGGCTCATCGACAAGGCGGGCTTCACCAAGGGCTACGGCCAGGGCCCGGCCCGCATCTCCACCAAGCACACCCTGGCCCTCACCAACCGCGGCGACGCGACCACGGAGGACCTGCTCGCCCTGGCCCGCGAGGTCGTCGCGGGCGTCCGGGACGCCTTCGGCATCACGCTGGTCAACGAACCGGTGACGGTGGGCGTCAGCCTCTAGGAAGCCCCTCCCCGAAGCCCCTCCCCGAGGCCCTTCCCCTGGGCCCCTCCCCGGAGACCTCTTGGGAGGGGGCCCTTCAGGGAGCCTCCAGGGCCGCCTCAGGACGCGAGCCACTCCTCGATCCCGGCCAGCAGCTTCTCCTGCACGTCCGCGGGCGCCGCGGACCCCCGCACCGACTGCCGCGCGAGATCGGCCAGTTCGGCGTCGCTGAAGCCGTGGTGCTGCCGCGCGATCTCGTACTGCGCGGCCAGGCGCGAGCCGAAGAGCAGCGGGTCGTCGGCGCCGAGCGCCATCGGCACCCCGGCGTCGTACAGCGTCCGCAGGGGCACGTCCTCGGGCTTCTCGTACACCCCGAGGGCCACGTTGGACGCCGGGCACACCTCGCAGGTCACGCCCCGCTCCGCGAGCCGCTTCAGGAGCCGCGGGTCCTCGGCCGCCCGCACGCCGTGCCCGATGCGCCGTGCGTGCAGGTCGTCGAGGCAGTCCCGCACCGACGCGGGTCCGGTCAGCTCGCCGCCGTGCGGGGCCGCGAGCAGGCCACCCTCGCGCGCGATGTGGAAGGCGCGGTCGAAGTCCCGCGCCATGCCGCGCCGTTCGTCGTTGGAGAGCCCGAAGCCGACGACACCGCGGTCGGCGAACCGCACCGCGAGCCGGGCCAGCGTGCGCGCGTCCAAGGGGTGCTTCATACGGTTCGCGGCGACCAGGACGCGCATCCCCAGCCCGGTCTCGCGCGAGGCCGTGTCGACGGCGTCCAGGATGATCTCCAGGGCCGGGATGAGCCCGCCGAGCCGGGGCGCGTACGACGTCGGGTCGACCTGGATCTCCAGCCACCCCGACCCGTCCCTGATGTCCTCCTCGGCCGCTTCCCGCACCAGGCGCTGGATGTCCTCGGGCTCGCGCAGACAGGACCGCGCCATGTCGTACAACCGCTGGAAGCGGAACCAGCCCCGCTCGTCGGTCGCCCGCAGCTTCGGCGGCGTCCCGCCGGTCAGGGCCTCCGGCAGATGGACCCCGTACTTGTCGGCGAGCTCAAGCAGCGTCGAGGGCCGCATCGACCCGGTGAAGTGCAGGTGCAGATGGGCCTTCGGCAGCTCTCTTACGTCTCGTACGCGCTCCATTCCAGGATCTTGCCGTACGCACCCCGCGTCCCGGTAGCCGCTTCTTCCCATGGGGTACGCGCCTGAACAAAGAAACGGACGGCAGCGCACCCTGTGGTGCACTGCCGTCCGTCACGCGCTGCGGTGCCTCAGTCGCGGGCCTCCGCCAGCAGCTTCTGGATCCGCGAGACGCCCTCGACCAGGTCCTCGTCACCCAGGGCGTACGAGAGCCGCAGATAGCCCGGCGTCCCGAAGGCCTCGCCCGGGACCACCGCGACCTCGGACTCCTCCAGGATGAGCGCGGCCAGCTCGACGGTGTTCTGCGGACGCTTGCCGCGGATCTCCTTGCCGAGGAGAGCCTTCACCGAGGGGTACGCGTAGAAGGCGCCCTCCGGCTCCGGGCACAGGACGCCGTCGATCTCGTTCAGCATCCGCACGATCGTGCGGCGGCGCCGGTCGAAGGCCTCACGCATCTTGTCGACGGCCGTCAGATCGCCCGAGACAGCGGCGATGGCGGCGGCCTGCGCGACGTTCGAGACGTTGGACGTGGCGTGCGACTGGAGGTTCGTCGCGGCCTTGACCACGTCCTTCGGGCCGATGATCCACCCCACGCGCCAGCCGGTCATCGCGTACGTCTTCGCGACGCCGTTGACGACCACGCACTTGTCGCGCAGCTCGGGCAGGAGCGCCGGGAGCGACGTGAACTGCGCGTCTCCGTAGACGAGGTGTTCGTAGATCTCGTCCGTCATGACCCACAGGCCGTGCTCCAGGGCCCAGCGGCCGATGGCCTCCGCGTCCGCACGGCTGTAGACGGCGCCGGTCGGGTTCGACGGCGACACGAAGAGCACGACCTTGGTCTTCTCCGTGCGCGCGGCCTCCAACTGCTCCACGGAGACGCGGTAGCCGGTGGTCTCGTCGGCGACGACGTCGACCGGGACGCCGCCCGCGAGGCGGATCGACTCCGGGTACGTCGTCCAGTACGGCGCCGGGACGATGACCTCGTCGCCCGGGTCGAGGATCGCGGCGAACGCCTCGTAGATGGCCTGCTTGCCGCCGTTGGTCACCAGGATCTCGGAGACCTCGGGCTCGTACCCGGAGTCGCGCAGCGTCTTCGCGGCGATCGCGGCCTTCAGCTCGGGCAGGCCGCCCGCGGGCGTGTAGCGGTGGTACTTCGGGTTCCTGCAGGCCTCGACGGCCGCTTCGACGATGTAGTCCGGGGTCGGGAAGTCCGGCTCGCCCGCGCCGAAACCGATCACCGGGCGCCCGGCGGCCTTGAGGGCCTTGGCCTTGGCGTCGACGGCGAGGGTCGCGGACTCGGAGATCGCGCCGACTCGGGCGGAGACCCGGCGCTCGGTGGGAGGAGTGACAGCGCTCATGCGCCCATCGTTCCAGACCCGAAACGGCCCCGACACACGGGTTTGGAGGACCGTGCGATCCGGAGCCGGATCATCGTGTTCGACGGGGCGCCCAGGACCACGTACACTCACTGGTCGTTGGCCCTCACCGGCCGCACCTTCCAAGAGCACTCGGTGCACATGGTCGGATGCTGTAGGTTGGGGGAAATCAAAGGGTCGTAGCTCAATTGGTAGAGCACTGGTCTCCAAAACCAGCGGTTGGGGGTTCAAGTCCCTCCGGCCCTGCTACACACACCTTCGCCAGGATGTGTGCGCATGTACGTACTGCAATGCACCGCCGTGCGGCTCAACCGGGCGCGGCACGGCCACGACCCGGAATCAGGTGAGACGAGTGACGGACGCCGTGGGCTCCATCGACATGCCTGATGCCCAGGACGAGGCGCCGGACTCCAAGAAGAAGGCGCGCAAGGGCGGCAAGCGAGGCAAGAAGGGTCCGCTGGCCAGGCTGGCGCTCTTCTACCGCCAGATCGTCGCCGAGCTCCGCAAGGTCGTCTGGCCGACGCGCAGCCAGCTCACGACGTACACCACGGTCGTGATCGTCTTCGTCGTCATCATGATCGGTCTCGTGACCGTGATTGACTATGGGTTCAGCAACCTCATCAAGTACATCTTCGGCTGAGCCGAGAGCGAAGGGCGCCGCACCAGGCGCCCCTTTCGCGTGTTCCACCCCCATGTATCCAGGAAGAAGCAGCCACCGTGTCTGACCCGAACCTGAACGACGCCGTCGAGCCTCGCGCAGAGCAGGCGGAGTCCGTGGAGGACCAGCTCGACATCGTCGAGGCGGCGGACGCCGAGGACCCGGACCAGGCCAAGGCTGCCGACGTCGCCGCGGGCGAGCCCGCCGAGGAGGCGGCCCTGCGCGTGGAGTCCGACGAGGAAGCGGCGGCCGGTGGCGCCGACGTCGCCGAGACCGACGAGGACGCCGCAGCGGCCGAGGCCGTCGCCGACGAGGAGTCCGAGGACGCCGCCTCCGCAGCGGACGCCGAGGACGCCGAGCCGGTCGACCCGATCGCCGCCCTGCGCGACGAACTCCGCGGCCTGCCCGGCGAGTGGTACGTCATCCACACCTACGCCGGTTACGAGAACCGCGTGAAGACCAACCTCGAGCAGCGCGCCGTCTCGCTCAACGTCGAGGACTTCATCTTCCAGGCCGAGGTGCCGCAGGAAGAGGTCGCCCAGATCAAGAACGGCGAGCGCAAGACCATCCGCCAGAACAAGCTCCCCGGCTACGTCCTGGTGCGCATGGACCTGACGAACGAGTCCTGGGGCGTCGTCCGCAACACCCCCGGTGTCACCGGCTTCGTCGGCAACGCCTACGACCCGTACCCGCTGACGCTGGACGAGATCGTCAAGATGCTCGCCCCGGAGGCCGAGGAGAAGGCCGCCCGCGAGGCCGCCGAGGCCGAGGGCAAGCCGGCTCCGGCCCGCAAGGTCGAGGTCCAGGTCCTGGACTTCGAGGTCGGCGACTCGGTCACCGTCACCGACGGCCCGTTCGCCACGCTGCAGGCCACGATCAACGAGATCAACGCCGACTCGAAGAAGGTCAAGGGCCTCGTCGAGATCTTCGGCCGCGAGACCCCGGTCGAGCTGAGCTTCGACCAGATCCAGAAGAACTAGCTCGAAGAGCTTCGGGCAGAGCCCCTGATCCGCGGGAAACCGCTGGTCAGGGGCTTTGTCGTGGGTATGGACGAGCATGTGCTGTGAATCTCGACGAGTAAATGTGTTCCACGCCACAACCATCGGGCGTCCAGGGCTGTCTCACTTGTAGACGGAAACGCCCGGTCCCTTCCTCCACGACACCTCGGCACGCTTATGGGGATCTCTGTCACCACGAGCGGCGATTTGTGGTGCCTTGCGGCGGTATGGCGTCCCGGGCCCAGTCATGGACAAGCACCGACGAGCAAGGGGGACCACCTGATGCGTGCCCGCAAGACTGCGATTGCTGCCTCCGCCTGCGCCTTCGTCCTGCTCGGCGCCGGCTCGGCGCTGGCCGGAACCGGCCCCGCGCCCGCGCCCGACGCCAGAAAGGCGGCGCCCCAGTCGACCGCGCCCTCGGCGGACGGCAACCCGCGGAGCCTCAAGGCCCAGGCGGCCGGAGTCTGTTCCGACGCCTACCAGATCGGCACCACCGCGTACATCGACCGGAAGGGAGCGCACGCCGCGTCGGTGAAGCAGTTCTACTCGCCCAGGTGCAAGAAGAACTACGGCTACGTCTGGGTGTGGAAGAGCTTCCGCGACAAGGTCAAGGACTACGACGTCAGCACCGGCGTGTACAGCTACGCGCGGGACGAGGTCGTGGGCCAGGACTGGTGGAACGACACCAACGTCCAGGAGTTCTGGTCGCTGCCCGCCGACACCGCCGCGGAGTGCACCGCCGCGATCGGCGAGCTGCGCGCCCCCGGCGACCCGCTCCCGGGTCACGCCATGACGTCCAAGCGCTGCTGAGCGCACCCGCTGCCCGGTGGTCACAGCCGGGTGCCGAGGGCTCCGGGCCCCGCTCCCGCAGGGGTGGGGCCCGCGGTCTGCGCGGATACGGGTTTGGGCCCCGCCGGGATACCCGTTATCGTAGTGCGGTATGCCTCCATCCGGATGATCGCGACTATCGATGATCATCGCTACGGATGCGGCTCAACACTCTCACTAGGACCCGGAGAGAGCAATGCCTCCCAAGAAGAAGAAGGTCACGGGGCTTATCAAGCTCCAGATCCAGGCCGGTGCCGCCAACCCGGCGCCGCCGGTCGGCCCCGCGCTGGGCCAGCACGGCGTGAACATCATGGAGTTCTGCAAGGCGTACAACGCCGCGACCGAGTCGCAGCGTGGCTGGGTGATCCCGGTGGAGATCACGGTCTACGAGGACCGTTCCTTCACCTTCATCACCAAGACGCCGCCGGCCGCCAAGATGATCCTCAAGGCCGCGGGCGTGGAGAAGGGCTCCGGCGAGCCGCACAAGACCAAGGTCGCCAAGATCACCCAGGCGCAGGTCCGCGAGATCGCCACCACCAAGATGCCCGACCTCAACGCGAACGACCTGGACGCCGCGTCGAAGATCATCGCCGGCACCGCCCGTTCCATGGGCATCACGGTCGAGGGCTGATCCCAGCCGGACGCCGCGGAGCCGCACAGTCGGCACCGTGACCTCAAGTGGCAGGACCAGGCGCTGGTCCGGACCACGAACTCCAAACCTGAACCTCAGGAGTAGAAGTGAAGCGCAGCAAGACTCTCCGCGCTGCGGACGCCAAGGTCGACCGGGACAAGCTCTACGCCCCGCTCGAGGCCGTCCGTCTCGCCAAGGAGACCTCCGCGACCAAGTTCGACGGCACCGTCGAGGTCGCCTTCCGCCTGGGTGTCGACCCGCGCAAGGCCGACCAGATGGTCCGTGGCACCGTGAACCTCCCGCACGGCACCGGCAAGACCGCCCGGGTCCTGGTCTTCGCGACCGGTGACCGTGCTGCGGCCGCGGAAGCCGCTGGAGCCGACATCGTCGGCGCCGACGAGCTGATCGACGAGGTCGCGAAGGGCCGCCTGGACTTCGACGCCGTCGTCGCCACCCCGGACCTCATGGGCAAGGTCGGCCGCCTCGGCCGCGTGCTCGGTCCGCGTGGTCTGATGCCGAACCCGAAGACCGGCACCGTCACCCCCGACGTCGTGAAGGCTGTCAACGACATCAAGGGCGGCAAGATCGAGTTCCGCGTCGACAAGCACTCGAACCTGCACTTCATCATCGGCAAGGTGTCCTTCGACGACACCAAGCTGGTGGAGAACTACGCCGCGGCCCTGGAGGAAGTCCTCCGTCTGAAGCCGTCGGCCGCCAAGGGTCGGTACATCAAGAAGGCCGCCATCACCACCACGATGGGCCCCGGCATTCCGCTGGACTCCAACCGCACCCGCAACCTCCTCGTCGAGGAGGACCCGGCCGCCGTCTGAAACTGACGGCAGCCGCGCCTGGCGCGAATGTGACGGGCCCCGCAACCAATTCCGGTGCGGGGCCCGTCCCGTTTTTCGGGTACACGCTCAGGGACGGCCGGACGGTACGGACGGTGCCAGTGCGCGAGATGTCGTGCGGCGCCGCGCACGGACCGCGTACGGAGACGGACTCGGGAGACACGCGGACGAGCGGGCTGCGCTAGCGTGCTGGCTCTCCATGGACGCAAGGGGTGGGACGACATGAACAGCACGACTGTGCGACGTGTGGCGCTGGCGGTCGCGGTCGCGGCGACCCTGACGGGCGGAGTCACGGCCTGTGGCTCCTCGGACGACTCGGGGGGCTCCGACAAGGCCAAGGGGTCCGATAAGGGCGGCCTGAGCGTCAGCCCCATCGCCGCGCTGCGCACCATCGAGAGCACCACCGACAAGGCCGATTCGGCCAAGGTGGAGTCCGAGACCACCATGGGTTCCGTGATGTCGATGAAGGCCAAGGGCGCCCTCGGCTGGGCCGACGGCCTCACCGGCAACATGACGATCACGTACACCGGTGGTCAGATGGCGGAGACGATGCGCCGGGCCGGCACCACATCGATGGAGGCCCGCTACCTGCCCGAGGCCTACTACGCGAAGATGGGCGAGCAGTTCGCCGCCCAGGCCGACGGCAAGCACTGGGTGAAGTACGCCTACGACGATCTGGAGCGGATAGGCGGCGGCTCGGGCGCGTACATGAAGGACGCGATGCAGAACAGCACGCCGCACCAGTCGGTGAAGATGCTGCTCGCCTCCGGTGACGTGAAGAAGGTCGGCGAGGAGAAGGTGCGCGGCGTGGACACCACGCACTACTCCGGCACCGTGAACGTCGCCGAGCTCGCGGAGCGGAGCTCCGGCCTGAGCGAGTCCCAACTCGCCGACATGAAGAAGCAGTTGGAGCAGGCCGGGATCACCACCGAGACCATCGACATCTGGGTCAACGACGAGAACCTGCTCGTGAAGAAGACCGAGCGCGGCGAGATGAAGACCGGCCGGCTCTCCGCCACCGCGTACTACAGCGACTACGGCACCGAGGTCTCCGCGGAGGAGCCCCCGGCCGACGACACGGCGGACTTCAAGGACCTGATGAACAGGCAGCCGACCACGTAGGACCGCCGCGGCCCCGACCCGCAGGTGCCCTCGGCCGCCGGATTACCCGGAGGAAGGCTCCGCCTACCTTCGGGTAATCTCGGCCGGGAACTAAATGAACCAAATGTTCCTAGGGGTGGGGTCATGAGTACTTCCGTGCGTACGGGACGCAAGAGAACCGCGGGGGCCGCGCTCGCCGCCGTGCTGCTCGCCGGTGGCGCGGTCAGCTGCGGGTCGGAGAAGGCCGACAAGGCCGGGGGCGACATGGCGCCCGCGGCGGCCGTGAAGAAGGCCGCGGACAAGACGGAGGACCTGAAGTCGTTCTCCTTCCGCATGAAGGGCAGTGTCCCGGGGGACGGGCAGGTCCGGGCCGAGGCGTCCATGAACGCCGAGCCGCTCGCCATGAGCATGAAGATGAGCGCACCCGACCAGGGTCCGGAGAAGGCGGAGATCCGGGTCGTCGACGGCGGCGTCTACCTCGGCGGCGGCAAGGAAGCGGCCAAGGAGGCGGACGGCAAGCGCTGGATCAAGTTCTCGGCCAAGTCCACGGGCGCGGGCGCCGCCAAGCCGAACGGCACCTCGGTCTCCTCCCAGGCGGAGAACAACCCGGCCGACCAGTCCACCCTCCTGACCGGCTCCGACGACCTGAAGAAGGTCGGCGACGAGACCGTCGAGGGCGTCGAGACCACGCGCTACACCGGCACGGTCACGCTGAAGCGGCTGCGCGAGCTGATGAAGGACGAGGACGCGGCCACCAAGAAGCGCCGCGAGCGGGGCCTCAAGCAGTACGAGGACATGGGCATCGAGAAGCTCACGATGGACCTGTGGATCGACGGCGAGGACCACACCAAGCAGTTCCGCGCCCGCGGCAAGGGCGACAAGGGCCCCCTCGACATGACCGTCACGTTCCTCGACTACAACAAGCCGGTGACCGTGAAGGCCCCGCCGAAGAGCGAGGTCATGGACCTCGCCAAGGAGCTGAAGGGCCTCAAGGGCTGAGCCTCGCGCTCCGGGCAGGCCCGATTTGCCTGACGCGGATCCGTTCGCGTACTCTTCCACAGAAGCCAAAGACCGCTGGTCGTTGCCGTGCGCTCGTAAGAGGGCGCGGTGGCCGAAGGATCCGCTGAAGCTGCGGACGACCCGCGTAGGTGACTGTGGAAGTGCTCCCGGACGGTTCTCCGTCAGGTCGAGCTCACGCCCCGTGCGCCTGCGCCGGGGCGTTTCGTTTTGTGCCAGAACCCCTTCCTGTGTGCCTGATTCAGGCGGTCCGGCGACACGCGGCTGATCGAAAGGTCAGTCGAGGATCATCACCCCGGAAGGAGGCCGAGGCTCATGGCGACGTCCGACAAGGTCGCAGCCGTCGAGGAGATCACGCAGAAGCTGCGCGACTCCAACGCTGCTGTTGTCACGTCTTACACCGGACTGTCCGTGGCGCAGCTCAAGGAGCTTCGCCGTTCTCTCGGCGAGAACGCTCAGTACCGTGTGGTGAAGAACACGCTGACCAAGATCGCGGCCAACGAGGCCGGGATCCAGCTGGACGAGCACCTCAAGGGCTCGACGGCTGTCGCCTTCGTGACCGGTGACCCGGTCGAGGCGGCGAAGGGTCTGCGTGACTTCGCCAAGGACAACCCCTCTCTCGTCATCAAGGGCGGTGTCCTTGACGGCAAGGCGCTGACCGCCGACGAGATCAAGAAGCTTGCGGACCTCGAGTCCCGCGAGGTTCTGCTCAGCAAGCTGGCGGGTGCCATGAAGGGCAAGCAGTCCCAGGCTGCCTCTGTCTTCCAGGCGCTCCCGTCGAAGCTCGTCCGCACCGTGGACGCGCTTCGCGCCAAGCAGGCCGAGCAGGGCGGTGCCGAGTAATTCGGCTCGCGCAGTGACCGCCGCCGCCTGAGGCGACGGTCGTAGCGGGCCACTAGTACGCCCGCCTCTCATGTACATCCGGCACCCGCCGAATTAGTGGAAGGACCGCCATCATGGCGAAGCTCAGCCAGGACGACCTGCTCGCCCAGTTCGAGGAGATGACCCTCATCGAGCTCTCCGAGTTCGTGAAGGCCTTCGAGGAGAAGTTCGACGTCACCGCCGCCGCTGCCGCGCCGGTCGTCGTCGCCGGTGGTGCCGCTGGTGGCGCCGCTGACGCCGCCGCCGAGGAGCAGGACGAGTTCGACGTCATCCTCACCGGCGCCGGCGACAAGAAGATCCAGGTCATCAAGGTCGTGCGCGAGCTGACCTCCCTGGGTCTGAAGGAGGCCAAGGACCTCGTCGACGGCACCCCGAAGCCGGTCCTCGAGAAGGTCGCCAAGGACGCCGCGGAGAAGGCCGCCGAGGCCCTCAAGGGCGCCGGCGCCTCCGTCGAGGTCAAGTAACACCTCGCCGCGCGCCCACGGGCGCGTGGCACGGAGTCTGCCGACTCTTCCGTGTGATCGCGGCCCCAGGGCTGTAACGCACACACACCGAACGGCGATCACCCATGTGGGTGGTCGCCTTTCGGCGTTCCCGGTACGTGTGCGGCGGCTGCCTTGCGCTGTCGGTCGCGGCGAGTATGGTGATCTTCGTTGTGCCTGGCGACGGGCCGTGACGGCGACGACGCCAAGCCTCGTCCGGGCATGGGGGGCCTTGACGAACCGCACGCAGCGCGCAATTCTCAGGACGCGTCGTCACAACGATCCGCATCCGAGGCATGGATCGGCGGCGAAGAGGGCAGTATCGATGTGCGTTGAGGACGTGGCTTGCCGCAGGTGTTGAGAACAACGAGGGTCTCCAAAAACCGGGACTGGACATCAGTGGGCCAGGTGGCTACACTGACCCTTTGCGCTGCCTGTTAGCTGCCTCCTGCCCGTCACCAGGGGCATGCCCATGCTTGAGCACCGTGGACTGAAACCACCCTGACCTGGGATTTCTGTCTCTCTGCCAGCTTGGGACCGGTACGCGCGTAGTGAGTCCGAGCCCTCGGAAGGACCCCCTCTTGGCCGCCTCGCGCACTGCCTCGACCGCGAATACGAACAACGGCGCCAGCACCGCCCCGCTGCGCATCTCCTTTGCAAAGATCAAGGAGCCCCTCGAGGTTCCGAACCTTCTTGCGCTGCAGACCGAAAGCTTTGACTGGCTGCTCGGCAACGACGCGTGGAAGGCTCGTGTCGAGGCGGCTCTGGAAAGCGGACAGGACGTCCCCACCAAGTCCGGTCTGGAGGAGATCTTCGAGGAGATCTCCCCGATCGAGGACTTCTCCGGGTCGATGTCGCTGACCTTCCGCGACCACCGTTTCGAGCCCCCGAAGAACTCCATCGACGAGTGCAAGGAGCGCGACTTCACGTTCGCCGCCCCGCTCTTCGTCACCGCCGAGTTCACCAATAACGAGACCGGTGAGATCAAGTCCCAGACGGTCTTCATGGGCGACTTCCCGCTCATGACGAACAAGGGCACCTTCGTCATCAACGGCACCGAGCGTGTCGTGGTGTCGCAGCTGGTCCGTTCGCCCGGCGTCTACTTCGACTCCTCCATCGACAAGACGTCCGACAAGGACATCTTCTCCGCCAAGATCATCCCGTCCCGGGGTGCCTGGCTGGAGATGGAGATCGACAAGCGTGACATGGTCGGTGTCCGCATCGACCGCAAGCGCAAGCAGTCGGTCACCGTGCTCCTGAAGGCTCTCGGCTGGACCACCGAGCAGATCCTCGAGGAGTTCGGCGAGTACGAGTCCATGCGCGCCACCCTGGAGAAGGACCACACCCAGGGCCAGGACGACGCGCTGCTCGACATCTACCGCAAGCTCCGTCCGGGCGAGCCGCCGACCCGCGAGGCCGCGCAGACGCTGCTCGAGAACCTGTACTTCAACCCGAAGCGCTACGACCTCGCGAAGGTCGGCCGCTACAAGGTCAACAAGAAGCTGGGCGCGGACGCGCCGCTCGACGCGGGCGTGCTGACGGTCGAGGACATCATCGCCTCGATCAAGTACCTGGTGAAGCTGCACGCCGGTGAGACCGAGACCGTCGGTGACAGCGGTGTGGGCATCGTCGTCGAGACCGACGACATCGACCACTTCGGCAACCGCCGCCTGCGCAACGTCGGCGAGCTCATCCAGAACCAGGTCCGCACGGGTCTGGCTCGTATGGAGCGCGTCGTGCGCGAGCGCATGACGACGCAGGACGTCGAGGCGATCACGCCGCAGACGCTGATCAACATCCGGCCGGTCGTCGCCTCCATCAAGGAGTTCTTCGGCACCAGCCAGCTGTCGCAGTTCATGGACCAGAACAACCCGCTGTCGGGTCTCACCCACAAGCGCCGTCTGTCGGCTCTTGGCCCGGGTGGTCTCTCCCGTGAGCGGGCCGGCTTCGAGGTCCGAGACGTGCACCCGTCCCACTACGGCCGCATGTGCCCGATCGAGACGCCCGAAGGCCCGAACATCGGTCTGATCGGTTCGCTGGCCTCCTACGGCCGTGTGAACGCGTTCGGCTTCGTCGAGACGCCGTACCGCAAGGTCGTCGACGACCAGGTCACCGACGAGGTGGACTACCTGACCGCCGACGAGGAGGACCGGTTCGTCATCGCCCAGGCCAACGCGCCGCTGACCGATGACCTCCGGTTCGCCGAGAACCGCGTCCTGGTCCGCCGCCGCGGCGGCGAGGTCGACTACGTCGCCGGTTCCGACGTGGACTACATGGACGTCTCGCCGCGCCAGATGGTGTCGGTCGCGACCGCCATGATCCCCTTCCTCGAGCACGACGACGCCAACCGTGCCCTCATGGGCGCGAACATGATGCGTCAGGCCGTGCCGCTGATCACCGCCGAGGCCCCCCTCGTCGGCACCGGCATGGAGTACCGCTGCGCGGTCGACGCCGGTGACGTGATCAAGGCCGAGAAGGCCGGTGTGGTCCAGGAGGTCTCCGCGGACTACGTCACGGTCACCAACGACGACGGCACGTACACCACGTACCGCGTCGCCAAGTTCTCCCGCTCCAACCAGGGCACCTCGGTGAACCAGAAGGTTGTGGTGGAAGAGGGTGCCCGCGTCATCGAGGGCCAGGTCCTCGCCGACGGTCCGGCCACCGAAGAGGGCGAGATGGCCCTCGGCAAGAACCTGCTCGTGGCGTTCATGCCGTGGGAGGGTCACAACTACGAGGACGCGATCATCCTGTCGCAGCGCCTCGTGCAGGACGACGTCCTCTCCTCGATCCACATCGAGGAGCACGAGGTCGACGCCCGTGACACCAAGCTCGGCCCGGAGGAGATCACCCGGGACATCCCGAACGTCTCCGAGGAGGTCCTCGCCGACCTCGACGAGCGCGGCATCATCCGGATCGGTGCCGAGGTCGTCGCCGGCGACATCCTCGTCGGCAAGGTCACGCCCAAGGGTGAGACCGAGCTGACGCCGGAGGAGCGCCTGCTCCGCGCGATCTTCGGTGAGAAGGCCCGTGAGGTCCGTGACACCTCCCTGAAGGTCCCGCACGGCGAGATCGGCAAGGTCATCGGCGTCCGCGTCTTCGACCGCGAGGAGGGCGACGAGCTTCCCCCCGGTGTGAACCAGCTGGTGCGCGTGTACGTGGCGCAGAAGCGCAAGATCACCGACGGTGACAAGCTCGCCGGCCGTCACGGCAACAAGGGCGTCATCTCGAAGATCCTGCCCATCGAGGACATGCCGTTCCTCGAGGACGGAACTCCGGTCGACATCATCCTCAACCCGCTGGGTGTCCCGTCCCGAATGAACCCGGGACAGGTCCTGGAGATCCACCTCGGCTGGCTCGCCAGCCGCGGCTGGGACGTCTCCGGGCTCGGGGACGAGTGGGCGCAGCGCCTGCAGGCGATCGGCGCCGACTCGGTCGCCCCGGGCACCAACGTCGCGACCCCGGTCTTCGACGGCGCCCGCGAGGACGAGCTGGCCGGTCTGCTCCAGCACACGATCCCGAACCGCGACGGCGAGCGCATGGTGCTCCCCTCCGGCAAGGCGCGTCTGTTCGACGGCCGCTCCGGCGAGCCGTTCCCGGACCCGATCTCGGTCGGGTACATGTACATCCTCAAGCTGCACCACCTGGTCGACGACAAGCTGCACGCCCGGTCGACCGGTCCGTACTCGATGATCACCCAGCAGCCGCTGGGTGGTAAGGCGCAGTTCGGTGGCCAGCGCTTCGGAGAGATGGAGGTGTGGGCGCTGGAGGCTTATGGCGCCGCGTACGCCCTCCAGGAGCTGCTGACGATCAAGTCCGACGACGTGACCGGCCGCGTGAAGGTCTACGAGGCCATCGTCAAGGGCGAGAACATCCCCGAGCCCGGCATTCCCGAGTCCTTCAAGGTGCTCATCAAGGAAATGCAGTCGCTCTGCCTCAACGTGGAGGTGCTGTCCTCGGACGGCATGTCCATCGAGATGCGCGACACGGATGAGGACGTCTTCCGCGCGGCGGAGGAGCTCGGTATCGACCTGTCCCGGCGCGAGCCGAGCAGCGTCGAAGAGGTCTGACGGGAGTCCGGCGGGCTCACACGTGAGCCCGCCGGCCCCAGGACCCCCGTTTCAGACCCCTAAGACTTACAACCCTGAGAGGGATTGACGCATAGTGCTCGACGTCAACTTCTTCGATGAGCTCCGGATCGGTCTGGCCACCGCTGACGACATCCGTCAGTGGAGCCACGGCGAGGTCAAGAAGCCCGAGACCATCAACTACCGCACCCTCAAGCCCGAGAAGGACGGACTCTTCTGCGAGAAGATCTTCGGTCCGACCCGGGACTGGGAGTGCTACTGCGGCAAGTACAAGCGCGTCCGCTTCAAGGGCATCATCTGCGAGCGCTGCGGCGTCGAGGTCACTCGCGCCAAGGTGCGCCGTGAGCGGATGGGCCACATCGAGCTCGCCGCGCCCGTCACGCACATCTGGTACTTCAAGGGCGTCCCGTCGCGCCTCGGCTACCTCCTCGACCTCGCGCCGAAGGACCTCGAGAAGGTCATCTACTTCGCCGCGTACATGATCACGTTCGTGGACGAGGAGCGCCGCACCCGCGACCTGCCCTCCCTGGAGGCGCACGTCTCCGTGGAGCGCCAGCAGATCGAGAACCGCCGCGACGCGGACCTCGAGGCCCGCGCCAAGAAGCTCGAGACCGACCTGGCCGAGCTGGAGGCCGAGGGCGCCAAGGCCGACGTGCGCCGCAAGGTGCGCGAAGGTGCCGAGCGCGAGATGAAGCAGCTGCGCGACCGCGCGCAGCGCGAGATCGACCGTCTCGACGAGGTGTGGAACCGCTTCAAGAACCTCAAGGTCCAGGACCTCGAGGGCGACGAGCTGCTCTACCGCGAGCTGCGTGACCGCTTCGGCACGTACTTCGACGGCTCGATGGGTGCCGCGGCGCTGCAGAAGCGCCTGGAGTCCTTCGACCTCGACGAGGAGGCCGAGCGCCTCCGCGAGATCATCCGCACCGGCAAGGGCCAGAAGAAGACCCGTGCGCTCAAGCGCCTCAAGGTCGTCTCCGCGTTCCTGCAGACCAGCAACAGCCCCAAGGGCATGGTGCTCGACTGCGTGCCGGTCATCCCGCCGGACCTGCGTCCGATGGTGCAGCTGGACGGTGGCCGCTTCGCGACCTCCGACCTGAACGACCTGTACCGCCGTGTGATCAACCGCAACAACCGCCTGAAGCGCCTTCTCGACCTCGGTGCGCCCGAGATCATCGTGAACAACGAGAAGCGCATGCTCCAGGAGGCCGTCGACGCGCTGTTCGACAACGGCCGTCGTGGTCGCCCGGTGACCGGTCCCGGCAACCGTCCCCTGAAGTCCCTCAGCGACATGCTGAAGGGCAAGCAGGGCCGCTTCCGCCAGAACCTCCTCGGCAAGCGCGTGGACTACTCCGCGCGTTCCGTGATCGTCGTCGGTCCGCAGCTGAAGCTGCACCAGTGCGGTCTGCCGAAGGCCATGGCCCTGGAGCTCTTCAAGCCGTTCGTGATGAAGCGCCTGGTCGACCTGAACCACGCGCAGAACATCAAGTCGGCCAAGCGGATGGTCGAGCGCGGCCGCACGGTCGTATACGACGTCCTCGAAGAGGTCATCGCCGAGCACCCGGTCCTCCTGAACCGTGCGCCCACGCTGCACCGCCTCGGCATCCAGGCCTTCGAGCCGCAGCTGGTCGAGGGCAAGGCCATCCAGATCCACCCGCTCGTCTGCACCGCGTTCAACGCGGACTTCGACGGTGACCAGATGGCCGTGCACCTGCCGCTCTCCGCGGAGGCGCAGGCCGAGGCCCGCATCCTGATGCTGTCCTCGAACAACATCCTCAAGCCCGCCGACGGCCGCCCCGTCACCATGCCCACCCAGGACATGGTGCTCGGCCTCTTCTTCCTCACCACGGACGAAGAGGAGCGCGAGGTCAAGGGCGAGGGCCGTTCGTTCGGTTCCACGGCTGAGGCGATCATGGCGTTCGACGCCAAGGAGCTCTCGCTCCAGGCGAAGGTCGACATCCGCTTCCCGGTGGGCACCTTCCCGCCCCGCGGCTGGACCCCGCCGGTCGACGAGGACGGCGACGACGCCCTCGGCGGCACGTACCAGCAGGGCGACAGCTTCCGGCTGCGTACGACCCTGGGCCGCGCGCTCTTCAACGAGCTGCTGCCCGAGGACTACCCGTTCGTCGACTACTCGGTGGGCAAGAAGCAGCTCTCCGAGATCGTCAACGACCTGGCCGAGCGCTACCCCAAGGTCATCGTGGCGGCGACGCTCGACAACCTGAAGGCGGCCGGCTTCTACTGGGCGACCCGTTCCGGCGTCACCGTGGCCATCTCCGACGTCGTGGTCCCCGAGGCCAAGAAGGAGATCGTCGCGGGCTACGAGGCCCAGGACGAGAAGGTCCAGAAGCAGTACGAGCGCGGTCTGATCACCAAGGAAGAGCGCACGCAGGAGCTCATCGCGATCTGGACCAAGGCGACCAACGAGGTCGCCGAGGCGATGAACGCGAACTTCCCCAAGACCAACCCCATCTTCATGATGGTTGACTCGGGTGCCCGAGGAAACATGATGCAGATGCGGCAGATCGCCGGTATGCGTGGTCTGGTGTCGAACGCGAAGAACGAGACCATCCCGCGTCCGATCAAGGCCTCGTTCCGTGAGGGCCTGTCCGTCCTTGAGTACTTCATCTCCACCCACGGTGCTCGTAAGGGTCTCGCGGACACCGCTCTTCGTACCGCCGACTCCGGTTACCTCACCCGTCGTCTGGTCGACGTCTCCCAGGACGTCATCATTCGCGAGGAGGATTGCGGCACCGAGCGCGGTCTGAAGCTGAAGATCGCGGTCCGTGGCGAGGACGGCGTGCTCCGCAAGACGGAGAACGTCGAGACGTCCGTGTACGCCCGCATGCTGGCCGAGGACGTCGTCATCGACGGCAAGGTCATCGCGCCGGCCAACGTCGACCTCGGTGACGTGCTCATCGACGCCCTGGTCGCCAACGGCGTCGAGGAGGTCAAGACCCGCTCGGTCCTGACCTGCGAGTCCGCGGTCGGCACCTGTGCCTTCTGCTACGGCCGTTCGCTCGCCACCGGCAAGCTGGTCGACATCGGTGAGGCGGTCGGCATCATCGCCGCCCAGTCCATCGGTGAGCCCGGCACGCAGCTGACGATGCGTACCTTCCACACCGGTGGTGTGGCCGGTGACGACATCACCCAGGGTCTGCCCCGTGTCGTCGAGCTCTTCGAGGCTCGTACGCCGAAGGGTGTCGCCCCGATCTCCGAGGCCGCGGGCCGCGTCCGCATCGAGGAGACCGAGAAGACCAAGAAGATCGTCGTCACCCCGGACGACGGCAGCGACGAGACGGCGTTCCCGATCTCGAAGCGCGCCCGTCTCCTGGTGGGCGAGGGCGACCACGTCGAGGTGGGCCAGAAGCTCACCGTGGGTGCCACCAACCCGCACGACGTGCTCCGCATCCTCGGCCAGCGCGCCGTCCAGGTCCACCTGGTCGGAGAGGTCCAGAAGGTCTACAACTCGCAGGGCGTGTCGATCCACGACAAGCACATCGAGATCATCATCCGGCAGATGCTGCGCCGCGTGACGATCATCGAGTCCGGCGACGCCGAGCTGCTGCCCGGCGAGCTCGTCGAGCGCTCGAAGTTCGAGACCGAGAACCGTCGTGTGGTCACCGAGGGCGGTCACCCCGCCTCCGGCCGTCCGCAGCTGATGGGTATCACCAAGGCCTCGCTCGCGACGGAGTCCTGGCTGTCGGCCGCCTCCTTCCAGGAGACGACCCGAGTCCTGACGGATGCGGCGATCAACGCCAAGTCCGACAGCCTCATCGGCCTCAAGGAGAACGTCATCATCGGTAAGCTCATCCCGGCCGGTACGGGCCTGTCCCGCTACCGCAACATCCGGGTCGAGCCGACCGAGGAGGCCAAGGCCGCGATGTACTCGGCCGTCGGCTACGACGACATCGACTACTCGCCCTTCGGGACGGGTTCGGGCCAGGCCGTGCCGCTGGAGGACTACGACTACGGTCCGTACAACCAGTAAGAGCGCACAGCGCACCACCGCGGGGCGGTCGTCCGACGAAGGTCGGGTGGCCGCCCCGCGGCGCGTTGGCGCATCATGGAGGGCACACAACGTGCGGGGGAGGCATGCATGACGGATCCGTCGTGGCAGCCGGGGGCGTGGCCGCCTCATCAGGGACTGCCCGCCATGCGGCCGGCACCGGGCCAGCCGTCGATGCTGGCCGCCCACTCGGACCGTGAGCGCGCCGTAGACGTGCTGCGCGCGGGCTTCGCCGAGGGCCGCCTGCAGAAGGAGGAGTACGAGCGCCGGGTCGAGCGCGCGTACCAGTCCCGCACGGTGGGGGAGCTGAGCCTCCTGGTCGCGGACCTGCCGCAGGGCCCGGCCACCTTCCAGCAGGCGCCCATGGCCGTGCCGCCCACCTTCATGGCGGCGCCGCCCACCAACGGCAAGGCCACCGCGGCGATGGTGTGCGGGATTGCGACGTTCTTCACGTTCGGCGCCTCGGCCGTGCCCGCGGTCATCCTCGGCCACATGGCCCGCGCGGAGATCCGCCACACCCACGAGCAGGGCGACGGCCAGGCGGTCGCGGGCCTGGCCCTGGGCTGGCTGGCGATCGTGGGGTGGGCGCTGCTGTTGCTGCTCATCGTGTCGGCGGCTTCTGGCTGAAGGGGCGGCTGCCCGGCGTGTCCGGGGTGTGGGGTATTTGTTTTGACCGCAGCCAATGAGGTAGGTACGCTCAGACCTTGTGCCTGGGGTGTGCCTGGGCTCGCGCGCGTGTCTTCAACCGCGATGCGGGTCCGATCCGGCCACCGTAATCTGCGCCCTTCCCGCCATTGAGCGGGGGTCTGCAGTATTCGACACACCCGACCGCGTGGGTCGGCGACGTTCCAGGTTAGCTTTACTATTCGGCACACAGAAACCGGAGAAGTAGTGCCTACGATCCAGCAGCTGGTCCGTAAGGGCCGGCAGGACAAGGTCGAGAAGAACAAGACGCCCGCACTCGAGGGTTCCCCTCAGCGTCGTGGCGTCTGCACGCGTGTGTTCACGACCACCCCGAAGAAGCCGAACTCGGCCCTGCGTAAGGTCGCGCGTGTGCGTCTGACCAGCGGGATCGAGGTCACTGCTTACATTCCGGGTGAGGGACACAACCTGCAGGAGCACTCCATCGTGCTCGTGCGCGGCGGCCGTGTGAAGGACCTGCCCGGTGTTCGCTACAAGATCATCCGGGGTTCCCTCGACACCCAGGGTGTCAAGAACCGCAAGCAGGCCCGCAGCCGCTACGGCGCCAAGAAGGAGAAGTAAGAATGCCTCGTAAGGGCCCCGCCCCGAAGCGCCCGGTCATCATCGACCCGGTCTACGGCTCTCCTCTGGTGACCTCCCTCATCAACAAGGTGCTGCTGAACGGCAAGCGTTCCACCGCCGAGCGCATCGTCTACGGCGCCATGGAGGGTCTGCGTGAGAAGACGGGCAACGACCCGGTCATCACGCTGAAGCGCGCGCTCGAGAACATCAAGCCGACCCTCGAGGTCAAGTCCCGCCGCGTCGGTGGCGCCACCTACCAGGTGCCGATCGAGGTCAAGCCCGGTCGCGCCAACACGCTGGCCCTGCGCTGGCTGGTGGGTTACTCCCGCGCCCGTCGCGAGAAGACCATGACCGAGCGTCTGCTCAACGAACTCCTCGACGCCTCCAACGGCCTCGGTGCCGCTGTGAAGAAGCGCGAGGACACCCACAAGATGGCCGAGTCCAACAAGGCCTTCGCGCACTACCGCTGGTAGTCGCTACCCCCATCGAGACCGAGAGAAGACTGAGCCGACATGGCTACCACTTCACTTGACCTGGCCAAGGTGCGCAACATCGGCATCATGGCCCACATCGACGCGGGCAAGACGACGACCACCGAGCGGATCCTGTTCTACACCGGTGTCTCGTACAAGATCGGTGAGGTCCACGACGGCGCTGCCACGATGGACTGGATGGAGCAGGAGCAGGAGCGTGGCATCACGATCACCTCTGCTGCCACCACCTGTCACTGGCCGCTGAACGACGTCGACCACACGATCAACATCATTGACACCCCCGGGCACGTCGACTTCACGGTCGAGGTGGAGCGTTCGCTCCGCGTGCTCGACGGTGCGGTCACTGTGTTCGACGGTGTCGCCGGCGTTGAGCCCCAGTCCGAGACCGTGTGGCGTCAGGCGGACCGCTACGGCGTCCCGCGCATCTGCTTCGTCAACAAGCTGGACCGCACGGGTGCCGAGTTCCACCGCTGCGTCGACATGATCGTCGACCGCCTCGGTGCGACCCCGATCGTCATGCAGCTGCCGATCGGCGCAGAGGCTGACTTCAAGGGCGTCGTCGACCTCGTCACGATGAAGGCCTTCGTCTGGTCCGCCGAGACCAAGATGGGCGAGGCCTACGACATCGTCGACATCCCGGAGACGCACACCGAGGCTGCCGAGGAGTACCGCGGCAAGCTGCTCGAGGCCGTCGCCGAGAACGACGAGCAGATGATGGAGCTGTACCTGGAGGGCCAGGAGCCCACCGAGGAGCAGCTGTACGCGGCCATCCGTCGCATCACCATCGCCTCCGGCAAGGGCGGGGACACCACGGTGACCCCGGTCTTCTGTGGCACCGCGTTCAAGAACAAGGGCGTCCAGCCCCTGCTCGACGCCGTCGTGCGCTACCTGCCCTCCCCCCTGGACGTCGAGGCCATCGAGGGCCACGACGTCAAGGACCCGGAGGAGGTCGTCAAGCGCAAGCCGTCCGACGACGAGCCGCTGTCGGCCCTCGCGTTCAAGATCGCGAGCGACCCGCACCTCGGCAAGCTCACCTTCGTCCGGATCTACTCCGGTCGCCTGGACTCCGGCACCGCGGTGCTGAACTCCGTGAAGGGCAAGAAGGAGCGCATCGGCAAGATCTACCGCATGCACGCGAACAAGCGTGAGGAGATCGAGTCGGTGGGCGCCGGTGACATCGTCGCCGTCATGGGTCTGAAGCAGACCACCACGGGCGAGACGCTCTGTGACGACAAGGCCCCGGTCATCCTGGAGTCCATGGACTTCCCGGCCCCGGTCATCCAGGTCGCCATCGAGCCGAAGTCCAAGGGTGACCAGGAGAAGCTGGGTGTCGCCATCCAGCGCCTCTCGGAGGAGGACCCCTCCTTCCAGGTTCACTCGGACGAGGAGACCGGCCAGACCATCATCGGTGGTATGGGCGAGCTCCACCTCGAGGTGCTCGTCGACCGCATGAAGCGCGAGTTCCGCGTCGAGGCCAACGTCGGCAAGCCGCAGGTCGCGTACCGCGAGACGATCCGTCGGGCCGTCGAGCGCGTGGACTACACCCACAAGAAGCAGACCGGTGGTACCGGTCAGTTCGCCAAGGTGCAGATCGCGATCGAGCCCATCGAGGGCGGCGAGGCGTCGTACGAGTTCGTCAACAAGGTCACCGGTGGCCGCATCCCCCGGGAGTACATCCCGTCGGTGGACGCGGGTGCGCAGGAGGCCATGCAGTTCGGCATCCTGGCGGGCTACGAGATGACGGGCGTCCGCGTCACGCTCATCGACGGTGCCTACCACGAGGTCGACTCCTCCGAGCTCGCCTTCAAGATCGCCGGTTCGCAGGCCTTCAAGGAGGCCGCGCGGCAGGCCAAGCCCGTGCTGCTCGAGCCGATGATGGCCGTCGAGGTCACCACGCCCGAGGACTACATGGGTGAGGTCATCGGCGACATCAACTCCCGCCGTGGCCAGATCCAGGCCATGGAGGAGCGCAGCGGCGCTCGCGTCGTGAAGGGCCTCGTGCCCCTCTCGGAGATGTTCGGCTACGTCGGAGACCTCCGCAGCAAGACGTCGGGTCGCGCAAGCTACTCGATGCAGTTCGACTCCTACGCCGAGGTTCCGCGGAACGTCGCCGAGGAGATCATCGCGAAGGCCAAGGGCGAGTAACTCACCCGAGTACACGCTTTAGGCTTGACTCCGGAGCTTCCGGGTCGTTCCAGCCCCTACCGGGAGGGAACGGCCCGAGCCCCGGGCACCCCAGCAAAGATCACCTGGCGCCGATGAAGTAAGGCGTACAGAACCACTCCACAGGAGGACCCCAGTGGCGAAGGCGAAGTTCGAGCGGACTAAGCCGCACGTCAACATCGGCACCATCGGTCACATCGACCACGGTAAGACGACCCTCACGGCCGCCATTACCAAGGTGCTGCACGACGCGTACCCCGACCTGAACGAGGCCTCGGCCTTCGACCAGATCGACAAGGCTCCCGAGGAGCGCCAGCGCGGTATCACGATCTCCATCGCGCACGTCGAGTACCAGACCGAGGCGCGTCACTACGCTCACGTCGACTGCCCCGGTCACGCCGACTACATCAAGAACATGATCACGGGTGCGGCGCAGATGGACGGCGCCATCCTCGTGGTCGCGGCCACCGACGGCCCGATGCCGCAGACCAAGGAGCACGTGCTCCTGGCCCGCCAGGTCGGCGTTCCGTACATCGTTGTCGCCCTGAACAAGGCCGACATGGTGGACGACGAGGAGATCCTGGAGCTCGTCGAGCTCGAGGTCCGTGAGCTGCTCTCCGAGTACGAGTTCCCGGGCGACGACGTCCCGGTCGTCAAGGTCTCGGCGCTCAAGGCGCTCGAGGGCGACGCCGAGTGGGGCAAGTCCGTCCTCGACCTGATGAAGGCCGTCGACGAGGCCATCCCGCAGCCCGAGCGTGACGTCGACAAGCCGTTCCTGATGCCGATCGAGGACGTCTTCACGATCACCGGTCGTGGCACCGTCGTCACCGGTCGTATCGAGCGCGGTGTCCTCAAGGTCAACGAGACCGTCGACATCATCGGCATCAAGACCGAGAAGACCACCACCACGGTCACCGGCATCGAGATGTTCCGCAAGCTGCTCGACGAGGGCCAGGCCGGTGAGAACGTCGGTCTGCTCCTCCGTGGCATCAAGCGCGAGGACGTCGAGCGCGGCCAGGTCATCATCAAGCCGGGCTCGGTCACCCCGCACACCGAGTTCGAGGCGCAGGCGTACATCCTGTCGAAGGACGAGGGTGGCCGTCACACCCCGTTCTTCAACAACTACCGCCCGCAGTTCTACTTCCGTACGACGGACGTGACCGGCGTCGTGACCCTCCCCGAGGGCACCGAGATGGTCATGCCGGGTGACAACACCGAGATGAAGGTGGAGCTCATCCAGCCCGTCGCCATGGAGGAGGGCCTGAAGTTCGCCATCCGTGAGGGTGGCCGGACCGTCGGCGCCGGCCAGGTCACCAAGATCACCAAGTAAGTACTCCTTGCTTGTTGGTCGGGGAGACCCGGCTGCTCTGAACTGAGCGCAACAAGAGGCCCCGCTCGCCGTTACGGCGGGTGGGGCCTCTTGTCGTGTCCGGGTGGGGGAGGGGCGGGCGCGCCGCTTGACAAGCGGCTCGATTGGCCTTCGTCGTCCCACGTATGGCACACTGTTCAGGTTGCTCGGTTGAGTGCCGATGCTGCGCGCCTCCCGCCGGGAGGACTGGAAGCGAGTCCCACGGTACTCGTCGCCATATCTGCCGTAAGGCAGCACTGTGGCGGACGTACGGGAATCTTCCGGGAAGTGCGGCGCGGTGGCTCGACCAGGCACCCGGTGGGTTTCTTCCCCCGGACCCGCGGTCATCCGGGCCGCAGCCCCTAGCAGGGAAATCCTTCGGGAGATCTGTGTGAGCGGGACTGCGACACGCCCGACCGCGTGGGTCGGAAGGAAGTAGAAAACAGGGCCTTCCGGGGCCAGAGCGTTCGAGACAAAGGACTACTAAGTAGCCATGGCGGGACAGAAGATCCGCATCCGGCTCAAGGCCTACGACCACGAGGTCATCGACTCCTCGGCGAAGAAGATCGTCGAGACGGTGACTCGCACTGGTGCGTCGGTCGCGGGCCCGGTGCCGCTGCCCACTGAGAAGAACGTGTACTGCGTCATCAAGTCGCCGCACAAGTACAAGGACTCTCGCGAGCACTTCGAGATGCGCACGCACAAGCGCCTCATCGACATCCTCGACCCGACCCCCAAGACCGTTGACTCTCTGATGCGACTCGACCTCCCGGCCGGTGTCGACATCGAGATCAAGCTCTGAGGCCGGTGATCTGAGAATGACGAAGCAGATCAAGGGCATCCTGGGCGAGAAGCTCGGCATGACGCAGGTGTGGGACGAGAACAACCGCGTTGTTCCCGTCACCGTCGTCAAGGCCGGGCCCTGTGTCGTTACCCAGGTCCGTACGAATGACTCCGACGGCTACGAGTCGGTCCAGATCGCCTTCGGCGAGATCGACCCGCGCAAGGTGAACAAGCCCCTCAAGGGCCACTTCGCCAAGGCCGACGTGACCCCCCGTCGTCACCTCGTCGAGATCCGTACCGCTGACGCCAGCGAGTACACCCTCGGCCAGGAGCTGACCGCTGAGACCTTCGAGTCCGGCGTCAAGGTCGACGTGACCGGCAAGAGCAAGGGCAAGGGCTTCGCCGGTGTCATGAAGCGCCACAACTTCGGTGGCCTCGGCTCCAGCCACGGCACCCAGCGCAAGCACCGCTCGCCCGGTTCCATCGGTGGCTGCGCCACCCCGGGCCGTGTGTTCAAGGGCCTCCGCATGGCGGGCCGCATGGGCAACGAGCGGGTCACCACCCAGAACCTGACCGTTCACGCCGTTGACGCGGAGAAGGGCCTGCTCCTCATCAAGGGAGCGGTTCCCGGTCCGAACGGCGGCCTCGTCCTGGTCCGTACCGCGGCCAAGGGGGCTTGAGGAACCGATGAGCACCATTGACATCCTTTCGCCGGCAGGCGACAAGGCCGGGACCGTCGAGCTCCCCGCGGAGATCTTCGACGTCGAGAAGGTCAGCATCCCGCTGATCCACCAGGTCGTTGTCGCCCAGCTGGCCGCTGCCCGCCAGGGCACGCACAAGACCAAGACCCGTGGCGAAGTCCGCGGCGGTGGCAAGAAGCCGTACCGCCAGAAGGGCACCGGCCGCGCCCGTCAGGGCTCGACCCGCGCTCCGCAGTTCGCCGGCGGTGGCGTCGTCCACGGCCCCGTGCCGCGTGACTACTCGCAGCGGACCCCGAAGAAGATGAAGGCCGCGGCCCTGCGCCACGCCCTCACCGACCGGGCCCGCAACGCTCGCATCCACGTCGTCTCCGGCGTGATCGAGGGCGAGACGCCGTCCACCAAGGCCGCGAAGAGCCTGCTCGGCAAGATCAGTGAGCGCAAGAACGTGCTCCTGGTCATCGAGCGCTCGGACGAGGCAGCGCTGCTGTCCGCCCGCAACCTGCCCCAGGTCCACATCCTGGAGCCGGGCCAGCTCAACACGTACGACGTTCTCGTCTCGGACGACGTGGTCTTCACCCAGGCCGCGCTGGAGTCCTTCGTGTCTGGCCCCAAGGCCGCTGACACCGAAGGGAGCGAGGCCTGATGGCTATCCGTCACCCCGCTATCGCCTCGAAGGCGGCCAAGGCCGCCAAGGCCGCGCGCGTCGCCAAGGCGCGTCGCCACGCCGCCGAGGGCAAGAACACCGTTGAGACGCCGCTGAGCAAGAGCTTCACGGACCCCCGTGACGTCCTCATCAAGCCGGTCGTCTCGGAGAAGAGCTACGCGCTGCTCGACGAGGGCAAGTACACCTTCGTCGTCGCGCCGGGCGCCAACAAGACCCAGATCAAGCAGGCCGTCGAGGCGGTCTTCTCGGTCAAGGTCACCGGCGTCAACACGCTCAACCGCCAGGGCAAGCGCAAGCGCACCCGCACCGGTTTCGGCAAGCGTGCCGACTCCAAGCGCGCGATCGTGACCCTCGCTGAGGGCGACCGTATCGACATCTTCGGCCAGGCCTCCTAACGGAGCGCCCTGGTCCGAATATCGGACGAGGACTGAGAAATGGGAATCCGCAAGTACAAGCCGACGACGCCGGGCCGCCGTGGCTCCTCCGTCGCCGACTTCGTCGAGGTCACGCGGTCCACGCCGGAGAAGTCGCTGGTCCGCCCGCTGCACAGCAAGGGCGGCCGTAACAACGCCGGTCGTGTGACCGTTCGCCACCAGGGTGGCGGACACAAGCGCGCCTACCGCGTGATCGACTTCCGTCGTCACGACAAGGACGGCGTGCCGGCGAAGGTCGCGCACATCGAGTACGACCCGAACCGCACCGCGCGCATCGCGCTGCTGCACTACGCAGACGGCGAGAAGCGCTACATCATCGCTCCGCGCGGCCTGTCGCAGGGTGACCGGATTGAGAACGGCCCTGGCGCCGACATCAAGCCCGGCAACAACCTCGCGCTCCGCAACATCCCGGTCGGTACCACGATCCACGCGATCGAGCTCCGTCCGGGCGGTGGCGCCAAGTTCGCCCGCTCCGCGGGTGCCTCCGTGCAGCTGCTGGCGAAGGAGGGCTCGATGGCCCACCTTCGTATGCCGTCCGGTGAGATCCGCCTGGTCGACGTGCGCTGCCGCGCCACGGTCGGCGAGGTCGGCAACGCCGAGCAGTCGAACATCAACTGGGGCAAGGCCGGCCGCATGCGCTGGAAGGGCGTCCGCCCGACCGTGCGTGGTGTCGTGATGAACCCGGTTGACCACCCCCACGGTGGTGGCGAGGGCAAGACCTCGGGTGGTCGTCACCCGGTGTCGCCCTGGGGCAAGAAGGAAATGCGTACTCGTGATCGCAACAAGGCGAGCAACAAGTACATCGTCCGCCGCCGCAAGACGAACAAGAAGCGCTAAGGACGGGTTGAGATGCCTCGTAGTCTGAAGAAGGGGCCCTTCGTCGACGACCACCTGATCAAGAAGGTGGACGCCCAGAACGAAGCCGGCACCAAAAACGTCATCAAGACCTGGTCCCGACGCTCGATGATCGTGCCGGCCATGCTTGGCCACACGCTCGCGGTGCACAACGGCAAGACCCACATCCCGGTGTTCGTCACCGAGTCGATGGTCGGCCACAAGCTCGGCGAGTTCTCGCCGACCCGCACCTTCCGCGGCCACGTCAAGGACGACCGCAAGTCGAAGCGCCGCTAAGCGGGGTGTGAACGACTGTGACTAACACCGAAGGGACAACCATGGAAGCCAGGGCCCAGGCGCGGTACATCCGCGTCACGCCCATGAAGGCCCGCCGCGTGGTGGACCTCATCCGTGGCATGGACGCCACGGAGGCTCAGGCGGTCCTGCGTTTCGCCCCGCAGGCCGCGAGCGTGCCGGTTGGCAAGGTGCTGGACAGCGCCATCGCCAACGCTGCACACAACTACGACCACACCGACGCCTCTTCGCTGTACATCAGCGAGGCGTTCGTGGATGAGGGCCCGACCCTGAAGCGGTTCCGTCCGCGCGCCCAGGGCCGTGCCTACCGGATCCGTAAGCGGACCAGCCACATCACCGTGGTCGTCAGCAGCAAGGAAGGAACCCGGTAATGGGCCAGAAGGTAAACCCGCACGGGTTCCGGCTCGGTGTCACGACGGACTTCAAGTCCCGTTGGTACGCCGACAAGCTGTACAAGGACTACGTCAAGGAAGACGTCGCCATCCGTCGGATGATGACGTCCGGCATGGAGCGCGCCGGCATCTCGAAGGTGGAGATCGAGCGCACCCGTGACCGCGTGCGTGTGGACATCCACACCGCTCGTCCCGGCATCGTCATCGGCCGCCGTGGCGCCGAGGCCGACCGCATCCGCGGTGACCTCGAGAAGCTCACGGGCAAGCAGGTCCAGCTGAACATCCTCGAGGTCAAGAACCCCGAGACGGACGCTCAGCTCGTGGCCCAGGCCGTGGCGGAGCAGCTGTCCTCCCGCGTCTCCTTCCGTCGTGCCATGCGCAAGAGCATGCAGTCGGCGATGAAGGCGGGCGCCAAGGGCATCAAGATCCAGTGCGGTGGCCGTCTCGGCGGCGCCGAGATGTCCCGCTCGGAGTTCTACCGCGAGGGCCGTGTGCCCCTGCACACGCTCCGCGCGAACGTGGACTACGGCTTCTTCGAGGCCAAGACGACCTTCGGCCGCATCGGCGTGAAGGTCTGGATCTACAAGGGCGACGTCAAGAACATCGCCGAGGTCCGCGCCGAGAACGCCGCTGCCCGCGCCGGCAACCGCCCGGCCCGTGGTGGCAACGACCGCCCGGCCCGTGGTGGCCGCGGTGGCGAGCGTGGCGGTCGCGGTCGCAAGCCGCAGCAGCAGTCGGCTCCGGCCGCCGAGGCCCCCAAGGCCGAGGCTCCCGCCGCCGCTGCCGCTCCGGCTGAGAGCACCGGAACGGAGGCCTGACCGACATGCTGATCCCCCGTAGGGTCAAGCACCGCAAGCAGCACCACCCCAAGCGCCGTGGCATGGCCAAGGGTGGTACGACGGTTGCGTTCGGCGAGTACGGCATCCAGGCCATGACTCCGGCGTACGTGACCAACCGCCAGATCGAGGCGGCTCGTATCGCGATGACCCGCCACATCAAGCGTGGCGGCAAGGTCTGGATCAACATCTACCCGGACCGCCCGCTGACCAAGAAGCCCGCCGAGACCCGCATGGGTTCCGGTAAGGGTTCGCCCGAGTGGTGGGTCGCCAACGTGCACCCGGGCCGGGTCATGTTCGAGCTGTCCTACCCGAACGAGAAGATTGCGCGTGAGGCTCTGACTCGTGCGGCTCACAAGCTGCCGATGAAGTGCCGGATCGTCAAGCGCGAGGCAGGTGAAGCGTGATGTCGGCCGGTACGAAGGCGTCCGAGCTCCGCGAGCTGGGCAACGAGGAGCTCCTCAACAAGCTCCGCGAGGCCAAGGAAGAGCTGTTCAACCTCCGCTTCCAGGCGGCGACGGGTCAGCTCGAGAACCACGGTCGGCTGAAGGCCGTCCGCAAGGACATCGCGCGGATCTACACCCTGATGCGTGAGCGCGAGCTGGGCATCGAGACGGTGGAGAGCGCCTGATGAGCGAGAGCAACGTGACTGAAGAGACGAAGGCCGCCCGCGGCTTCCGCAAGACCCGTGAGGGTCTGGTCGTCAGCGACAAGATGGACAAGACCGTCGTCGTCGCTGTCGAGGACCGCGTCAAGCACGCGCTGTACGGCAAGGTCATCCGCCGTACGAACAAGCTCAAGGCGCACGACGAGCAGAACGCTGCCGGCGTCGGCGACCGCGTCCTCCTGATGGAGACGCGTCCGCTGTCGGCGACCAAGCGCTGGCGCGTCGTCGAGATCCTCGAGAAGGCCAAGTAGGTAATTCCCGCAAGGGAATTCCCCATAGTTCCGTCCGAGGGGGTTTCCCCTCGGATCAGTTCCGCCAGGCTCGGCAGGGGCCGACTTCGTAAGAGGGAAGCCCCTGCCGGGAACCGGCAGACAAACAGGAGATAGACGTGATCCAGCAGGAGTCGCGACTTCGCGTCGCCGACAACACGGGTGCGAAGGAAATCCTCACCATCCGTGTTCTCGGTGGCTCGGGTCGCCGCTACGCGGGCATCGGTGACGTCATCGTCGCCACCGTCAAGGACGCAATCCCCGGTGGCAACGTGAAGAAGGGTGACGTCGTCAAGGCGGTCATCGTTCGCACCGTCAAGGAGCGCCGTCGTCCGGACGGCTCGTACATCCGCTTCGACGAGAACGCCGCCGTTATTCTGAAGAACGACGGCGACCCTCGCGGCACCCGCATCTTCGGCCCGGTCGGCCGTGAGCTGCGCGAGAAGAAGTTCATGAAGATCATCTCGCTCGCGCCGGAGGTGCTGTAAGCATGAAGATCAAGAAGGGCGACCTGGTCCAGGTCATCACCGGTAAGGACAAGGGCAAGCAGGGCAAGGTCATTGCCGCTTACCCGCGCGACGAGCGCGTCCTGGTCGAGGGTGTCAACCGGGTCAAGAAGCACACGAAGGCCGGCCCGACGGCCAGCGGCTCGCAGGCCGGCGGCATCGTGACCACCGAAGCGCCCGTCCACGTCTCCAACGTCCAGCTGGTCGTGGAGAAGGACGGCAAGAAGGTCGTCACGCGCGTCGGTTACCGCTTCGACGACGAGGGCAACAAGATCCGCGTTGCCAAGCGGACGGGTGAGGACATCTGATGGCTACCACCACGACTCCGCGTCTCAAGACGAAGTACCGCGAGGAGATCGCGGGCAAGCTGCGTGACGAGTTCAAGTACGAGAACGTCATGCAGGTCCCCGGCCTCGTCAAGATCGTGGTCAACATGGGTGTCGGCGACGCCGCCCGTGACTCCAAGCTCATGGACGGTGCCGTCCGTGACCTGACCACGATCACCGGTCAGAAGCCGGCCATCACCAAGGCTCGCAAGTCCATCGCGCAGTTCAAGCTGCGTGAGGGTCAGCCGATCGGTGCCCACGTCACGCTCCGTGGCGACCGCATGTGGGAGTTCCTGGACCGCACCCTGTCGCTCGCGCTGCCGCGCATCCGCGACTTCCGCGGCCTGTCCCCCAAGCAGTTCGACGGCCGTGGCAACTACACCTTCGGTCTCACGGAGCAGGTCATGTTCCACGAGATCGACCAGGACAAGATCGACCGCGTCCGGGGTATGGACATCACCGTGGTCACCACGGCGACCAACGACGCTGAGGGCCGTGCCCTTCTCCGTCACCTCGGCTTCCCGTTCAAGGAGGCGTAAGCGAGATGGCGAAGAAGGCTCTGATTGCCAAGGCTGCTCGTAAGCCCAAGTTCGGTGTGCGTGCCTACACCCGCTGCCAGCGCTGCGGCCGCCCGCACTCCGTCTACCGCAAGTTCGGCCTCTGCCGCGTGTGCCTTCGTGAGATGGCTCACCGTGGCGAGCTGCCGGGCGTGACCAAGAGCTCCTGGTAATCCCCTAGTTGGGATGACCGGACGCTCTCGGTAAGCAATGAGGTTGGTGGGTGGCCCACCGCACATGCCTTAGGCTTGTGTGGTTGGGCGCCTGCCGCCCTCGTACGACTTACTACGCCGTAGGTCCCCGTGCCGCACCCGTCCCGCCGCTGAGTGGGGAGAGGGATGGCGCATACAGGAAACCCCGGCGAGAGAGGCCGAAGGCCAATTCATGACCATGACTGATCCGATCGCAGACATGCTTACGCGTCTGCGGAACGCGAACTCGGCATACCACGACTCCGTGTCGATGCCGCACAGCAAGATCAAGTCGCACATCGCGGAGATCCTCCAGCAGGAGGGCTTCATCACGGGCTGGAAGGTCGAGGACGCCGAGGTCGGCAAGAACCTCGTTCTCGAGCTCAAGTTCGGGCCGAACCGTGAGCGCTCCATCGCGGGCATCAAGCGGATCTCGAAGCCGGGTCTGCGCGTGTACGCGAAGTCCACCAACCTGCCGAAGGTGCTCGGCGGCCTGGGCGTGGCCATCATCTCCACGTCGCACGGTCTGCTCACCGGCCAGCAGGCGGGCAAGAAGGGCGTGGGTGGGGAAGTCCTCGCCTACGTCTGGTAGCGGAAGGGAACGGAGGAAACAGCTATGTCGCGTATTGGCAAGCTCCCCATCACGGTTCCCGCCGGCGTGGACGTCACCATCGACGGGCAGACGGTCTCGGTGAAGGGCCCCAAGGGCACCCTGAACCACACCGTTGTCGCGCCGATCGAGATCGCTAAGGGCGAGGACGGCGTTCTGAACGTCACCCGTCCCAACGACGAGCGTCAGAACAAGGCCCTGCACGGCCTGTCCCGCACGCTGGTGGCGAACATGATCACCGGTGTGACCCAGGGTTACGTGAAGAAGCTCGAGATCAGCGGTGTCGGTTACCGCGTCCTGGCGAAGGGCTCCAACCTGGAGTTCTCGCTCGGCTACAGCCACCCGATCCTGATCGAGGCGCCCGAGGGCATCTCGTTCAAGGTCGAGTCGCCGACCAAGTTCTCGGTCGAGGGCATCGACAAGCAGAAGGTCGGCGAGGTTGCGGCCAACATCCGCAAGCTGCGCAAGCCTGACCCGTACAAGGCCAAGGGCGTCAAGTACGAGGGCGAAGTCATCCGCCGCAAGGTCGGAAAGGCGGGTAAGTAAGCCATGGCATACGGTGTCAAGATTGCTAAGGGCGACGCTTACAAGCGTGCTGCCATCAAGCGCCGTCACATTCGTATCCGGAAGCACATCTCCGGTACGGCCGAGCGTCCGCGCCTGGTCGTGACGCGCTCCAACCGCAACATCGTCGCCCAGGTGATCGACGACGTGAAGGGTCACACCCTGGCGTCGGCGTCCACCCTGGACGCGTCGATCCGCGGTGGCGAGGGCGACAAGTCCGCGCAGGCCAAGCAGGTCGGCGCCCTGGTCGCCGAGCGCGCCAAGGCCGCCGGCGTCGAGACTGTCGTGTTCGACCGTGGTGGTAACCAGTACGCCGGGCGCATCGCCGCCCTGGCGGACGCCGCCCGCGAAGCCGGGCTCAAGTTCTGAGCCGCTTCCGTAGCTAGCGGAAAGAGAGAGGTAATCCAATGGCTGGACCCCAGCGCCGTGGAAGCGGTGCCGGTGGCGGCGAGCGGCGGGACCGGAAGGGCCGTGACGGTGGCGCTGCCGCCGCCGAGAAGACCGCATACGTTGAGCGCGTTGTCGCGATCAACCGCGTCGCCAAGGTTGTGAAGGGTGGTCGTCGCTTCAGCTTCACCGCGCTCGTCGTGGTGGGTGACGGTGACGGCACCGTGGGTGTCGGTTACGGCAAGGCCAAGGAGGTGCCGGCCGCCATCGCCAAGGGTGTTGAGGAGGCCAAGAAGCACTTCTTCAAGGTCCCCCGTATCCAGGGCACCATCCCGCACCCCATCCAGGGTGAGAAGGCCGCGGGCGTCGTCCTGCTGAAGCCTGCTTCCCCCGGTACCGGTGTTATCGCCGGTGGCCCGGTGCGTGCCGTGCTCGAGTGCGCCGGCGTTCACGACATCCTGTCGAAGTCCCTGGGCTCCGACAACGCGATCAACATCGTGCACGCGACCGTGGCGGCCCTCAAGGGCCTGCAGCGTCCCGAGGAGATCGCGGCTCGCCGTGGTCTGCCGCTCGAGGACGTCGCCCCCGCGGCTCTCCTGCGTGCGCGTGCGGGAGCGGGTGCGTAATCATGGCTCAGCTCAAGATCACGCAGACGAAGTCGTACATCGGCAGCAAGCAGAACCACCGCGACACCCTGCGCTCCCTTGGTCTCAAGGGCATCAACACGCAGGTCGTCAAGGAGGATCGTCCCGAGTTCCGCGGCATGGTGCACACCGTCCGCCACCTCGTGACGGTCGAGGAGGTCGACTGATCATGGCGGAGAACAACCCGCTCAAGATCCACAACCTCCGTCCCGCCCCCGGTGCCAAGACCGCGAAGACCCGTGTCGGTCGTGGTGAGGCGTCGAAGGGTAAGACGGCCGGTCGTGGTACCAAGGGCACCAAGGCCCGTTACCAGGTTCCGGAGCGCTTCGAGGGTGGGCAGATGCCCCTCCACATGCGCCTCCCGAAGCTCAAGGGCTTCAAGAACCCGTTCAAGACCGAGTTCCAGGTCGTCAACCTGGACAAGCTCGCCTCCCTCTACCCCGAGGGTGGCGAGGTCACGGTGGCCGACCTGGTCGCCAAGGGCGCCGTTCGCAAGAACAGCCTTGTCAAGGTCCTCGGCCAGGGCGAGATCACCGTGGCGCTGCAGGTGACGGTTGACGCCGTCTCCGGCTCCGCCAAGGAGAAGATCACCGCCGCCGGCGGTACCGTCACCGAGCTCGTCTGAATTTCCCAGGCGTCTCGATGACTTGAGCGATCCCGACCGGGGATGCCCCACAAAAGGGGCATCCCCGGTTGGTCGTTCCAAGGGGGGCACGGTCGCCGGTAAGGTGGCGTGCACTGTTACTTTCCGCGCGGTCTGTCCTCGCGACAGGGCGTGCGGTTCTTGCCTGTTTTACTCGTCGCAAGTTACGTACTTATCCGTCGGACTCACCACCGTCACCTCTGACGCAGTAGCGCGGGGGTCGCAGGAGGCACCGTGCTCACCGCGTTCGCCCGGGCGTTCAAGACGCCCGACCTGCGCAAGAAGCTGCTCTTTACGCTCGGCATCATCGTGATCTACCGGCTCGGTACGCATGTACCGATTCCCGGCGTCGACTACACGAATGTCCAGAAGTGCATTGACCAGGCGAACGCCAACCAGGGCCTGTTCGGTCTGGTCAACATGTTCAGTGGTGGCGCACTGCTGCAGATCACGATCTTCGCGCTCGGCATCATGCCGTACATCACGGCGAGCATCATCTTGCAGCTCTTGACCGTGGTGATCCCGCGCCTGGAAGCCCTCAAGAAGGAGGGCCAGGCCGGCACGGCCAAGATCACGCAGTACACGCGCTATCTGACCATCGCGCTCGCCATCCTGCAGGGCACCGGCCTCGTCGCCACCGCCCGTACCGGCACGCTCTTCAGCGGCTGCTCGGTCGCCTCGGAGATCGTTCCCGACCAGTCGATCTTCGTGACCATCACGATGGTGCTCACCATGACCGCGGGCACCGCCTGCGTGATGTGGCTCGGCGAGCTCATCACCGACCGCGGCATCGGCAACGGCATGTCGATCCTGATGTTCATCTCGATCGCCGCGACCTTCCCCGCCGCCCTCTGGGGCATCAAGAAGCAGGGCGACCTCGCCGGTGGCTGGATCGAGTTCGGCACCGTGATCCTGGTCGGTCTGTTCATGGTCGGCCTGGTCGTCTTCGTCGAGCAGGCACAGCGGCGCATCCCGGTGCAGTACGCGAAGCGCATGATCGGTCGCCGGTCCTACGGCGGTACGTCGACGTACATCCCGCTGAAGGTCAACCAGGCGGGCATCATCCCTGTGATCTTCGCCTCGTCGCTGCTCTACATTCCCGCTCTCGTGGCCCAGTTCGCGGGTGGTCAGTCGGGCTGGAAGACCTGGATCGAGCAGAACCTGACCAAGGGTGACCACCCGATTTACATCGTCACCTACTTCGTCCTCATCGTCTTCTTCGCCTTCTTCTACGTGGCGATCTCCTTCAACCCGGAGGAAGTCGCGGACAACATGAAGAAGTATGGTGGCTTCATCCCGGGCATCCGGGCTGGCCGTCCGACCGCTGAGTACTTGAGTTACGTACTCAACCGGATCACGTGGCCGGGCTCGCTGTATCTGGGTCTGATCGCTCTTGTGCCAACGATGGCGTTGGTGGGCTTCGGCGCGAACCAGAACTTCCCGTTCGGCGGGACGAGCATCCTCATCATCGTGGGTGTGGGTCTGGAGACCGTGAAGCAGATCGAGAGCCAGCTCCAGCAGCGCAACTACGAAGGGTTCCTCCGCTGATGCGTATCGTCCTAGTCGGGCCGCCCGGTGCCGGCAAGGGAACGCAGGCCGCGTTCCTTGCCAAGAACCTGTCGATCCCGCACATCTCCACGGGCGACCTCTTCAGGGCCAACATCAGTCAGGGCACGGCGCTGGGCAAGCAGGCGAAGGCGTTCATGGACGCCGGCAACCTGGTGCCCGACGAGGTGACCATCGGCATGGCCCAGGACCGCATGGCTCAGCCGGACGCCGAGAACGGCTTCCTGCTCGATGGTTTCCCGCGCAACGTCTCGCAGGCCGAGGCGCTGGACGAGGCCCTCAAGGCCGACGGCCAGAAGCTGGACGCGGTCCTCGACCTGGAAGTCCCCGAGGACGAGGTCGTCAAGCGCATCGCGGGCCGCCGTATCTGCCGCAACGACTCCAGCCACGTCTTCCACGTGACGTACAGCCGGCCGAAGAAGGAAGGCGTCTGCGACGTCTGCGGCGGCGAGCTGTACCAGCGCGGTGACGACAAGGAAGAGACCGTGCGCAAGCGGCTCGACGTGTACCACCGCGAGACCGAGCCGATCATCGACCACTACAAGGCCCAGGGCCTGGTCGTGACGATCTCCGCGCTCGGCAAGGTGGACGAAGTCACGAAGCGAGCGATGGCCGCCCTCCAGGGCGACGCCTAGTCATCAGCACGTCGCTTCGGCCGCGGTGCCCTCCCCCAGACTCCGTCCGGGGGGACCCCCAGGGCGCCGCGGCCGTAGTGTTGTGGTGTACCCAACGGTTGCAGGAAGACGGAGAGCGGAACCCCGATGGTGCAGATCAAGACTCCCGAGCAGATCGCGAAGATGCGGGCGGCGGGGCTTGTCGTCGCCGCCATCCACCAGGCGACGCGTGCCGCCGCGGTCCCGGGCGCGACCACCAAGGACCTGGACGACGTGGCCCGCAAGGTCCTCGCCGAGCACGACGCCAAGTCGAACTTCCTCGGGTACGGCGGCTTCCCCGCGACCATCTGCACCTCGAAGAACGAGGTCGTCGTCCACGGCATCCCGAGTGAGGACGTGGTCCTCCAGGACGGCGACATCATCTCGATCGACGCCGGCGCGATCATCGACGGCTGGCACGGCGACGCGGCCTTCACCGCCTTCGTGGGCAGCGGTCACGCTCCGGAACTGGTCGAGCTCTCCCGGGTGACCGAGGAGTCGATGTGGGCCGGGATCGCGGCCATGAAGCAGGGCAACCGGCTCGTCGACATCTCCCGCGCCATCGAGACCTACATCCGCCGCCAGCCCCGCCCGGCCCGCGGCAAGTACGGCATCGTCGAGGACTACGGCGGCCACGGCATCGGCACCGAGATGCACATGGACCCGCACCTGCTGAACTACGTGGAGCGCCGCCGCGGCCGCGGCCCCAAGCTGGTCCCCGGCCTCTGCCTGGCCATCGAGCCGATGGTGTCCCTCGGCACCGCAAAGACCGAGGTCCTCGAGGACGACTGGACGGTCATCACGACCGACGGGACCTGGTCCTCGCACTGGGAGCACTCCGTCGCCCTGACCGAGCAGGGCCCGCTGGTCCTGACGGCCCCCGATGGCGGCAAGGCGAAGTTGGCGGAGTACGGGATCACGGCGGCGCCGGACCCGCTGGGCTGAGGCGCCCGCGGCGGGGCGGGGATGTCGGCCGGGGCGCCGTTCTGTCGTGCCCGGCCCCCTGACCGTGTGCTTGCTTAAGGATCTTCGTGGGCGGGCAGTCATACTCGATTCGTCTTTCCGAGTGCACTGACGTAGACTGACGCGTCGGCTCTCGTGCATTCGCATGTCTGCGTAACGCTCACGGAGTCGATCAAGGTAGTCGATTCGAAGGGCGAAGCGTGGCCAAGAAGCAAGGTGCCATCGAGATCGAAGGCACTGTCGTCGAGTCTCTTCCGAACGCCATGTTCAAGGTGGAGCTCCAGAACGGCCACCAGGTCCTGGCACACATCAGCGGCAAGATGCGCATGCACTACATCCGCATCCTCCCTGACGACCGGGTCGTGGTGGAGCTGTCTCCGTACGACCTGACGCGTGGCCGGATCGTCTACCGGTACAAGTAGATCTTGCCCGCGCCCCGCTCCGGCGGGGTGATGGCACTGACCCGGAGAACCTCACCAATGAAGGTCAAGCCGAGCGTCAAGAAGATCTGCGACAAGTGCAGGGTGATCCGCCGTCACGGCCGGGTCATGATCATTTGCGACAACCCGCGCCACAAGCAGCGCCAGGGCTGACGCACGTACTGCACTCGCAGATTTTCGCGCGACGCACGTAACAGCACATGTGCAGGACCCGTCCCTCTTCAGGTCCACAGCGGTAATGGAGGGCGACACCCCCGGCTCGGAGGCCGGGGACCCAGTTCGTACCGACTCCTCCCGGTGAATTTCCACCCGGAGGGGAACGGCGGTTGGGAGCGGTTCTGCTGAAGACCTCCGAGTATTAACAGGAGCCATGAATGGCACGCGTTGAAGGAGTCGACCTCCCGCGCGACAAGCGCATCGAGGTCGCCCTCACCTACGTGTTCGGCATCGGCCGGACGCTGTCCCAGCAGACGCTGGACGCCACGGGTATCGACCGCAACACCCGCGTTCGCGACCTGTCCGAAGAGGACCTGGTCAAGATCCGCGAGTACGTGGACCAGAACATCAAGACCGAGGGTGACCTCCGTCGCGAGATTCAGGCCGACATCCGCCGCAAGGTCGAGATCGGCTGCTACCAGGGTCTGCGTCACCGCCGTGGCCTGCCCGTCCGCGGTCAGCGCACCAGCACCAACGCCCGCACCCGCAAGGGCCCGCGTCGCGCCATCGCCGGCAAGAAGAAGCCGGGCAAGAAGTAGTCCTCGCTCAGCGGTCTATCGACAGCTGACGCTGCAGGACCGACCACCTCCCGTAGGAGTAAGAGATGCCCCCCAAGGGTCGTCAGGGCGCTGCCAAGAAGGTGCGCCGCAAGGAAAAGAAGAACGTCGCTCACGGGCACGCCCACATCAAGAGCACGTTCAACAACACGATCGTGTCCATCACGGACCCGACCGGCAACGTGATCTCCTGGGCCTCCGCCGGCCACGTCGGCTTCAAGGGCTCGCGCAAGTCCACCCCGTTCGCCGCGCAGATGGCCGCCGAGTCGGCTGCCCGTCGCGCGCAGGAGCACGGCATGCGCAAGGTCGACGTCTTCGTCAAGGGTCCCGGCTCCGGCCGTGAGACCGCGATCCGCTCCCTCCAGGCCACGGGCCTCGAGGTCGGCTCGATCCAGGACGTCACCCCCACGCCGCACAACGGCTGCCGTCCGCCCAAGCGCCGCCGCGTCTGACGTCTCTCACGTCTGACCCGGTGCCGCTCGTGCGGTTGCCTTGAGGATTCGGGCGGTACGTACCCTCCGGGGGCCGTACCGCCCGTACCCTTGTCATTGCAGTAGGGCGTCAAATAGCGGGCGCCCATGACTGAAGGATCGCAACATGCTGATTGCTCAGCGTCCCTCGTTGACCGAAGAGGTCGTCGACGAGTTCCGCTCCCGGTTCGTCATCGAGCCGCTGGAGCCGGGCTTCGGCTACACCCTCGGCAACTCCCTCCGCCGGACTCTTCTGTCCTCGATCCCGGGTGCGGCGGTCACGTCCATCCGCATCGACGGTGTCCTGCACGAGTTCACCACCGTGCCGGGCGTCAAGGAAGACGTCACCGACCTCATCCTGAACATCAAGCAGCTGGTCGTGTCGTCCGAGCACGACGAGCCCGTCGTGATGTACCTGCGCAAGCAGGGCCCGGGTCTGGTCACCGCCGCCGACATCGCGCCCCCGGCCGGTGTCGAGGTGCACAACCCCGACCTCGTCCTCGCCACGCTCAACGGCAAGGGCAAGCTGGAGATGGAGCTGACCGTCGAGCGCGGTCGCGGCTACGTCTCCGCCGTGCAGAACAAGCAGGTCGGCCAGGAGATCGGCCGGATCCCGGTCGACTCGATCTACTCGCCGGTGCTGAAGGTCACGTACAAGGTCGAGGCCACGCGTGTCGAGCAGCGCACCGACTTCGACAAGCTGATCGTCGACGTCGAGACCAAGCAGGCCATGCGCCCGCGCGACGCCATGGCGTCCGCCGGCAAGACCCTGGTCGAGCTGTTCGGTCTCGCCCGCGAGCTGAACATCGACGCCGAGGGCATCGACATGGGTCCGTCCCCGACGGACGCCGCGCTCGCCGCCGATCTGGCGCTGCCGATCGAGGAGCTCGAGCTCACCGTTCGGTCGTACAACTGCCTCAAGCGCGAGGGCATCCACTCGGTGGGCGAGCTCGTGGCCCGCTCCGAGGCGGACCTGCTCGACATCCGCAACTTCGGTGCGAAGTCGATCGACGAGGTCAAGATGAAGCTCAACGGGATGGGTCTTGCGCTGAAGGACTCGCCTCCCGGCTTCGACCCGACCGCCGCGGCTGACGCCTTCGGCGCGGATGACGATGCCGACGCGGGCTTCGTCGAGACCGAGCAGTACTAAGAGCTCGGGACTGGCGGATTGATTTTGGCTGCGCGTGCGTCTTGGTTGCGCGCGCAGTTCCCCGCGCCCCTTACGGGGCTCGGTCCACTGACCCCGGTACCTGATACGGCCGGGGCAGATCACAAGGAGAAACACCATGCCGAAGCCCGCCAAGGGTGCCCGTCTGGGCGGCAGCGCCGCGCACGAGAAGCTTCTGCTGGCGAACCTCGCCAAGCAGCTCTTCGAGCACGGCCGCATCACCACCACCGAGGCCAAGGCCCGTCGTCTGCGTCCCTACGCGGAGCGTCTGGTCACCAAGGCGAAGAAGGGCGACCTTCACAACCGCCGCCAGGTCCTCCAGGTCATCACCGACAAGAGCGTCGTGCACACGCTCTTCGCGGAGATCGGCCCGCGCTACGAGAACCGCCCGGGTGGCTACACCCGCATCACCAAGATCGGTAACCGCCGTGGCGACAACGCGCCCATGGCCGTCATCGAGCTGGTGGAGGCCCTGACCGTGGCCCAGCAGGCCACCGGTGAGGCCGAGGCGGCCACGAAGCGTGCCGTCAAGGAAGACGCCCTCAAGAAGGACGCGCCCGTCGAGGACGCTCCGGTTGAGGCCGCCGAGGAGTCCAAGGACGCCTGAGGCTCTGCCTTGCCGCAAGCGGGTCCGCCCTCCGGGGCGGGCCCGCTTTCGCGTTCCTGAGAGGATCTGTGTGTGAGTGAGGAAGTGGAGCCCGGGTTCGTCCGGGTGCGGCTCGACCTGAGCTACGACGGCAAGGACTTCTCCGGCTGGGCCAAGCAGCGCGAGGGGCAGCGCACCGTCCAGGGCGAGATCGAGGACGCCCTGCGTACGGTGACGCGGTCCAAGGAGACGTACGAGCTGACGGTGGCCGGGCGGACCGACAGCGGGGTGCACGCGCGTGGGCAGGTCGCGCACGTCGACCTGCCGGAGGCGCTGTGGGCCGAGCACCGGGAGAAGCTGCTGCGGCGGCTCGCCGGGCGGCTGCCGCACGACGTGCGGGTGTGGAAGGCCGAGGAGGCCCCGGCCGGGTTCAACGCGCGGTTCTCGGCGATCTGGCGGCGGTACGCGTACCGGGTGACCGATCACCCCGGGGGCGTCGACCCGCTGCTGCGCGGGCACGTGCTGTGGCACGACTGGACGCTCGACGTCGACGCCATGAACACGGCGGCGCAGGCGCTCCTCGGGGAGCACGACTTCGCCGCGTACTGCAAGCGGCGCGAGGGCGCCACGACCATCCGCACGCTCCAAGAGCTGCGCTGGGAGCGGCTCGCGGACGGGATCCTGGAGGCGACCGTCAAGGCCGACGCCTTCTGCCACAACATGGTGCGGTCGCTGGTCGGCGCGATGCTGTTCGTGGGGGACGGGCACCGGCCCCCGGACTGGCCGGGCAAGGTCCTCGCCGCCGGGGTGCGCGACTCCGCCGTGCACGTGGTGCGGCCGCACGGGCTGACCCTGGAGGAGGTCGGCTACCCGGCCGACGAGCTCCTTGCGGCGCGCAGCGTCGAGGCGCGGAACAAGCGGACGCTGCCCGGGGCCGCGGGCCCGGCGGGGTGCTGCTGAGGGGCCCCGCGGCGGCCGGTCCTACTGGGGGTTGTTGGCCGCCGCCGACGCCTGGGCCTCGCCGCGGCGGTTGATCTGGTGGAACGTGAAGCGGGCGAGGTCGTCGCCGACCTCGTACGCGGAGCGGTCCTTCTCCGTGACGTCCTTGCCGTTCAGGAAGCCGGTCGTCGTGAAGTACGCGTAGCGGCCGTAGGCGTTGTACGTGCCGCGGCAGACCGTCGTACGACAGAAGCCGGAGACGCCCTTGCCGGGCAAGGACGTGATCAGGCCCTTGTCGGCCTGGCGCTTGACCTTCTTGGCCTGCGCCTCGGTGTCGAAGACGGCGACGCCGACGGTGACCGCGATGCCCTTGCGGGCGTAGGTCGCGCGCAGCACCTCGGTGCACTTGTTCTTCGTCAGGATGTTGGCGAGAACCGGCTGGGCGACGGAGGCGCACTTCTTGGTGCTCGCCGTCGCGCCCTTCTTGTAGACCCGCTCCCCGGAGGTCAGCTTCGTGCCCGGGAAGAAGGACTCCGGGCCGAGCGGGGCCTTGTCCTTCTTCGCGCTGGAGATGTAGTCCTTCGGGTCCGGCGGGGGCGGGGGCGTGGTCGCCTCGAAGGACGGCTCGGGGGAGTCGCTGGCGCCGGGGATCTCGGCGCTGGTGGGCAGCTCGCTCGCGGGCTTGTTCGAGGCCGTGGCGTCGTCGCTGTTCGCGGAGACGACCGCGACGGCGACGGCCGCGGCGACGCCGATCGTGGCGAGCGCGCCGCCGCCGATCAGCATCCACTTGCGGCGGCGGGCACGCGCCTCGGACGCTTCGGCGAGCGCCGCCCAGTCAGGGGTCTGCGAGCCCCCCGGGCCCCACTGGGGTCCCCCTTGCCCAAAGCTCATGGGCCGCATCTTAGACGGGGCACCGGGGATGTTGAGCCGGGGTTGTGGGGCGATCTCGCCCTAGCCTGACCCGCATGGATTCGGGCAAAACGGATAGTGGTGGCTCTTCTGGTCTTGCCGGGTGGCTGGTGCGTCCCGCCGGGTGGCAGGTGTGGGCCGTGCTCGGGGTCGTCCTCGGGGCGGCGGCGCTGCGGATCGCCTACCGGGTGCCGGACGGCGGCATGGACAACGCGATCGTCGTGCGGGCCGCGGAGGCCTGGCTGGACGGGCGCTCGCCCTACGCCGACCGGCACTTCCTCTATCTGCCGGGGGCCGTGCTCGCGGCGGTGCCGCAGGCGCTGTTCCCCGGAATGGCGCGGGTGCTCGTGCCCGTGGGGGTGGTGGGGGCGCTGGCCTCCGGGTGGTTCTGCGCGCTGCGGATCCACGGCGTGGCCCGGGGCAGCCGGTTCGCCGCGCTCGGGCTGCTCGGGCTCGTCCTGGGCTTCGCGCCCTTCGTGCACCTCGTGGAGCTGGGCAACTGGACGGTGGCGTCCGCCCTCGCGCTGCCGGTCGCGCTGCTGTGCGTGTGCCGGGGGCGGTGGGTGGTCGCCGGGGCGGTGATCGGGGTGGCCGTCGCCGTGAAGCCGCTGCTGTTGCCGGTGCTCCTCCTCTTCGTCTTCGCGCGGAGGTGGCGGGCGCTGTGTGTGGCTGTGGCCGTGCCGGTGGTGGTGTCGGTGCTCGCCGCGCTGGTCCTGCCGGATCCGGGGGCGTTCTTCACCCGGACCCTGCCGTTCCTGTTGCGCGGTGACGATCGGTTCGTGCGGCTGTACGAGGCGTCGCCCGCGGCCGTGCTGCCTCGGGTGGGGGTGCCCGGGGTGGTGGCCTCGCTTGTTTCGGGCGTGGGCGCCTGTGCGGGGGTGTGGTGCGCCTGGCGTCGGTGGGTGGCCGGGGGGCCTGCCGCGGGGCGGGTCGTGGAGGTGGCCTCGGCGCTGATGCTGGCCGCGTTCCTGGTGTCGCGGCCCTCGTACGACCACTATCTGCTGGTCGTGCTGCCGCTGTTGCTGGCGGGGGCGCTGCGGGTGTCCTCGGTGGTGCGGGTGCCGTGGTTCTGGGTGGCGCTGGTGCCGCAGGTGCCGGGGTTCGTGTGGGTGGGGGTGGAGGCGTTGCCGCAGCGGGCCTTCAAGGACGCGTTCACGTTGTGCGTGCTGGCGGGGGTGGTGTTCTGGCGGTGTGCCGTCGCCGGGCGGCTTCGTGGGGCTGTCCCGCCGTCGTCCGTGCCGGCGCCGTCGGTGGGGGGTGCGGGGGGTGCGGGGGGAGGCGCCCGCTCGGAGGTGCGGGGGCCGGGTGGGGCTGGGGTGGTGGCTCGCCCGGGAGGGAGCGGCGTGACCCCGTTTTGACCCGTACGGGGCAGCCCGGGTATTCTGCCTGTTCGTTATGTGTATTGGCTTTCTCATTCTCACGTGAGGGGCTCTTACACCGGCCCACCGGGCCGATGACCAGCGGCAGGACTCGGTTGCGTCACCGAGGTCCGCCAAGGCTGTCGTCCATCGTCCGAGGTGGCCTTGTCAGGACCCTTTCCCTGGGTCCGAGCTGGACCCCGGGGAACCCCACCTCTGAAGAAGCGAAGGCTACGAACCGTGCGTACGTACAGCCCCAAGCCCGGCGATGTGACCCGCCAGTGGCACGTCATCGACGCCCAGGACGTCGTCCTGGGACGCCTGGCGACGACTGCCGCCACCCTCCTGCGGGGCAAGCACAAGCCGATCTACGCGCCCCACGTTGACACCGGTGACTTCGTCATCATCATCAACGCCGACAAGGTGCACCTGTCCGGCAACAAGAAGACCCAGAAGATGGCCTACCGCCACTCTGGCTACCCGGGCGGCCTCCGTTCGGTCCGCTACGACGAGCTGCTCGAGAAGAACCCCGAGAAGGCCGTCGAGAAGGCCGTCAAGGGCATGCTCCCCAAGAACACCCTGGGCCGTCAGATGCTCTCGAAGCTGAAGGTCTACGCGGGCGACCAGCACCCGCACGGCGCTCAGCAGCCGGTCCCGTTCGAGATCACCCAGGTCGCGCAGTAGTTCCGGCCACCCCCTAAGACGAAAAAGAATCTGAGGAGCATCGTGGCCGAGACCACCGCTGAGCAGCCGCTCGACGAGAACGCCGAGAACATCGACATCGAGTCGTACACCACCGAGTCGGACGCGCCCGTGGAGGGCGAGTACACCTCGGAGTCCAACGCCGCGCGCTTCGGCGACCCGCAGCCGGCCGCCGGCCTGGGCCGTCGCAAGAACGCCATCGCCCGCGTCCGGATCGTCCCGGGCACCGGCAAGTGGAAGATCAACGGGCGGACGCTCGAGGACTACTTCCCGAACAAGGTCCACCAGCAGGAAGTCAACGAGCCCTTCAAGGTGCTCGAGCTGGACGACCGCTACGACGTCATCGCCCGCATCGCGGGTGGCGGCGTCTCCGGCCAGGCCGGCGCCCTGCGCCTCGGCGTGGCCCGCGCCCTCAACGAGGCCGACGTGGACAACAACCGCGGCGCCCTCAAGAAGGCCGGCTTCCTCAAGCGCGACGACCGTGCGGTCGAGCGCAAGAAGGCCGGTCTGAAGAAGGCCCGCAAGGCCCCGCAGTACAGCAAGCGCTAATCACCGCTGCCTGCTAGTACTTCTCGAACGCCCCGGCGGCACCCTGTGTGCTGTCGGGGCGTTCGTTTATCAGCACCCCATGATCTGGGGTAGAAGTTCGACAGGCTGAGCGTCCGGGACCGTGCGGTGGAGCCGCTGACGTCACCGCGTCCGCAGGACCAGCCGACACTCAATGTTCGGAGGACAGCAGTGGGACGACTCTTCGGCACGGACGGTGTGCGCGGTGTCGCCAACGCGGATCTGACGGCCGAGCTCGCGCTCGGGCTCTCGGTCGCCGCGGCGCATGTGCTCGCCGAAGCGGGCACCTTCGAGGGTCATCGCCCGACGGCGGTGGTCGGGCGTGATCCGCGCGCTTCCGGGGAGTTCCTTGAGGCCGCGGTGGTCGCGGGCCTCGCCAGCGCGGGCGTGGACGTCCTGCGCGTCGGTGTGCTGCCCACCCCCGCGGTGGCGCATCTCACCGGTGCGCTGGGCGCCGACCTCGGCGTGATGCTCTCCGCCAGCCACAACGCGATGCCCGACAACGGCATCAAGTTCTTCGCCCGCGGCGGCCACAAGCTCGCCGACGACCTCGAGGACCGCATCGAGGCCGTGTACGACGAGCACCGCACCGGCGCCCCCTGGGAGCGGCCCACGGGCGCGGGCGTCGGGCGTGTGAAGACCTACGACGAGGGCTTCGACCAGTACGTGGCCCACCTCGTCGCCGTCCTGCCGAACCGTCTCGACGGGCTCAAGGTCGTCCTTGACGAGGCGCACGGCGCGGCCTCGCGGGTCTCGCCGGAGGCGTTCGCCCGCGCCGGTGCCGAGATCATCACGATCGGCGCCAAGCCGGACGGCCTCAACATCAACGACGGCTGCGGCTCCACCCACCTCGACCTGCTCAAGGCCGCCGTCGTCGAGCACGGCGCCGACCTCGGCATCGCCCACGACGGCGACGCCGACCGCTGCCTGGCCGTGGACCACACCGGCGCGGAGGTCGACGGCGACCAGATCCTCGCCGTCCTCGCCCTCGCCATGCGCGAGCGCGGTGTGCTGCGCCAGGACACCGTTGTCGCGACCGTCATGTCGAACCTCGGCTTCAAGCTGGCCATGGAGCGCGCGGGCCTGTCCCTCGTGCAGACGGCCGTCGGCGACCGGTACGTCCTGGAGTCGATGAAGGAGCACGGCTACGCCCTCGGCGGCGAGCAGTCCGGGCACGTCATCGCCCTCGACCACGCCACCACCGGCGACGGCACCCTCACCGGCCTGCTCCTCGCGGCCCGCGTCGCCGAGACCGGCCGGAGCCTCGCCGACCTCGCCGCCGTCATGGAGCGCCTGCCGCAGGTCCTCATCAACGTCCCCGACGTCGACAAGTCCCGGGTGAAGACCTCGCCCGAGCTGTCCGCTGCCGTCGCCGACGCCGAGCGCGAGCTGGGCGCCACCGGCCGCGTGCTGCTCCGCCCCTCCGGCACCGAGCCGCTGGTGCGCGTGATGGTCGAGGCCGCCGACATCGAGCAGGCCCGCTCCGTCGCCGGGCGCCTCGCCGACGTCGTGAAGTCGGCGCTGGGCTAGCCCAGTTCGCGTGTCCTCGCGGTGCGTTCGCGCTGCCGCGCCCAGAGCAGCTTCTGGGTGAGCAGCGTGCACGTACCGGCGAGGACGATGCCGAGCAGGTTCAGGAGCAGCTGTTCGGTGGAGCCCCAGGCCTGGTTGTACTTGTCGTAGCTGAAGGCGACCGCGGCGTTCGCCGCCGCCGGGACCGTCGTCACCGAGATCGCGACACCCACCAGGGCGCCCGACTTCGCGGACGTCAGCGAGAGCGTGCCCGCGGCGCCCGCGAGGACGGCCACGACGAAGGAGAACCAGTCGGGCCGGTAGATGAAGTTGGTGTTCGGGCGGGCGGCGTCCAGGGCCTGTGCGTCGAACAGGTCGACCGCGTCCATGAAGAAGCTGAATCCCGCCGTCACCACCATCGCCACCGCGAAGCCCACGAGCAGCGCGATCAGCGAGCGCAGCGCGAGCCGCGGGGTGCGCTGCACGAGCGCCGTGCAGAAGCCCGCGAGCGGCCCGAACTCCGGGCCCACCGCCATCGCGCCGACGATCAGGATGGCGTTGTCGAGGACCACGCCGCACGCGGCGATCATCGTGGCGAGCGTGATGAAGGCGACGTAGGTGACGGAGAGCGTGGACTCCTCGTGGGTGGCGTCCTCCAGGTGCTCCCACAGGACCGCGTCCGCGCTCTCGCCCGGTGCCTCGTTCTCCGCCTTGTCGGCGCGCAGCGACAGCGACAGGTCGATGTTCTCCAGCGCGATCGACCCGTGCTTGTCGACCTCCAGGCCGCGCAGCCGGTCGATCAGCTCGTCGCCCGCCTCCCGGGCGACGTCGCACATGACGATGTCGCCCGAGGGGTTGCGCGCCGCGCCCGCCACGACGGCCAGATGCGTGGCGCCCGGCGTCTGCTCGATCAGGCGCACCACGCCGTCGGTCTTGTCCGGCGGGGTGATCAGGCGCAGATGCAGCATGTCCGCACCTTAACGCGGCCCTGACGCACCCCTCAGAGCTTGCGCAGGCTGAGGCGCTGCACCTTGTGGTCGGGGCCCTTGCGGACGACGAGGGTGGCGCGGCCGCGGGTCGGGGCCACGTTCTCCAGGAGGTTGACCTTGTTGATGGTCCGCCAGGTGGTGCGGGCGTAGTCCAGGGCCTCCTCCTCGGATACCTGGGTGTACTTGCGGAAGTACGAGGACGGGTTCTGGAAGGCCGTGGCGCGCAGCTTGCGGAAGCGGTTCAGGTACCAGCGCTCGATGTCCTCGGGGCGCGCGTCCACGTACACACTGAAGTCGAAGTAGTCGGCGAGGCCCACGCGGGTGCGGCCGTCCTTGCCGGGCAGGGCGGGCTGCAGGACGTTCAGGCCCTCGACGATGAGGATGTCCGGGCGGCGGACCGTGAGGCGCTCGCCGGGCACGATGTCGTAGATCAGGTGGGAGTAGACGGGGGCCGTCACCTCGTCCTTGCCCGCCTTGATGTCGGCGACGAAGCGGGTCAGGGCCCGCCGGTCGTACGACTCGGGGAAGCCCTTGCGCGACATCAGGCCGCGGGCCTGCAGCTCCTTGGTGGGCAGCAGGAAGCCGTCGGTGGTGACCAGCTCCACGCGCGGGTGCTCCGGCCAGCGCGAGAGCAGGGCCTGCAGGAGGCGCGCGACCGTCGACTTGCCGACGGCCACCGAGCCCGCGACTCCTATCACGAACGGCGTGCCCGACTGCGCGGCCTTCTCGCCGGTCTCGCCGAGGAACGTGTTCAGGGCGCCGCGCAGGCCGTCCGTGGCGCCCACGTACAGATTCAGGAGCCGTGACAGCGGCAGATAGATGTCACGGACTTCGTCGAGGTCGATGACGTCGCCGAGGCCGCGCAGCTTCTCGACTTCGTCGGCGGTGAGCGGCAGCGGCGTCTTCTCGCGCAGCGCGCTCCACTCGGATCGGGTGAGGTCGACATAAGGGGTCGCCTCCGGCTTGTGCCGGTGGGCGCCCCGTGGCGCCTTCGTGGGCGCTGAGACCGAAGAGATCACATTCCATTGTTACGGCTGTTTGAACAGCTGGGCGGGTGGGGTGCGTCACCTTGGTCGATATGCGTCGTAGGCTTTGCGCTATGTGTGGAATTGTCGGATATGTCGGCTCGCAGTCGGCGCTGGAAGTGGTGCTCGCCGGGCTGAGACGGCTGGAGTACCGGGGATACGACTCGGCCGGAGTGGCCGTACTCGCCGACGGCCGGATCGCCTCGGCCCGCAAGTCCGGCAAGCTCGTCAACCTGGAGAAGGCGCTGGTGGACCGGCCGCTCCCGGCGGGCGCCACCGGCATCGGACACACCCGCTGGGCCACCCACGGCGGCCCCACCGACGCCAACGCCCACCCTCACCTCGACAACGCCGGGCGCGTCGCCGTCGTCCACAACGGCATCATCGAGAACTTCGCCGCCCTCCGCGCCGAGCTGGCCGAACGCGGGCACGTCCTCGGCTCCGAGACCGACACCGAGGTCGTCGCCCACCTCCTCGCCGAGGAGTTCTCCGGCCGCGCCGACCTCGCCGAGGCCATGCGGCTGGTCTGCCGACGCCTCCAGGGCGCGTTCACGCTGGTCGCCGTGCACGCCGACGCCCCGGACGTGGTGGTGGGGGCGCGCCGGAACTCGCCCCTCGTGGTCGGCGTCGGCGAGGGCGAGGCCTTCCTCGCCTCCGACGTCGCCGCCTTCATCGCGCACACCCGGTCCGCCATCGAGCTCGGCCAGGACCAGGTCGTCGAGGTGCGCCGGGACGAGGTCGTCGTCACCGACTTCGAAGGGCGCCCCGCCCAGGTGCGGCACTTCCGCGTCGACTGGGACGCGGCCGCCGCCGAGAAGGGCGGGTACGCCTCCTTCATGCACAAGGAGATCGCCGAGCAGCCGCGCGCCGTCGCCGACACCCTGCTCGGCCGCATCGGCCTCGACGGCGCGCTCACCCTCGACGAGCTGCGCATCCCCGCCGCCGAGCTGCGCGAGGTCGACAAGGTCGTGGTCGTCGCCTGCGGGACCGCCTTCCACGCCGGGCTCATCGCCAAGTACGCCATCGAGCACTGGACGCGGCTGCCCTGCGAGGTGGAGCTCGCCAGCGAGTTCCGCTACCGCGATCCGATCCTCGACGCCCGCTCCCTCGTCATCGCCGTCTCCCAGTCCGGCGAGACCATGGACACCTTGATGGCGCTGCGGCACGCCCGTGAGCAGGGCTCCCGCGTCCTCGCCATCTGCAACACCAACGGCTCCACGATTCCGCGCGAGTCCGACGCCGTCCTCTACACCCACGCCGGGCCCGAGGTCGCCGTCGCCTCCACGAAGGCGTTCCTCACCCAGCTCGTCGCCTGCTACCTGGTCGCCCTCTACCTCGGTCAGGTCCGCGGCACCAAGTGGGGCGACGAAGTGCTCGGCGTCGTCCGGGACCTGGCCGACATCGGCGACGCCGTCGAGCGGGTGCTCGCCGGGATGGAGCCGGTCCGCGCGCTCGCCCGCTCCCTCGCCGGGGCCGGGACCGTGCTCTTCCTCGGGCGGCACGTGGGGTATCCCGTCGCCCTCGAAGGCGCCCTCAAGCTCAAGGAACTCGCCTACATGCACGCGGAGGGCTTCGCCGCCGGGGAGCTCAAGCACGGGCCCATCGCCCTCGTGGAGGCGGGCCTGCCCGTCGTCGTGGTCGTGCCCTCGCCCCGCGGGCGCTCCGTCCTCCACGACAAGATCGTCTCCAACATCCAGGAGATCCGGGCCCGGGGCGCCCGCACCATCGTGATCGCCGAGGACGGCGACGACGCCGTCGTGCCGTACGCCGACCATCTGATCCGCGTGCCCGTTACGCCTACGCTGCTTCAGCCCCTGGTCGCCACGGTGCCCTTGCAGGTCTTCGCCTGCGAGCTGGCCGTGGCCCGGGGCAACGAGGTGGATCAGCCTCGGAATCTGGCCAAGTCGGTGACTGTGGAGTGAGTTTGTGATTATCGGGGTCGGGATCGACGTTGCCGAGATCGAGCGGTTCGCCGCCTCCCTTGAGCGGACCCCCGGAATGCGGGAACGGCTCTTCGTCGAGCCGGAGTTGTTCCTGGCCGGCGGGGAGCCGCGCGGCGTCGCCTCCCTCGCCGCCCGCTTCGCCGCGAAAGAGGCTCTCGCCAAGGCCCTGGGCGCTCCCGCCGGGCTGCGGTGGACCGACGCCGAGGTGTACGTCGAGGACAGTGGGCAGCCTCGGCTGCGCGTCTTTGGGACCGTGGCCGCTCGGGCCGAGGCCCTGGGGGTTCGGGGGTGGCATGTCTCGCTGAGCCATGACGCGGGGGTCGCTTCCGCTGTGGTGATCGCTGAGGGGTAGTGGGGGGAGCGGGGCGCCGCGCAGGGGTGCTGAGGGGGGTGTCTCGTGAACGCGTGGGGTTTCCTTCCGTGCGGGAGACTTGGGGCATGCGTACCGCGTACAGCGTGGAGAGTGTCCGAGCCGCCGAGCGTGCCCTCATGGCCCGCGTCCCCGACGGCGCCCTGATGCAGCGCGCCGCCGCCGGACTCGCCGTGGCCTGCGCGCAGTTGCTCGGCAAGGTGTACGGGGCGCGCGTCGTGCTCCTCGTCGGCAGTGGGGACAACGGGGGTGACGCCCTGTACGCCGGGGCTCGGCTCGCTCGGCGTGGTGCCGGGGTGACTGCGGTGCTGCTTGCTCCGGAGCGGGTGCATGGGGGTGGGCTCGCTGCGTTTCGGAGGACTGGGGGGCGGGTTGTCGAGGCTGTGGGGGGCGGTGGGGGGCGCGGGAGCGCCGGGGGCGCCGGGGGGAGCGGGGATGTCGTCTCGGAGGCTGCGCTCGACGCGGTCCAGGGGGCCCAGTTCGTCGTCGACGGCATCGTCGGCATCGGCGGCAAGGGTGGGCTGCGGCCCGCCGCCGCCCGGCTCGTCCGCGCCGCCACGGACTCCGGTGCCCTGATCGTCTCCGTCGACCTGCCCAGCGGCGTCGACGCCGACACCGGACAGGTGCCCGGGGACGCCGTGCGCGCCGACGCGACCGTGACCTTCGGGACGTACAAGCCCGGACTGCTCGTCGACCCCGGGCGGGAGCACGCCGGGGCCGTCCGGCTCGTCGGCATCGGGCTCGACGGCGAGCTCAGCCGGTACGAAGCCGGGCTCGAAGCCCTTCAGTACGTCGACGTCGAGCGGCTGTTGCCCGTGCCCGGCGCCGAGAGCGACAAGTACCGGCGCGGGGTCGTCGGGGTCGTCGCCGGGTCTGCCCGCTACCCGGGCGCCGCCGTCCTCGCCGTCGCCGGTGCCCTGCGCGGCGGGGCCGGAGCCGTGCGGTACGTCGGGCCCGCCGCCGACGCCGTCATCGCCCGCTTCCCCGAGGCCCTGGTGTCCGACGGGCCGCCCGCCAAGGCCGGGCGGGTGCAGGCCTGGGTGGCCGGGCCGGGGCTCGGGGACGACGCGGGGCGGCTGCGTGACGTCGTGGCCGCCGACGTGCCCGTCCTCATCGACGCCGACGGGCTGCGTCTCGTCGACCGCGACGCCGTGCGGGGGCGGGCCGCGCCCACCCTGCTCACGCCGCACGCCGGTGAGGCGGCCGCGTTGCTCGGGGTGTCCCGGGACGAGGTCGAGGCGGCGCGGCTCGATGCCGTGCGGGAGCTTTCGGATCGGTACGGGGCCACGGTGCTGTTGAAGGGGTCGACCACGTTGGTCGCCTCGCCGGGCGGGGGCGGGGGCGGGGGCGGGGGCGGGGTCGTGCGGGTCAATCCGACCGGTACGTCGTGGCTGGCCACGGCCGGGAGCGGGGACGTTCTCTCGGGGCTTTCGGGGTCGTTGCTCGCGGCGGGGCTCGGGGCTCGGGACGCGGGGGCCGTGGGGGCGTTCCTGCACGGGCTCGCCGCGCGGCTCGCGGCTGAGGGGGCGCCGGTGGGGGCCCAGGACGTGGCGGACGCCGTGCCGCTGGCTTGGCGGGACGTGCGGGGGTAAGGCTGCGGGGCCGGGGTGGGACGGGTGCGGGGCCCCGGTCAGGCGGGGCTCTGAGAGACTTGGGCGCGATGACTGAGACTGCACTGCCGCGCGTCCGCGCCGAGATCGACCTCGCCGCCCTGAGGGCCAACGTGCGTACGCTCCGTGCCCACGCCCCCGAGGCCGCCTTCATGGCGGTGGTGAAGGCGGACGGCTACGGCCACGGCATGATCCCGTGCGCCCGCGCGGCCCTGGAGGCGGGCGCCACCTGGGTCGGCACCGCCACCCCGGAGGAGGCGCTCGCCCTGCGCGCGGCCGGTGTCGGCGGCCGCGTGCTGTGCTGGCTCTGGACCCCGGGCGGCCCCTGGCGCGAAGCCGTCGAGGCCGACGTGGACGTGACGGTGAGCGGCATGTGGTCCCTGCGCGAGGTCACCGCTGCCGCCCGCGCCGCCCGGCGTACGGCCCGGGTCCAGCTGAAGGCGGACACCGGGCTCGGCCGCAACGGCTGCATGCCGGAGGACTGGCCCGAACTGGTCGCCGCCGCCCTGCGCGCCGAGGCGGACGGGCTCGTGAAGGTGACCGGGCTGTGGTCCCACTTCGCCTGCGCCGATGAGCCGGGGCACCCGTCCATCAAGAGCCAGCTCGAGGTGTTTCGGGAGATGCTCGCCCACGCGGAGGGGGAGGGGGTACGGCCCGAGGTTCGGCACATCGCCAATTCACCGGCCACTCTGACTGTTCCCGAGGCGCACTTCGATCTTGTTCGGCCTGGGATCGCCATGTACGGCGTCTCGCCCAGCCCCGAGATCGGCACCCCGCAGGACTTCGGGCTGCGGCCCGTCATGACGGTCGCCGCCGCCCTGGCCTCGGTCAAGCACGCCCCCGCCGACCACGGCGTGAGCTACGGCCACCACTACACCACCCCCGTCGCCACCACCCTCGGCCTGGTTCCGGCCGGATACGGCGACGGCATCCCCCGGCACGCGTCCGGCTCCGGACCCGTGCTGGTCGGCGGCAAGCGGCGTACCGCCGCGGGGCGCATCGCCATGGACCAGTTCGTGGTCGACCTGGGGGGCGACGAGCCCGAGGTCGGAGCGGAGGCGGTGCTCTTCGGGTCCGGTGACCGGGGTGAGCCGACCGCCGAGGACTGGGCACGTGCGGCCGGCACCATCGCGTACGAGATCGTGACTCGCATCGGTTCCCGTGTTCCGCGCGTCTATCTCGACGAGCGGCACAACGGCAGCGACGACTGAAGAGGAGCGGCACGTGGGCGAGGGCAGCACGGGGGCGGCCGCCGTGGACCTGGTGGCCGAAGCGGCCGGGGCCACCGGTGCGGCGGGCAGCAATTGGCGGCGGGCCGGTATCGCCGGCGCCGCCATAGGAGTCATCGCAGCGGGCGCCGCGGCCGGCGTCGCCATCGAGCGGATGACGGTCGGGCGCGGCATGCGCAAGAAGGCCCGCCTCGCCCTCGACGCCTCCGGGCCCTTCGGCTCCCTGCGCGGCATGCCGGGCCAGGCCCGCGCCGACGACGGCACGGAGCTCGCGTACGAGGTCGACGAGGTGGGGGACGGCAGCGGTGAGGGTGGTGACAGCACCCAGGTGCCCCGGCGGCTGCGGCTCTTCGGGCGCAAGGCGCCCGACCCCGTCACCGTCGTCTTCAGCCACGGCTACTGTCTCGGCCAGGACTCCTGGCACTTCCAGCGCGCCGCCCTGCGCGGTGTCGTGCGCTGCGTCTACTGGGACCAGCGCAGCCACGGCCGCTCCGGTCGCGGCATGGCCCAGATCCACGACGACAAGCCCGTCTCCATCGACCAGCTCGGCCGGGACCTGAAGGCCGTCATCGACGCCGCCGCGCCCACCGGACCCCTGGTGCTCGTCGGCCACTCCATGGGCGGCATGACCACGATGGCCCTCGCCGACCAGTTCCCGGAGCTCGTCCGGGACCGCGTCGTCGGCGTCGTCCTCGTCGGCACCTCGTCCGGAAAGCTCGGCGAGGTCAGCTTCGGGCTGCCCGTCGCGGGCATGAACGCCATCCGGCGCGTCCTGCCCGGCGTCCTGAAGGCCCTGGGCTCGCAGGCCGACCTGGTGGAGAAGGGGCGCCGCGCCACCGCCGACCTCTTCGCGGGCATCATCAAGCGGTACTCGTTCGCCTCGAAGGACGTCGATCCCGCTGTCGCCCGGTTCGCCGAGCGGCTCATCGAGTCCACGCCGATCGACGTGGTCGCCGAGTTCTATCCGGCGTTCGCCGAGCACGACAAGGCCGAGGCCCTCGTCCACTTCGCCGGGCTTCCCGTGCTCGTCCTCGCGGGTGACAAGGACCTGGTCACCCCGAGCGAGCACAGCGAGGCCATCGCGGACCTGCTGCCGGACGCCGAACTCGTGCTCGTCCCCGACGCCGGGCACCTGGTGATGCTCGAACACCCCGAAGCCGTCACCGACCGCATCGCCGATCTGCTGGTCAGGGCCAGGGAACAGGCGCGCAGCGCGGCCATGTGAGGCCCCGGGCGCGGTGTCGGCCGGGCGGGGCGGTGCGCGCCGAGCGGCTAACGTTTCCGTCATGGAAGCACCGCACATCCCGGCCCCCGCCACCGCCCTCGAACTCACCGTGAACTCGCCGGAGCAGATGGGCGAGTTGGGCCGCCGCCTGGCCAAGATCCTGCGCCCCGGAGACCTCGTCATGCTCACCGGTGAGCTGGGCGCGGGCAAGACGACGCTGACCCGCGGGCTCGGGGAGGGCCTGGGCGTGCGCGGCGCCGTCACCTCCCCGACGTTCGTCATCGCCCGCGTCCACCCGTCCCTCGGCGAAGGGCCGCCGCTGGTCCACGTGGACGCGTACCGCCTGGGTGGCGGGCTCGACGAGATGGAGGACCTGGACCTGGACGTGTCCCTGCCGGACTCCGTGATCGTCGTCGAGTGGGGCGACGGCAAGGTCGAGGAGCTGTCGGAGGACCGGCTGCACGTCCTCATCCACCGCGCTGTCGGGGACACCACCGACGAGGTCCGCGAGGTGACGCTGCGCGGGATCGGCGAGCGGTGGGCCGGGGCCGATCTGACGGTTCTCTCTGCCTGAGGGCGCGGCGCGGGGTCCCTCCGGGGCCGCGGGGGGTCGAGGGCGTTCCCGTGGTGACGCGTTCTCGTCGGTTCGCCCGAACTTTCCGACAAGCCGTCGGCAAGATGTTGCGCGCCGAGCGTCGTACGTGGTCACATGGATACCAGGTACGGGTTAGGTCTACCTAACCGCGTCTGCCCCCGGAGCCCCCAGGAGGCGTCCATGCCGGCTTCAGAACGTGATGCGCAGCCCCGGCCGCACGGGCCATCGGCGCGGCCGGCGGCCTCCCACGCGTACTCGATGAGCGATCTGCTGGCCTCCTGCGCCGCCGCGAGCGCGGTCTCCACGCCGCCCCCGGCTCCGGAGGAACCCGCGCGCCCGACGGCCGGACACCCGGACGAGCGACGCCGCGACGCCGCTTAGAGCGGGCGCCGCGGCGTCGGTGGATCGTCGGGTGGGGCGGGGTCTAGCGGACCACCACGACCTTCGTCTCGCGCAGGGCGAAGTCCCACATCACGTTGCCGTCCTCACGCGAGGAGCGGATGCCGCCGGTCTTCTTCGCCGGGTCCGGCTTCTGGGTCGAGCCGCTGAGCGCCGCGCTGAACCCGACCGCTATCCCGTCGACGTTCGCGAACCGCACCACGTGCTCGATCTGCACGCCGTCGGACCCTATGACCTGCCCCGTCCGCGAGGTGACGGTGTACGACCCGGGCGCGGGGTCCACGGTGCTCGGCATGACCTTGTACGTGCGCTTCACCTTGCCGGACTCCTCGACCAGCCACACCCGGTCACCTTCGAGGGAGTACACGACCCGCCGCCCCGCGCCGGATCCGGCGGGCAGCTTCGTCGGGTCGGCCTTGTCCTTGGGGGAGCGCGAGGGGGTCGTCGAGGACTTGTCCGGGCGGGCGTTGAGGTCGTCCGGGGCGTTCGCGGAGGCCTGGTAGGCGAGGAAGCCGACCACGGCGAGTGCAGCCGCGGTGAGCCCGGCCACGAATCCCGAGCTGCTCCTTGACACCTGGCCCACCTCTCCTACGTACGGCTATGAGGTGACGGTAGCAGCAGGCGCGGCCCGTGCCGGGGCGGCCGTGCGCCGGGCCTCGGAGCCGTAGGCTGTTCGCGTGCTCTTGCTCGCTCTGGATACCGCCACTCCCGCCGTCACCGTCGCCCTGCACGACGGCACGGCCTCCTTCGGAACAGTCGCCGAATCGAGCCAGGTCGACGCCCGCCGCCACGGCGAGCTGCTGCTGCCCGCCGTGGACCGCGTCCTCGCCGAGGCGGGCCTGGGCCTCGACGCGGTGACGGACGTCGTCGTCGGCGTCGGCCCCGGCCCCTACACGGGTCTGCGCGTCGGCCTGATGACCGCCGACACTTTCGGCCTCGCGCTCGGCGTCCCGGTGCACGGGGTGTGCACCCTCGACGGCCTCGCGTACGCCTCGGGCATCGAGGGCGGGCCGTTCGTCGTGGCGACGGACGCCCGCCGCAAGGAGGTCTACTGGGCCCGGTACGAGGACGCCCGTACGAGAACCGACGGTCCCGCCGTCGACCGGCCCGCGGACATCGCGGAGCGGGTCGCGGGGCTCCCGGCCGTCGGCGCGGGCGCCGGTCTGTACCCGGACACGTTCACGGACGTCCGCGGCCCCGAGCACGTCTCGGCCGCGGCGCTCGCCGCCCTCGCGGCGGAGCGGCTCGCCGCGGGCGAGGAACTCCTCGAACCCCGCCCGCTGTACCTGCGCCGCCCGGACGCGCAGGTCCCCAAGAACTACAAGGTGGTCACCCCCAAGTGACCACCGTGCCGTCGGAGACGCCGCCCCCCGCCGTCGTGCCGCGCGAGATGCGCTGGTGGGACATCGACGCCGTGCTCGCCCTCGAGAAGGAGCTCTTCCCCGACGACGCCTGGTCGCGCGGCATGTTCTGGTCCGAGCTCGCGCACGCGCGCGGGCCCGGCTCGACGCGCCGCTACCTGGTGGCGTACGAGGGCGAGCGCCTCGTCGGCTACGGCGGCCTCGCCGTCGCCGGCAGCGACTCCGACGGCGGTGCCGCGGTCGCCGCCGACGTGCAGACCATCGCGGTCGCCCGCGACCACTGGGGCTCCGGCCTCGGCGCGCGCCTGCTCACCGAACTGCTGCGGCACGCCACGGCCTTCGAGGCGACCGAGGTGATGCTCGAAGTGCGGGTGGACAACATCCGGGCGCAGAAGCTGTACGAGCGCTTCGGCTTCGAGCCGATCGGCTTCCGCCGCGGCTACTACCAGCCGGGCAACGTGGACGCGCTGGTGATGCGCCTGTCCGACCCGTCCGCCGTACCGGACCTCTCCGCGCACGGCGCCCCCGAATCCGCGGCCGACGGCTCGGCCGACGGCCCCACCGACGGCCAGGCCCCTGGCCCGCTGAACGGCGTACAAGGAACCGAGATCCATGGCTGACTCCCGTGACGAGCCCCTCGTCCTCGGCATCGAGACCTCCTGCGACGAGACGGGCGTCGGTGTCGTCCGCGGCACGACCCTGCTCGCGGACGCGGTCGCGTCCAGCGTCGACGAGCACGCGCGCTTCGGCGGCGTCGTGCCCGAGGTGGCGTCCCGCGCGCACCTGGAGGCGATGGTCCCCACCATCCAGCGCGCCCTGAAGGACGCGGGCGTGACCGCCAAGGACCTGGACGGCATCGCCGTCACCGCGGGCCCCGGCCTCGCGGGCGCGCTGCTCGTCGGGGTCTCGGCGGCGAAGGCGTACGCGTACGCCCTCGGCAAGCCGCTGTACGGCGTGAACCACCTGGCGTCGCACATCTGCGTGGACCAGCTGGAGCACGGGGCGCTGCCGGAGCCCACGATGGCCCTCCTCGTGTCCGGCGGGCACTCCTCGCTGCTCCTGTCGACCGACATCACCTCCGACGTGCGGCCGCTGGGAGCGACGATCGACGACGCTGCGGGCGAGGCCTTCGACAAGATCGCCCGGGTGCTGGACCTGGGCTTCCCGGGCGGTCCCGTCATCGACCGCTACGCCCGTGAGGGCGACCCGGAGGCCATCGCGTTCCCGCGCGGTCTGACCGGGCCGCGCGACCCCGCGTACGACTTCTCCTTCTCGGGTCTGAAGACCTCGGTGGCGCGCTGGATCGAGGCGAAGCGGGCCGCGGGCGAGGAGGTCCCGGTGCGGGACGTGGCGGCGTCGTTCCAGGAGGCCGTGGTCGACGTGCTGACCCGCAAGGCGGTGCGGGCCTGCAAGGACGAGGGCGTGGACCACCTCATGATCGGCGGTGGCGTGGCCGCGAACACCCGGCTGCGGGCGATGGCCCAGGAGCGGTGCGAGCGGGCCGGGATCCGGCTGCGGGTGCCGCGGCCCAAGCTGTGCACGGACAACGGGGCGATGGTCGCCGCGCTCGGCGCGGAGATGGTCGCCCGCAACCGGGCCGCCTCCGACCTCGGGCTCTCGGCGGACTCCTCGCTGCCGGTGACGGAGCCGCACGTGCCGGGCGCGCACGCGCACAGCCACGACCACGACCACGTGCACGAGGTCAGCAAGGACAACCTCTACTCGTGAAGGGCAACCTCCGCTCATGAGCGTCGCGTTGATGTGGGAGGCACGGGCTCGCGAGGGCCGGGGGCCGGAGCTCCTCGCATGGGCGCGGGCCCAGGTCCTGGCGCCCGCGCCCACGCGCCGGGAGACCTTCCAGGCCCCGCAGGACCGCGTCCTCGTGATCACGTGGTGGGACGCGGCCTACGACGCGGACCTGCCCGAACTGGCCGAGCCGCCGGTGGAGTTGGTCTCCCGGCCGCCTCACCGGTGGCGGTTCGAGTCCCTCGGTCAGGGCTGACCCGCGTACGCCCCGGCGCGCACGCCGTCCTCGCGCGCCCTGAGCAGTGCGATCACGACCAGGGCCTGGAGCGTCAGGGTGACGAACGGCGTCAGGACGGTGAGCGTGCCGACCGTCGAGTCCCAGTACACGTCGAAGCCGTCGTCGAAGGCCGGGACCAGGGTGCGGATGTCGAAGTAGGTCGAGGCGAGCGCGAGGGCGAGCGCGGCGCCGCGGGCCGCCGGGCGCCCGGCGAGCAGCAGGGCGCCGACCAGCAGGGGCGCGGCCACCAGGGCCAGGACGTAGAAGGCCTGGGGGAGCGGGAAGCCGCGTGAGGCGTCGACCGCGGCGCGGAGGAAGTCGCCCGCGTCGGCCCCCGCTCCGCCGCCGACGAAGTGGACGTTGTCCCGGGTGAGGGTGTGGATGAGCCAGGCCACCTCGATCGCGCCGCTCAGGAGCAGGGCGATGCCGGACGCCACGAAGGCCGGCCGTGCGCGGCCCGCCGCGCCGGGGCCCTGGCCGTAGGGGACCTGGTACGGGGCGTACGCGGGCGGGGGCGGGGCGTCCGCGTACACGGGCCGCGGCGGGTCCTGCGGGTGGGCCGGGGCCGTCAGGGGCGGGGTGCCGTCCGTGGAGCCGCGGGTGCGGGCGACGGCCGCGAGGATCGCGCACCCCAGGGCGATGCCCGTGAACCGGAAGGTGAGCAGGGCCTTGCCGTAGCCGATCTCGGTGATGAGATCGCCGTACCGGTCCGAGGCCATGAGGCCGACCACTTCCCGCAGGCCCAGGCAGATCAGGAGCGCGGCGATCAGTGCGAGGCCGCCGCGCGCCACCCGGCGCCGCCCGAGCGCGAGGGCGCCGACGACGGCGGCGGTCACGAGGAACGCCCAGTCGTGGTGGGTCTGCGCGATCGGCGTCAGGAACTGCCGCGGGTCGTACAGGGCCTTGAAGGAGAACCGGGCGTACGGGTGGTCGACGGCCTCCTTGGCCTCGTACCCGATCCAGATCGTCGCCGTGAGCGCGTACAGGAGGACGGCCGCGCCGACCCGCTGCAGCGTCGGCGCGTCGCGCGGCGCGACGCGCGTTCCTGTGCCCTGCCCGGGTATTCCTTGCCCTGGTATGCCCTGCCCTGCCCCGCTCTGGCCCCATGCGGCCATGCGTGCCCCCCGTTGGCTGTGTTCAGTTGGCGAAGAGCCCTGTGTAGCCGGTGGGCACCGCGTTGTCTATGGCGTGTCCGCTCGCGGGAGCGACGGTGCCGGGCGGGGGGTCCGGCCGAGCAGTCCGTCCACCACCGCGCCGAGCTGGCCGGCGAAGTCGTAGCTCTCGCGGAGCTCCGTCCACCGGGAGGCCAGCGGGGCGACGTGGGGCAGTTCGGCGGTGTCGGCGTCCGTGAGGGTGTCGGGGAAGTACCGCTTGCGGTCGGGCTCCCCGGCCCGGCGCGCCATCGCGTTCCGGAAGGCGAGGTCGCCGTACACGCAGTGCCAGACGGTGCGGTAGGCGTGCGCGGCCTCGACGGGGGAGAGCCCGCAGGCGACGCCCGCGCCGATGATCTCGTCGACCATCCACATCGCGCCCTTGTCGCTGAGGTCGCCGAGGCTCAGGACCTCCACCACCCAGGGCAGCTCCAGCAGGATGCCGTGCATGTGCAGCGCCACCGCGAGGAGCCGGTCGCGGGGGTCGGCGGGCAGTTCGGGGCGCGGCAGGGTCGCGGCCGTCCCGGCCAGGGTGAGCATCAGCAGCTCGTCCTTGTCGCGCACGTGGTGGTAGAGCGCCATGGGGGTGGCGCCGACCTCCTTGGCGACCCGCCGCATGCTGAGCGCCCCCACGCCCTCCTCCTGGAGGATGCGCCGCGCCACGCCGACGATCGCCTCCGGCTCGATCCGCCGGGGCCGCCCGACACGCCGCTTCGGCCCGGCCGCGTTCCGGTCGGCCGGGTGCTGCCCGGCCGTGTTCCGGCCGGTCGGCTTCTGGTCGGCCGTGCCGGGTTCCTCGTCGTTCGCTCGCGCTGCCACGCGCTCATTGTCGCGTCCGTGGGCGCGGGTGCCGACCGCCGGGGCCTCGTCCCCGGCTGGTTTCTGTACGCGTATAGCGAGTTTCTGTACGCGTATATTAATGTGCGGCGCATGACGACCACGCCGACCCCGCTGACCGGGCCGAGCGGCCAGTCGCCCGCGCGCGGCCCGCTGCTGCTCCCCGTCCTCCTGACCGTCCAGTTCCTCGTCTCCCTCGACATGTCCGTCGTCAACATCGCCCTGCCCGACATGGGCGACGACCTCGGCTTCGCGCCCGAGTCGCTGACCTGGGTCGTGAACGCGTACGCCCTCGCGTTCGGCGGGCTCCTCATGCTCGGCGGCAGACTGGCCGACCTCGCGGGGCGCAGGCGCACGCTGGTCGCCGGGTTCCTGGTGTTCGGGGCCGCGAGCCTCCTCGGCGGGCTCGCGCAGGGCCCGGGACAGCTGATCGCGGCGCGCGCGGTGCAGGGGGCGGGCGCCGCAGCCCTCGCGCCGGTGGCGCTCGCGCTGATCACCGTCCACTTCACGGCGGGCCGGGCGCGGGCGCGGGCCCTCGGCCTCTGGGGCGCCTCGGGCGCGCTCGGCGGCGCCGTCGGGGTCATGGCGGGCGGACTGCTCACCGACTGGGCGGGCTGGCGCTCGGTGATGCTGATCAACGTGCCGGTGGTGCTCGTGGCGCTCGCGGCGAGCCGCTCCGGGGTGCCCGCGGACCGGCGCGCGGGGGCCGCGCCGCGCCTGGACGTGTCGGGCGCGCTCCTGGTCACGGCGGGTACGAGCGTGCTCGTCCTGGGTCTGGTCCGCACCGAGGCGCACGGCTGGGGCTCGGTGGCGACCGTGGGCACGCTGACCGCCGCGGCCGTCCTGCTGGGGGCGTTCTGCGCGGTCGAGCGCCGGGGCGAGCGGCGCGGCAGCGGCCCCCTGCTCCGCCTCGGCCTGCTCGGACACCGCCCCGTGCTCTCCGCGAACGTCTTCGCGCTCCTGATGTCCTCGGGCCAGTTCGCCGCGTTCTACTTCACCTCGCTCTACCTCCAGGACGTCATGGCGTACGGCCCCACGCGCGCCGGAGCCGCCTTCCTGCCCTTCTGCGCGGGCGTCGTCGCGGGCACGGTGATCGCGACCCGCACGGTGGGCCGGGTCGGGGAGCGGGCGCTCCTCGTGACGGGCGGGCTGCTCGGCGCGGCCGGGTTCGCGTGGTTCGCGCTCGCGGTCGAGGCGGGTGGCACGTTCGCGGGGTCCGTCCTCGGCCCCTCGCTCGTGGCCGCCGTCGGCATCGGCATGTGCTTCGTGCCGCTCGGCGCGGCGGCGACATCGGGCGTGGCGGCGGGGGAGACCGGCATGGCGTCCGGGCTGCTCAACACCTCGCGCCAGCTCGGCGGTTCGATCGGGCTCGCGGTGTTGGTGACGGTGGCGTCGAGCGCGACGGGGGCGGGCGGTGGCCCGGGGGCGCTCGCGGACGGGTTCGCGGCGGCGTTCGGGGTGGCGGCGGGGCTGCTGGTGGCGGCGGCGCTGGCGACGGCGGTGCTGCACGGGCGGCGGCGCGCGCCCGCACCGTCGGCGGCGATACCTTCGCGACCTGCGCAGACGTACGTATCCGAGAAATCTTCGAAGAATCCCGGCGAGGGTGTCGATCCGGGCGTCTCCCGTTCGACGCATGAGTGAGAGGCGGGGGAAGGCCCCGCCCGCAGCCTGAACGGAGACACGGCCTTGCCGCGCTACCTGACGATGATCCGCATCGACGAGAACGACGTGCCCGAGGGCGGCCCGAGCCCCGAACTGCAGGAGCGCATGGGCAAGTTGTTCGAGGAGATCACCAAGGCGGGCGCGCTGGTCGAAACCGCCGGCCTCGCGCCGACCTCTCAGGGAGCACGGGTGCGCTGGGAGAACGGCAGCCTCTCCGTCACGGACGGGCCGTTCACCGAGGCCGTCGCCGTGTCCATGGCCGACGGGCCCGGGCCCGCGCTCGCCCTCGTCGACGCCCTCGCCGTCGAACCAGCCCTGCGCTCCTACCACTTGCTCCCCAGCGCCCGGGGCGACCTGCTCGCCCGGCTCGGGCGGTTCGCGGAGGCGCGGGTGGAGTTCGAGCGAGCGGCGGGGCTCACGCGGAACGTGCGGGAGCGGGAGTTGTTGTTGGGGCGAGCGGGGCGAGCGGGGCGGGCGGGCCGGTGCGGGGGGTAGTCCTTCGCGGGGCGCCCCGGTCCCGCCCCTTCTCCGGTTCTCCGGCTGTGTCCATGTGCGCTCCGCCGCGTGGGGGCTGCGCCCCTGGACCCCGGGGGTGGGTGTCCCGTGGCGGGTGGGACGGTCCGCCCCCGATCGGCCTGCGGCCTCGTCCTCAAACGCCGGACGGGCTGGAATGCACCGGCACGTCAAGGGGCGGGTTCACCCGCGCATCAAGGGGTGGGGCCCCGCACATCAAGGCGGGGCCCCACCCGCACATCCCCAGCCCGCCCCGGCACATCTCAGCCCGTCCGGCGTTTGAGGACGAGGCGCGAAGCGCCGATACGGCGGGAGCCTGTCCCACCCGCCCGGGGCACCCACCCAAGTCACAGCCCGTCCGGCGCTTGAGGACGAGGCGCGGAGCGCCGATGAGCGGGGTCCAGGGGGCGCAGCCCCCGGTTTCGGGAAAGGGGTGGGACTGGGGCGCCCCGCGAGGGCTAACCCGTCGGGTGGCCCACCAGCATGGTGGGAGCGCCCCCGACCCGGGTGAGGAAAACCGTGGCGGACCCAGGCCCCTGGGGCTTCACCTTGCGGCGGAGTTCCTCGGGCTCGACGGCGGAGCCACGCTTCTTGACGGTGAGAACGCCGACCCCGCGATCCCGGAGCAGCGCCTTCAACTTCTTCACGTTGAAGGGGAGTTGGTCGGTGATCTCGTAGGCGGTGGCGTAGGGCGTGGCGACGGCGGCGTCGGACGTGACGTAGGCGATGGTTTCGTCGATGAGCCCCCCGCCGACCCGGGAGGCGACCTCGGCGACGAGGTGGGCGCGGATGACGGCCCCGTCGGGCTCGTACAGGTAGCGCCCGACGGGCCGGACGTCCGGGTCGGGGAGCATCGTGGCGAGCGGGGAGGCGAGGGTGTCACCGGCGGGCAGCAGGGTGGCCCGGTGGGAGCCGGGCGCGCCGGTGCCGAACCACAGCACGGCCTCCTTCACGTCACCCCCGTCCGAGATCCACTCGGCCTCGGCCTCGCCGGGCACGGCGTCGTGGGGGATGCCGGGAGCGATCTTGAGGGCGGCGCGGGGCGCCTTGCGGGCGGTCTCGACGGCCCAGGAGAGGGGCGGCGAGTACGCCTCGGGGTCGAAGATGCGGCCGCGCCCGCCGCGCCGCGCGGGGTCGACGAAGACGGCGTCGTACGGGGAGGTGTCGATGTCCGTGACGTCCGCCTCGCGGACCTCGATGAGGTCGACGAGACCCAGTGCCTCCGCGTTGGCGCGGGCGACCGCGCAGGTCAGCGGGTCACGGTCGACGGCGAGGACGGCGATCCCGGCGCGCGCGAGGGCGATGGCGTCGCCGCCGATGCCGCAGCAGAGGTCGGCGACGGAACGTACGCCGAGGTCCTGAAACCGCCGCGCGCGGTACGTCGCCACGGACGTCCGCGTGGACTGCTCGACGCCGTTCGGAGTGAAGTACATGCGGGCGGCGTCCGCCGCGCCGAACTTCGGAACCGCCCGCTGCCGCAGCCGCGCCTGCGCGAGCGCGGCGGAGACCAGGTCGGCGGGGTGCTCGCGGCGCAGCCGGGTGGCCACCGCCAGCTCCTGGCTCGGTTCGACGTCGCGTACGGCGTCGAGGAGGCCCTGGCCCTCGGCGGTGCGGAGCGCGGCGAAGGAGGCAAGCGGATCGTTCACGTCGCCCATTGTGGGCCAGTCGGTGGAAGGTGCGCGTACGGCGGCGGTGTCGGCCCCCTGCAGGGCGCCTGAGCTGCGAGGATCCGGCGCCATGCGACTAGTACGACAAAAAGAACAAATTGGCCGGGAGGGCAGGCCGGGCAGGCCGGGTGCGGCGGGCGGACGGGGCGGTGGGCGGGGCGGCGCGCGCGGGCGGCGCAGGCGCGGCCGCCTCGCCGCCCTCGCCGTCAGCACCGCCGTCGTTGCCACCGCGATCGCCTCCGGCTGCGCCGCCGACGGCGACGAGCGGGGCGGCTCCGGCGCGCACGGCCAGCAGCCGCGGCTCGGCCCGCCCGCCCAGGCGCTGCGGGACTACGCCGACGCGCTGCGCGCGAAGCAGGCCGCGCGGGCCGCGGCCGCGAAGCGCTGGGGGCTCGCGCAGGCCCCGCTCGCCGCACCCCCCGCGCCCGCCGTCAAGCCCCGCATCACCACCCGCAAGGGCTTCGAGGTCGAGGGGCAGGCACAGCTGCCACCGGTGTTCACCACCGTCCCGACCAAGGACAAGGTCGTCTTCCTGACGATCGACGACGGCGCCGAGAAGGACCCGGCGTTCCTGCGGATGATGCGCGACCTGAAGATCCCGTACACCGCCTTCCTCAGCGACTACCTGGTCAAGGAGGACTACGGCTACTTCAAGCGGATGCAGAAGAGCGGCGTCGTACTGAACAACCACACGCTCAACCACCGCTATCTGCCGGGGCTCTCCTACGAGGGGCAGCGGCGGGAGATCTGCGGGATGCAGGACACCATCCAGAAGCGGTACGGCAAGCGGCCCGAGCTGTTCCGGCCGCCGTACGGGAACTACAACCGCGACACCCTGCGCGCCGCCAAGGCCTGCGGCATCAAGGCGGTGCCGCTGTGGGCCTCCGAGGGCTTCGCCCGGCACATGGAGTGGCGCGAGTGGGACAAGGACCTGCACCCCGGCGACATCATCCTCACGCACTTCCGCGGCCGTGAGGACTGGAAGGGCACCATGCCCGACATGGTCCGCACGGTCCTGAGGACGGTCACGGCCAAGGGGTACGCCGTGGCGCGCCTCGAGGACTACCTGTGAACCGGCCCGCGCGGGGCCGCCCCGCACGGGACGGCGCCGCGCGGGCCCGGGAGGTGGCCGTCGCGGCGGGGGCCACGGCGGGCGTGCTCGCCTCCGTCCTGCTGCTCACCGGCTGCGCGCAGTCGGTCGACCCGATCGAGCGCCTCGGCCGGAAGGCGGCCGAGAAGATCCCGCGGAAGGTCCCGCACGAGCTGCGGCGGGCGGAGCGCTGGTGCCCGCCCGGAGTGCTCGGAACCCTGCGCCCGGGCGGGACGTTGTCCGAAGGCGTGAGCCCGGGTCTCGGTCCGGGCGCCCTGCCCCGACCCCTCGTCACGCCGCCCGCATTGGCACTCCGCTTGACCGAGTGCTAATCGTCGTCCTAGTCTCGGGCCTGGCACTCCCCACTGGAGAGTGCCAACAGCGACGGGCAGGTCCGGCACCCGCGACGACGGATCCACCTGGTCGCCACCTCAGATCAGTTAACCCCGCGAGATCTCCGAAGGGGGAGGTCGGATCGTGACGACCGCCAGCTCCAAGGTTGCCATCAAGCCGCTTGAGGACCGCATCGTGGTCCAGCCGCTCGACGCCGAGCAGACCACGGCCTCTGGCCTGGTCATCCCGGACACCGCGAAGGAGAAGCCCCAGGAGGGGGCTGTCCTCGCCGTGGGCCCGGGTCGCTTCGAGAACGGCGAGCGCCTGCCGCTCGACGTGAAGGTCGGCGACGTCGTGCTCTACAGCAAGTACGGCGGCACCGAGGTGAAGTACAACGGCGACGAGTACCTCGTCCTCTCGGCCCGCGACGTGCTCGCGATCATCGAGAAGTAGTCGAGCGTCCTTCGTCTCTGCTGTACCTGCTTCACCTGCAGATTTGCTTGCGCTGCGCCCCTGGTCACCCCGCTGATTTGCCGGGCGGCGAGGGGCGCGGCTCGTTCACCCGAGTTTTCGAGAGGGCTGAAACGCTCCCATGGCGAAGATCCTGAAGTTCGACGAGGACGCCCGTCGCGCCCTCGAGCGCGGCGTCAACAAGCTTGCCGACACGGTCAAGGTGACGATCGGCCCCAAGGGCCGCAACGTCGTCATCGACAAGAAGTTCGGCGCTCCCACCATCACCAACGACGGCGTCACCATCGCCCGTGAGGTCGAGGTCGAGGACCCGTACGAGAACCTCGGCGCCCAGCTCGTGAAGGAGGTGGCGACCAAGACCAACGACATCGCTGGTGACGGCACCACCACCGCCACCGTGCTGGCCCAGGCCCTGGTCAAGGAAGGCCTGCGCAACGTCGCCGCCGGCGCTTCCCCGGCCGCCCTGAAGAAGGGCATCGACGCCGCGGTCAAGGCGGTCTCCGAGGACCTCCTCGCCACCGCCCGTCCGATCGACGACAAGTCCGACATCGCCGCCGTGGCCGGGCTCTCCGCCCAGGACCAGCAGGTCGGCGAGCTCATCGCCGAGGCGATGGACAAGGTCGGCAAGGACGGTGTCATCACCGTCGAGGAGTCCAACACCTTCGGCCTGGAGCTGGACTTCACCGAGGGCATGGCCTTCGACAAGGGCTACCTGTCGCCGTACTTCGTGACGGACCAGGAGCGCATGGAGGCGGTGCTCGAGGACCCGTACATCCTCATCCACCAGGGCAAGATCTCCTCCATCCAGGACCTGCTGCCGCTCCTGGAGAAGGTCATCCAGGCCGGCTCCTCCAAGCCGCTCCTGATCATCGCCGAGGACGTCGAGGGCGAGGCCCTGTCGACCCTCGTCGTGAACAAGATCCGCGGCACGTTCAACGCCGTCGCGGTGAAGGCCCCCGGCTTCGGCGACCGCCGCAAGGCGATGCTCGGCGACATGGCCACCCTCACGGGCGGCACCGTCATCGCCGAGGAGGTCGGCCTCAAGCTCGACCAGGTCGGCCTTGACGTGCTCGGCACCGCCCGCCGCGTCACCATCACCAAGGACGACACGACCATCGTCGACGGCGGCGGCAACTCCGCTGACGTCGAGGGCCGCGTCGCCCAGATCAAGGCCGAGATCGAGGCCACGGACTCCGACTGGGACCGCGAGAAGCTCCAGGAGCGCCTCGCGAAGCTGGCCGGCGGCGTGTGCGTCATCAAGGTCGGCGCCGCCACCGAGGTGGAGCTGAAGGAGAAGAAGCACCGTCTGGAGGACGCCATCTCCGCGACCCGCGCCGCGGTCGAGGAGGGCATCGTCTCCGGTGGTGGCTCCGCGCTCGTCCACGCCGCCAAGGTCCTCAAGGGCAACCTCGACAAGACCGGCGACGAGGCCACCGGTGTCGCGGTCGTCCGCAGCGCCGTCGTCGAGCCGCTGCGCTGGATCGCCGAGAACGCCGGCCTCGAGGGCTACGTCATCACCACCAAGGTGGCGGAGCTCGACAAGGGCTTCGGCTTCAACGCCGCGACCGGCGAGTACGTCGACCTGGTCAAGGCCGGCGTCATCGACCCGGTCAAGGTGACGCGCTCCGCCCTGGAGAACGCCGCCTCCATCGCCTCCCTGCTGCTCACGACCGAGACCCTGGTCGTCGAGAAGCCGGCCGAGGAAGAGGCTGACGGCGGCCACGGCCACGGGCACGGTCACGCTCACTGAGCGGTGACCTGAGCCTGCGCCGGTGCTGGTCGCCTGCGCTGCCTGGTCCGCCTGAGCTGCTTGAGCTCGGACGAAGGCCCGGCATCCCGTCGCGGGATGCCGGGCCTTCGGCGTTTCCCGGCCTTGCGCCTGCCGGGCCACGCGTGCGCGTCTGTCGGGTCGTGCGCTTGCCGGGCCACGCGTACGCGTCTGCCGGGTCGTGCGTCTTCGGTCACGCGTCTTTCGGGGGGCGTGCGTCTTCGGTCATGTGTCTTCGGTCATGTGTCTGCCGGGTGCTGTTGTGCCGCCGGGTGCGAGCCGTGGTCCGTCCTCGCGCAGTTCCCCGCGCCCCTTCGGGGCGCTCCTCCTGCGGGGCGCGGTCCTTGCGAAGCCTGGCTCCTGCGGGGCGCGGTCCCTGCGAGGCCTGGCCCCCGTGAGTCCTGGTCCCTGCGAGGCCTGGCCCCTGCGCGCGCTGCTACTTCGGGCCGTACTTTCTGCCCGTCCTCGACGTCACCCCGCCGAGCAGGGCCCTCGGGGTCAGCTTCACCAGGCCCATCAGGGTCTTGTAGCGCGGGTCCGGGATGGACAGGGACTTGCCGCGGGCCAGGTCGGCCAGGGCCGCGGCCACCAGCTTGTCGGCGTCCAGCCACATCCACTTGGGGATGTTGTCCGTGCCCATGCCCGCCCGCTCGTGGAACTCCGTGCGGACGAAGCCGGGGCACAGGGCCATCAGCCGCACCCCGGAGCCCGCCAGGTCCTTGGCCGCGCCCTGCGTGAACTGCACGACCCACGCCTTGGACGCGCCGTACGTCCCGCGCGGCACGAACGCCGCCACCGACGCGACGTTCACGACACCGCCCCGGCCCCGCTCCCGCATCGCCGCCGTCGCCGCCGACGTCAGCCGCAGGACGGCCTCGCAGTGCACCTTCAGCATCGTCAGCTCGTCGGCGAGCGGCACCTCCAAATAGCGGCCCTTGTTGCCGAATCCGGCGTTGTTGACCAGCAGGTCGACTCCGTCGCGGCGCCGGGCGAGCCGCTCCTCGACGGCCGTGATGCCGTCCTCCGTGGCGAGGTCGGCGGTCAGGACCTCCGCCTCGATGCCGTGCCGGTCGTGCAGCTCGGTCGCCTGTTCGCGCAGCCGCTTCGTGTCGCGCGCCACCAGGACCAGGTTGTGCCCGTCACTGGCGAGCCGCCGCGCGAAGGCGGCGCCGATACCGGCGGTCGATCCTGTGATGAGAGCCGTAGTCATGGACCAAGGCTAGTGAGCCTCAGTGCCCGCTGTGCCGTCCGGACGGCTCGACCGCCTTCTGGCCCTTCTCGACGACCACGAACTGCCCCATCATTCCTCCGTCCTCGTGGCTCAGGAGATGGCAGTGGTACATGTACGGCGTCTTCGGGTCGGCCGGGCCCGTGAAGCGCAGGGCCAGTTTCATCGTCGTGCCGTTCGGCAGGAACACCGTGTCCTTGGGGCCGCGCAGCTCGGGCGGTGGCGTCTCGCCGTTCACCTCAAGGACCCGGAACTGCACGTCGTGCACATGGAAGTTGTGCGGCATGCCGTTGTCGTTGCGCACGGTCCAGGTCTCGGTGGCCCCGCGCGTGACCACCTCGTCGATCCGGTCCATCCGCATCGCCCGGCCGTTGATCCCGGACTGCTTCAGGTCGAAGAACCGCGCCCGGCTCGCCCCCGCACCGTCCGGCACCTCCAGCTCGCCCAGCTCCGAGGGCAGCGCGGGCGAGGGACGCAGCCGCTTCGCCGCCCGCAGCTGGAGCACGTCGAAGGAGTCGTCGCCCCCACTGAACCGCTGCTGCCAGGCGCTCCCGTAGTTGTCCTGCGGGAAGCTGCGCAGCACGGTCTTCTCCCCGGGCCGCATCCGCACCACGATCTCGGCCCGCTCACCCGGCGACAGCTGTATCCGCTCCATCCGCGCCGGCCGCTCCAGGGCGCCGCCGTCCGTGCCGACCAGGGAGAAGGGCCGGTCGTCCGGGAAGCCGAAGTCGTACGTACGGGCCGTCGAGGCGTTCAGGAGCCGCAGGCGTATGAGTTCGTCGCCCACCTCCTGGTACGGCGCGAGCGTTCCGTTGACCATGGTCCGGTCGCCGAGGAAGCCGACGTTGCGCATCATCTTGTGGCCGTGGTCGAACTTCGCGCCGTCGAACCTCACGTCCTGCACGATCACCGGCAGGTCGTCGACGCCGTACTTCTTCGGCAGCGCGAGACGCGCGCTGCGCTTGTCGTCGAGGAGAAACATGCCCGCGAGGCCGCGCTGCACGTGCTTCTCCGTCGCCCCGTGCGGGTGCGGGTGGTACCAGAGAGTGGCCGCGGGCTGGTCCACCTTCCAGTGCGGGCTCCAGCTGCCGCCGGGCCGGATCATCTGGTGCGGGCCGCCGTCCATCTTCGCGGGCAGGTGCATGCCGTGCCAGTGGACGGTCGAGGCCTCGTCGAGGCCGTTGCGGATCCGCACGCGGACCTTCTCGCCGCGCTTCGCGCGCAGGGTCGGGCCCAGATGGTCGCCGTTGAAGCCCCAGGTCGGTGTGGCGCGTCCGGCCTTGAACTCCTTCCGGCCCGGCTGCATGCGCAGGTCGAAGACGCGGGTGCCGTCCTTGTCCATGCGGGACTCGGCCAGGGGCGGTATCGCGAGGGCGTTGTCGAACGACTCCTTGCCGACCGTGCTGACCTTCGCGTCCTGCCACAGCCACAGCACGCCGCCGCCGAGTGCCAGCGCGACGACGGTGACGACGCTGCCGATGATGAGGAGGGCACGTTTGAGCCATGGCTTGCTCGTGAGTCGGGACATGATTCGAGAATCGCGGCTCGGCCCGCCCCGGAATATCGGGGACGGCCCCCACCCGACCCCGATTCAACTTCCCGTACGTCCCTAGGGACTTCCCCTGTCAGGGATGTCCCCCATGCCGCTCAGGCTTCCCGCGCGCTCTGCTTCTCCATGTACTTGCGCGCCTTGCGCACCGTCTCGGGGTGCAGCGCGTCGCCGGCCGCGAGCAGCGAGGGCAGCAGCGCGCGCTCGGTGGTCACGGCCCGGAACTGCAGGGCGACGGTGACCTCGTGGTCCGGGCGGTGCACGATCTCGACCGCGTCGCCCGCCTGGATGTCGCCCGGCTCGATGACCCGCAGATAGGCGCCCGGCAGCAGGGTCTGCGTGAACCGCCGCACCCAGCCCGCCTCGCCCACGTGCCCCTGGAAGGTGCGGCACGGAATGCGCGAGGAGGTCACCTCCAGGAGCAGGTCGGGGCCGACCCGCCAACGCTCGCCGATCAGCGCGCCGTTCACGTCCACGCCGGACGTGGTGAGGTTCTCACCGAAGCCGCCGTTGGGCAGCGCACGGCCGAGCTGCCGCTCCCACGCGTCGAGGTCCTCGCGGGCGAAGGCGTACACCGCCTGGTCGTTGCCGCCGTGATGGCGCAGGTCGCAGATGGTGTCTCCGGTGAGGCCACTGCCGCCGGTGCCCTTGGGGCCGGGCGCGGTCACCCGGACGGCCCCGTCGACGGGCTGCTTGTCGATCCCGGTGCGGCCGCCGGGGGAGTCGGTGTAGTCGACGGTCTTGGGCCGGCCCACGTTCACGGAGAGAAGCTTCATACGGCCAGGCTAAGCGAGCGCTCCTCAAAGCGGCCACGCGATATTGAGCGACTGCTCCAAGAGTCGCTTATGCTCGGATCATGATCGAGGCCCGTCATCTCCGTGTCCTGCGTGCCGTGGCCGCCACCGGCTCCTTCTCGGCGGCGGCCCGCGAGCTCGGCTGCACCCAGCCCGCCGTCAGCCAGCAGATGAAGGCGCTCGAGGCGTCGGCGGGCACGCCGCTGCTGATCCGCACCGGCCGCGAGATGCGCCTCACGCAGGCAGGAGAGGCCCTGGTCAGGCATGCCGCGGGCATCCTCGCCGGGCTGACCGCGGCCGAGGAGGAGGTCGCCGCCATCGCCGGACTGCGCGCGGGCCGCGTCCGTCTCGTCTCCTTCCCGAGCGGTTCCTCCACCCTCGTGCCGGGCGCGCTCGCCGCGCTGCGCGCCGCGCACCCCGGCACCCGCGTCTCCCTGGAGGAGGCCGAGCCCCCGCGCTCGGTGGAGATGCTGCGCGAGGGCGACTGCGACGTGGCGCTCGCCTTCAGGTACGCGGGGGCCGCCGCCGCGGACGAGTGGGACGACCTCGTCGTACGGCCGCTGCTCGACGACCGGCTCGTCGGCCTCGTACCGGACGAGCACCGCTTGGCGAAGACCGAGAGCGTGACCATCGGTGAGCTTGCCGACGAGTCGTGGATCGCGGGCTGCCCGCGCTGCCGCCGCCAGTTGGTGGAGGTCTGCGAGAGCGCGGGCTTCGCCCCCCGCATCGACTTCGCCACGGACGACTACCCGGCGGTGATCGGCCTGGTCGGGGCAGGCCTCGGGGTCGCGGTGCTGCCCGAGCTCGCGATCGAGTCGGTACGCCCGAAGGGGGCCCGCACGGTGACGGTGGAGCCCGCCGTGCGCCGGGAGATCGTGGCGCTCACGCTGCCCGACCTGGCGCAGGTGCCGGCCGTCGCCGCCACCCTCGACCACCTGGCGCGGGCCGCCGCGCGCTGAGGCGCGCGTGAAGAAACGTTCCTTCAGGACGTCGCGCCGCTACCCCCCGCCGTGACCAGGCGGTTGCGGGCCCGGCCCATCAGCTCCTCGCGCTCGTCCTCGGTCAGCCCGCCCCACACGCCGTACGGCTCGCGGACCGCGAGCGCGTGCGCCGCGCACTCCGCGCGCACCGGGCAGCGCATGCAGACCTCCTTGGCCGAGTTCTCACGTGCGCTCCGTGCCGCGCCGCGCTCGCCCTCCGGGTGGAAGAAGAGCGAGCTGTCCACCCCGCGGCAGGCCGCGAGGAGCTGCCAGTCCCACAGATCTGCGTTCGGTCCGGGAAGGCGGGAGAAATCTGCCATTGCGTGTCTCCTGGTAGCCGTTCTGGCGCGGATACGGTGCCCATGACCGTACATCTACTGTCTAAGGAGATGAAAATATGACTCATTGCGAATCTAGCCACAGACACCAGGAAAAGGGAAGAAAAGCCGCTAAATGGGGCATAGCTCTTGTTGGTGCTCGTCGGGGCCTGTTGGGGGGTCGCATCCGCCCGCGCCGCCTGTGCCGTGTCCGCGCCCTCACGTAGAGTGCCGAAGACGGCTGACTGACCCGTAACTCTTTCGAGTGACCGTCGTTGAGAGTGCGGAGGCGGTTGAAAGAACAAGTGCTCGGGCAGATGTCCGAGTGCGTCAACCGCACAGGTGACGACTTGTACCAGCCTGGAGGCTCAAGGTGACGCGCATCAGCTGCGGAGGACGGCCATGACATCCGTCCTCGTCTGCGACGACTCCCCGCTCGCCCGAGAGGCGCTGCGCCGCGCGGTCGCGACCGTGCCCGGCGTCGAGCGCGTGACGACAGCGGCCAACGGCGAGGAAGTCCTCCGCCGCTGGGGCGCCGACCGCTCGGACCTGATTCTGATGGACGTACGCATGCCCGGACTGGGCGGCGTGGAGACCGTGCGGCGGCTGCTCTCGGCCGACCCGGGAGCGCGCATCATCATGCTCACGGTCGCCGAGGACCTGGACGGGGTCGCGCTCGCGGTCGCCGCCGGGGCCCGCGGCTATCTGCACAAGGACGCCTCGCGCGCCGAACTGCGCGCGACCGTCACACAGGCGCTCGCCGACCCGACCTGGCGACTGGCCCCGCGCCGTCTTCGCTCGGCCGAGATGGGCGCGGCGCCCACGCTCACCGCGCGTGAGATCCAGGTTCTCGAAGGGATGAGCCACGGCCGGTCGAACGCCGAGATCGGCCGCGAGCTCTTCCTCTCCGAGGACACGGTGAAGACGCACGCCAGGCGGCTCTTCAAGAAGCTCGGCGCCTCGGACCGCGCGCACGCGGTGGCGCTCGGTTTCCGCTGGGGCCTGGTTCGCTGAGTGTGCTGGGGCGGGGGCATGGTTGTTCCCGCCCGCCGTGCGGCGGGCGGGGCCATGGAGGCCCGCGAGCACCCGCTTCGAGAGCGGCTTGTGGCGCTTCGCCGCCGATGCCGCATCCTTGAGGTGTGGAGTTCCTTGGGGACGAGTCGGCCGAGCGGGAGGGGAGGGTGCGGGAGATGAGTTCCGGCGCACTCGCTCATAACGCTTCGATGCACAACTATGGACGCGGTGCCACGGATCAGTCGGCGCCAAGGCACCATGGACCGATGCGCGATGACAAGACGACGGTGATCGGTGCCCTCGTCCTACGCGCCGTCGAGGGGGACGAGCAGGCCACGCACGATCTGCTGGCCCACGTCCACCCGCTCGCGCTGCGGTACTGCCGCACCCGACTCTCCCGACTGCCCGGCGACGCGCGGCACTTCGTCGAGGACCTCGCGCAGGAGGTCTGTGTCGCGGTGCTGCTCGCGCTGCCGCGCTACCGGGACACCGGACGGCCCTTCGAGGCCTTCGTCTTCGCCATCGCCGCGCACAAGGTCGCCGACCTGCAGCGCGCCGCCATGCGCCATCCCGGTTCCACCGCCGTGCCCTCGGACGAGATGCCCGAGCGGCCCGACGACTCCCTCGGCCCCGAGGAGCGGGCGCTGCTCAGCAGCGACGCCGAGTGGGCCAAGAAGCTGCTCGCCAACCTGCCGGACAACCAGCGCGAGCTGTTGCTCCTGCGGGTCGCCGTCGGCCTCACGGCCGAGGAGACCGGGCAGATGCTGGGGATGTCGCCGGGGGCGGTCCGGGTGGCCCAGCACCGCGCCCTGAGCCGCCTGCGGGCGCTGGCCGAGCAGTAGGTCCGGAGACTTTCGCCACGCCGTAGGGCGGGGCCTCGCCCTCCCGGTCGAGCCGGGTCCCTCTTTCCGGCGCAGCGGCGCTCGGCCCGCACGGCGCACCCCGGCGGCGCCGAGCCGCCCCCGGCCCGAGAGGCCACACCACCACCGTGCGGCTGTAGAAACCTACGAACCCGGGCCCCCGCCGGCACTGTGGAATGAGAGGGCCATGCTTCCCGTTAGCATGGACATCCGCACCGATCAAGGCCATTGGGGAAGGTGTCATGACTGCAAACGTCGACGGAGTGCCCGAGAAATTCGCGACACTCGGGCTGACCTACGACGACGTGCTGCTGCTGCCGGGCGCGTCCGACATGGCACCCGGCGACATCGACACCGCCTCGTCCATCTCGAAGAACGTCCGGGTGAACGTCCCGCTGCTGTCCGCGGCGATGGACAAGGTCACCGAGTCCCGGATGGCCATCGCCATGGCCCGCCAGGGCGGCGTCGGCGTGCTGCACCGCAACCTCTCCATCGCCGACCAGGCCAACCAGGTCGACCTGGTCAAGCGGTCCGAGTCCGGCATGGTCACCGACCCGATCACGGTGCACCCGGACGCGACCCTCGCCGAGGCCGACGCGATCTGCGCCAAGTTCCGCATCAGCGGTGTCCCGGTGACCGACGGCGGCGGCAAGCTGCTCGGCATCGTCACCAACCGCGACATGGCCTTCGAGGCCGACCGCACGCGCCAGGTGCGCGAGGTCATGACCCCCATGCCGCTCGTCACCGGCAAGGTCGGCATCTCCGGCGTGGACGCCATGGAGCTGCTGCGCCGCCACAAGATCGAGAAGCTGCCGCTGGTCGACGACGCCGGTGTGCTCAAGGGCCTCATCACGGTCAAGGACTTCGTGAAGGCCGAGAAGTACCCGAACGCCGCCAAGGACTCCGAGGGCCGCCTCCTCGTCGGTGCCGCCGTCGGCGTCGCCGGGGACGCCTTCGACCGCGCCCAGGCGCTGATCGAGGCGGGCGTCGACTTCATCGTCGTCGACACCGCGCACGGCCACTCCCGGCTCGTCGGCGACATGGTCGCCAAGATCAAGTCGAACGCCGGCGGCGTGGACGTCATCGGCGGCAACATCGCCACCCGCGAGGGCGCCAAGGCGCTCATCGACGCCGGTGTCGACGGCATCAAGGTCGGCGTCGGCCCCGGCTCCATCTGTACGACCCGCGTCGTCGCCGGCATCGGCGTACCGCAGGTAACGGCCATCTACGAAGCGTCGCTCGCCGCCAAGGAAGCCGGTGTCCCGGTGATCGGCGACGGCGGCCTGCAGTACTCCGGAGACATCGCCAAGGCGCTCGTGGCCGGTGCGGACACGGTCATGCTGGGCTCGCTGCTCGCGGGCTGCGAGGAGTCCCCGGGCGAGCTGCTGTTCATCAACGGCAAGCAGTTCAAGTCCTACCGGGGCATGGGTTCGCTGGGCGCCATGCAGTCGCGCGGCGAGCAGCGGTCGTTCTCCAAGGACCGGTACTTCCAGGAGGGCGTCGCCTCCGACGAGAAGCTGGTCCCCGAGGGCATCGAGGGCCAGGTGCCCTACCGGGGCCCGCTGTCGGCGGTCGTGCACCAGCTGGTGGGCGGTCTGCGCCAGTCGATGTTCTACGTGGGCGGGCGCACGGTGCCCGAGCTCCAGGCCAACGGCCGGTTCGTACGGATCACGTCCGCGGGCCTCAAGGAGAGCCACCCGCACGACATCCAGATGACGGTCGAGGCGCCGAACTACAGCCGTAACAAGTAGCCGACACACCGGCGCGGCACGAGCCGACGCGACCGGTGGCCACGCGCGCGTGGGGGCGGTCCGGATTCCCCGGGCCGCCCCCACGCGCGTGTCGGGGATACTGGAACGGCATACGGAGCGCCATAGGAAAGCTGAAGGGCCACACACGTGACTGAGATCGAGATCGGGCGCGGCAAGCGCGGCCGCCGGGCGTACGCCTTCGACGACATCGCCGTCGTGCCGAGTCGGCGCACCCGGGACCCCAAGGAGGTCTCGATCGCCTGGCAGATCGACGCCTACCGCTTCGAGCTGCCCTTCCTCGCGGCCCCCATGGACTCCGTCGTCTCGCCGGCGACCGCCATCCGCATCGGTGAGCTCGGCGGCCTCGGCGTGCTGAACCTCGAAGGCCTGTGGACGCGGTACGAGGACCCGCAGCCGCTGCTCGACGAGATCGCGGAGCTGCCCGCCGAGGCGGCCACCCGCCGCCTCCAGGAGATCTACGCCGCTCCCATCAAGGAGGAGCTGATCGGGCAGCGCATCAAGGAGGTGCGCGACTCCGGAGTCGTCACCGCCGCCGCCCTGTCGCCGCAGCGCACCGCGCAGTTCTCCAAGGCCGTCGTGGACGCGGGCGTGGACATCTTCGTGATCCGCGGCACCACGGTGTCGGCCGAGCAC